>JBOGZQ010000075.1:0-45944 GCA_050697375.1 Gaiellaceae bacterium | reverse complement strand
GAGACGATGCTGCCGTCGCGGATGTCGAGGATGCGCTCCTCGAGGTCATACCGTTGCGCCGCGATCTCGATGATCTGCCGCTTCGCGTCCGCAGCCGCGGCACGAACGGCGGGGCCGATCGACGGCGTCGTCGACGATCCTGCGGACAGCGTCGCGTATGGCCCGCGCGCGGTGTCGCCGAGCGTCACCTCGACGCGGTCGAGCGGGACGCCGAGCTCTTCGGCTGCGATCTGCGCCATCGCCGTCCGCGTCCCGGTCCCGATGTCCTGCATCGCGGTGACGACGGTGATGCGGCCGTCCGATCCGACGCGGGTCCACGCATACGACGGCGGACCGCCGCCGCCGTACCAGATCTGGCTCGCCATCCCGACGCCGCGCTTCCACGTCGCGTCCGAGCGCGCGCGCACTTCGTGTCTGCGCTCCCAATGCTTCTGCGCGCGCTCGTAGCACTGCTCGAGATTCTTCGACGAGAACGGCGTGCCGTCGTTCGAGCTCGCGTAGTTCTTCCGTCGCAGCTCGAGCGGATCGACGTCGAGCTTCGCTGCGAGCTCGTCGATGAGGCATTCGAGGCCGAACGTCCCTTCGACGAACCCGGGCGCGCGGAACGCCTTCATCGGCGGCGTGTTGATCTTCGCCGTCCATCGCACCGTCCGAACGTTTTCGCACGCGTACAGCATCTTCAGCGGCCCTTCCGTCGACGCCGACCACCCGCCCCAGCCGAGTGCGTTCACATAGTCGCCGCCGAGTGCGGTGATCGTGCCGTCGCTACGTGCTGCAACCGTGAGCCGTTGGATCGTTGCATTGCGATTCCCGGCGGCGACATGCTCCTCGCGGCGCGTGAGCGCGCACCGCACCGGACGGCCCGTCCGCTTCGCCAGCTCGGCGGCCGCGAACGTGTACTCGCCGGCGGAGTTCTTCGAGCCGAAGCCGCCGCCCATGTACTCGCAGACGACGCGCACCTTGTCGGCGGGCATGCCGAGCTCGCGCGCGACCTCGGCGCGCACGCCCCAGATGTACTGCGTCGACGTGTAGACGTCGAGCCGGTCGCCGACCCATTCGCACACGGACTGATGCGTCTCCATCGAGTTGTGGAGGACGACCTGTGTGCGGTACGTGCTCTCGACGACGACGTCGGCCTCCGCGACGGCGCGATCGAAGTCGCCGCGCTCGTACCGCTCCGGCTCGCCGTGGAGGATTCCGCGCTCGACGGCGTTCTCAGGGTCGATGACGGCCTCGAGCTCCTCCCATTCGATGCGGATCGCGTCGAGCGCCGCGTGCGCCTGCCGGAAGCTTTCGGCGGCGACGGCCGCGACGGCGGCGCCGGCGTACCCGGCCTCGGTCTCGAGCCCGGGCGCTTCTCCCGCCCCGATCGCCGCGCGCACGCCCGGAAGGGCGAGCGCGGGCGCGAGGTCGATGCTCTTTACACGCGCGTGCGCGTACGGGGAGCGCAGCAGCGCCGCGTGCAGCATCCCCGGCAGCTTGATGTCGGCGGTGTAGCGCGCCTCGCCGCGCACCCGCTCGAGCGCGTCCTTCCGTACCGCCGGCCGGCCGACGACGTCGAGCGGCCCCGCCGGCCACTGCTCGAGCGGATCCTCCTCGACCACGAGCCAAACCTCTTCGAACCGGCCCTCGACCTCTTTCTCGGTGCGGATCAGTCGCGCCAATGCAGAATCGCCTCCTCGATCTTCGGATACGTGCCGCAGCGGCAGATGTTCCCCGCCATCGCGTGCCGTATGTCCTCTTCCGTCGGCGTCGGATTGACGGCGACGAGCGCGGCCGCCGACACGACCTGGCCCGGCGTGCAGAAGCCGCACTGCACCGCATCCGCTTTCACGAACGCCGCGACGAGCGGATGCTCGCGCAGTCCTTCGATCGTCGTCACCTCGCCGTCCACCGTATGCGCGAGCGTGATGCAGGAGAGCACCGGCGCGCCGTCGACCATCACCGTGCACGCGCCGCAGTGGCCCTCGTTGCACGCGATCTTCGTCCCGGTCAACCCGAGCCGGTCGCGCAGGACGTCGGCGAGGCTCGCGCCGACCGGCGCCTCGAAGACGTGATCCGCCCCGTTCACCACGAGCTTCACGACGTCACCGCGAGGATGTCGGCGAGGTGGATGAGACGCGACGTCGTTCGCGCGACTGCGCGCGCTTCGGTTTCGTCCTCTGCCTCGGGCAGCATGCGCCAGAGATCGCGCGCGGCCAGGAGGAGCTCGCGGATCTGGTCGAGGTCGCCGCCGCGGCCGTTGCTCTCGTATGTCGCGTTGAGCGCGAGACCGAGCGCGCCGAACGAGTCCTGCTGGCGGATGATGAGAAGCGGGAACGCCATCGACAGGTACTGGTGGATGCGCGCGAGCGACAGCGGCCGCGCCAGCGTGTCCGTTCCTTGCGGCGCCGTCGGCTCGAGCGGCGGCTCGCCGTCGGCGATCCGGTTGGCGTTCCCCGAGAGCATGTCGGCGATCTGCTTCTCGCTCAGACCGGACGCGCGCGCGGTGCGCAAGGCGATGAGCAGCGAGTTGGGCTGCGAGCCGTACGGATAGTCGGATGCATACAAGACCTGCTCCGGCGGCACGAGGTGGAAGAAGCCGAGCAGGTCGATCGCGCTCCAAACCGAGGTGTCGAAGAAGACGCCCGACTTGCCGGCGAAGTGCGAGGCGAGGCCCGACAGGTCGGCGATGCCGGCGTGCGCGATGATCAGCTGCGCCTCGGGATACGCGTCGACCAGCCGGTGCAGGCTGTCGGCGATCGGCGGCAGGCCGCGGCCGCCATGGATGAGGATCGGGACGTGCCGCTCGGCGGCGATCGCGAACACCGGTGCGAGCCGCTCGTCGTCGAGCAGGAACTTTTGCGCGCGCGGGTGCAGTTTGATGCCGCCCGCGCCGCGGTCGAGGCACCGTTCCGCCTCGCCGATCGGGTCCTCGCTCAGGTCGAGGCGGACGAACGGGATCATGCGGCCCTGCGAGCGCTCCGCGAACGCGAGCGTCCGGTTGTTGCCGGCGCGGAAGCCCGGGTGCCGGTCGGGCTCGTCGAGGCAGAAGACGTTGCAGCGGGAGAACCCGTAGCGGTCGAGCATCGCCTCGAGCTCCTCGTACCGGCCGATCATCCCGTCGATGTCGGTGCCGAGGTGCGTATGGGCGTCGAAGACGTCCACCCCGGCGGGCATCTCGGCTCGCAGCTGCGCCTCGAACGCGTCGAAGAGCTCGCGTGCGCGCTCCAGCGGCTCCACGAGACTGACTCTACCCGTGTGCCCTAGCCAAAGGTCGCGTTCAGGATCCGCTCGACGAACACGCGCTCGGGCACCGAGCCGTCCCACTGGGGCGCCCCGTCGACGACGATTCGCGGCACCGCCCAGACCTCCATCTCGGCGGCGAGGGTCGGGAATTCGCTCGACTCGATCGCGGTCGCGCTGATCCTCGGCGATGCGAGCGCCGTTTTGTACGCCAGCAGCACGGCCGGCGGGCAGTGCGGTCAGGTCGGCGTGACGAAGACGTCGATCGCGAGGTCGCGGTCGAGCCGACGGAGCGCCTCGAGCGACTCGGGCCGGAGCGAGGACTCTTTGCGACCGGCCTCGACGACTGCGCCGACGAGCGACGACAGCTCGTAGCCCCACGGCAGGCCGTCGTAGCGGATGCCGACCTCTTCGCCCTCCGGGCGGACGAACACCGCCGGGTAGCGCGGCGCTTCCTCGCCGACCCGGTGCGTCACCTTGTCGGACAGGCTGCTCAGCTCCTCCACCACGCGCACCGTCTCGGCACCGAAGTCGACGTCGCGTGCGCCGTGCGCCGCCGTCTCCTCCGGGCCGAGCGCGACGACGAGCTCGACCGGGCGCGCGAGCGCGTCGAAAAGCTCGCGCACCTTCGCCTCGTCCTCCGGCCGGAAGAGAGCCACGCTGCGACTATACGATCCGCGCCATGACCGACGTCCTCATTCATGCAGACACGATCCGCTCGCCGGAGATGCGGCACGAGCTGCCGCTGACCGTGCCCGATCCCTTCCTATACGTCGAGCACGACGGCCGCCGGTACGCCGTCGTCACCGCCTTCGAACGCGAGCGCATCGGCGCCGCCGCTCCCGAGGTCGAGACGCTGCCGCCCGAGCAGTTCGGGATCGACGAGCTCCTGCGCGACGGGACGCCTCGCGTCGAGGCCGTGCTCAGCACGTACGTGCGCGCGCTCCGCGAGATCGGCGTGAGCGAGGCGGCGGTGCCGAAGGACTTCCCGGTCGAGCTCGCCGATCGCTTCCGCTCGGAGGGCTTCACGCTGAACGTCGAGCGGGACCTGTTCGAGGACCGTCGGCGGAGCAAGAACGCGATCGAGATCGCCGGCCTGCGCCGAGCGCAGCGCGCGGCCGAGGCGTCCCTCGACGTCGCCCGCGGCATGCTGCGCGACGCGACCGGAGACGGCGTGCTCCAGCTCGACGGGGAGCCGCTCACGTCCGAGCGGATCAAGCTCGAGATGCAGCGCGTATTCGTCGCGAACGACGTCGTCGCAGACGAGTTCATCGTCGCGAGCGGCGCGCAGGGCGCGGTCGGCCACCACATGGGCTCGGGGCCGATCTCCGCCGGGGAGCCCGTCGTCTTCGACCTCTGGCCGCGCGACCGCGAGACCGCCGCCTATACCGACATGACGCGGACGTACGTCGTCGGCGACGTCCCCGACGAGATCCGGGAGTACCACCGCCTGTGCCAGCAGGTGCTCGATCTCACCACCGCGGCCACGAAGCCCGGCGTGAACGGCCGCGAGCTCATGCAGATGGCATGCGACGTCTTCGCCGAGCACGGCTACCCGACGCAGCTGACGAAGAAGCCGGGAGAGGTGCTCGACAGCGGCTTCTTCCACGGGCTCGGCCACGGCGTCGGCCTCGAGGTGCACGAGCGGCCGTGGCTTTCGGTCGTCGGCGACGACCTCGTGCCGGGCGACGTGATCACGCTCGAGCCGGGGCTCTATCGCGCCGGCTACGGCGGCGTCCGGCTCGAGGACATCCTCCTCGTCACCGGCGACGGGGCCGAGACGGTCACGAACTACCCGTACGATCTCGAACCCTGAGGGACTAACCGTTGCCCGTTTAGTAGTGTCGCCGCCGACACTTCGGCGTACGGAGGCCGCCAAGGGCTGCCCATCGGCGCCGACTCATAGGAGGGGCTGTATGAGCGTAATGACCCCTGAGCGGCCCGCCGTGACGGTCGTCGAGGGCACGCCGGTCGCCGATCCCGCCGCGCTCGGGCTCGCAGGGTTCGCCCTTACCACGTTTCTGCTGAGCGGCCACAACGCCTCGTGGATCCCGGACCTCATCTGGGTCGGACCGGCGATCTTCTACGGTGGCGTCGCCCAGCTCCTCGCCGGAATGTGGGAGTTCCGGAACCGGAACGTCTTCGGCGCCACGGCGTTCGCAACGTACGGCGCGTTCTGGCTGTCCTACGGCATATTCGTGATCCTCGCGCTGACGACCGGCATGCTCAGCGGGTACAAGGGCGGAGACCTCGACAACGCGGGGGCGTGGTTCCTCGTCGCCTTCGCGATCTTCAACACGTACATGCTCATCGGCAGCATGCGGGTGAACATGGCCGTGTTCGGCGTGTTCCTGACGCTGGAGATCACGGAGATCCTGCTCGCGATCGGGAACTTCAACGCCGCCCACACGGACGGCAAGCACCTGTGGTGGCTCCACGCCGGCGGGTGGCTGGGCGTCGTCACCGCGGCCGTCGCGTGGTACACGTCCGCAGCCGTCGTCTGGAACAACCAGGCCGGCAGGACCGTGCTTCCGGTCGGCAAGCCGATGATGACCTGACCTAGGATCCGTAGTCGATTACGACAAGGGCGAGCCCGCCGACGCTCGGCGGGCTCGCCGGACATGAAGTCCGTAGGAGGAGGTGAGCAGTCGTGGCCGTGGAGGATGTGCAGGTCTCTGAGGCGCAGATTGCCGTCCATTGGCGGGAAGAGGAGTTCTACCCGCCGCCGGAGGCGCTGAAGAAGATCGCGAACGCGAACGACCCTGCGATCCGGGAGCGCTTCGCCGAGGAGCACTTTCCGGAGTGCTTCACGGAGTACGCCGAGCTCCTCACCTGGGATCGCAAGTGGGACACCGTCCTCGACACCTCTCGGCCGCCCTTCTGGAAGTGGTGGGTCGGCGGACGGCTCAATGCCTGCGTCAACTGCGTCGACAGGCACCTCGAGTCCCGCGGCACCGAGAACGCCTTCATCTGGGTGCCCGAGCTCGAGGACGACGAGACGGTCGAGATCACCTACGAGCAGCTCCACAAGCGCGTGAACGAGTTCGCCGCCCTGCTGAAGGACTTCTGCGGCGTGAAGCCGCAGGACCGGGTCACCTTCCACCTGCCGATGGTTCCGGACCTTCCGGTCGCGATGCTCGCCTGCGCCCGCCTCGGTGTGATCCATTCCGAGGTGTTCGGCGGCTTCTCCGGGACGGCGTGCGGCCAGCGTATGGCCGACGCCAAGAGCACGATCCTCGTCACCATGGACGCCTACTACCGAAACGGCGAGCTCATCGACCACAAGGTCAAGGCGGACGAGGCGATCGAGGCCGCCCGGAAGGAGGGGACCGAGGTCGAGAAGGTCCTCGTCTTCCGGCGCCGTCCCGGCGAGTATCACTCCGCGAGCCCGATGGTCGAGGGGCGCGACTTCTTCGTCGACGAGCTCCTCGAGGGCTACGAGGGGCAGCAGGTGGAGCCGGAGTCGATGCGTGCCGAGGACACGCTCTTCCTCATGTACACGAGCGGCACGACGGGTCGCCCCAAGGGGGCCCAGCATTCGATCGGCGGCTACCTCTCGTACGTAACCGGGACGTCGAAGTACTACCAGGACATCCATCCGGAGGACACGTACTGGTGCTTCGCCGACATCGGCTGGATCACCGGGCACTCGTACATCGTCTACGGCCCGCTCGCGCTAGGGACGACGAGCGTCATGTACGAGGGCGTACCGACGTATCCGGACCCCGGCCGGCCGTGGCGGATCGCGGAGAAGCTCGGCGTGCAGATCTTCCACACGGCGCCGACGACGATCCGCATGCTGCGCAAGCTCGGCCCGGACGAGCCGGCCAAGTACGACTACCACTTCAAGACGATGACGACGGTGGGCGAGCCGATCGAGCCCGACGTCTGGCGCTGGTACTACCACACGGTCGGCAAGGACGAGGCGGCGATCACCGACACCTGGTGGCTGACCGAGACCGGCGGGTTCCTCGGCTCGACGTTGCCGGCGCTCGAGCCGATGAAGCCGGGCAGCTGCGGTCCGATGGTGCTCGGCCTCTACGGCGTGATCTACGACGAGAACGGCGACGAGGTCCCGAAAGGCTCCGGCAAGGCCGGCAACATCTGCATGCGCAACCCCTGGCCGGGCCGGATGCTGGGCATCTGGGGCCAGGACGAGCGATTCGTCGACACGTACTTCGCGAAGTACAACCGCGATCCCAAGAGCACCGACTGGCACGACTGGCCCTTCCTGTGCGGCGACGGTGCCGTGCAGGCGGCCGACGGCTACTACCGGATCCTCGGCCGGATCGACGACGTGATCAACGTCGCCGGCCACCGGCTCGGCACGAAGGAGCTCGAGTCGGCGGCGATCGAGGTCGATGAGGTCGCCGAGGCGGCCGCGGTGCCGGTGATCGACGAGCTGCGCGGCCGAGCGGTCGAGATGTACATCTCGCTCAAGCCGGGCGTCGATCCCGGTGTCGACGTTGCACAGAAGGTCTCGGCCCAGATCGAGAAGGCCATCGGCAAGATCGCCCGCCCGAAGAACGTCTGGATCGTGGCGGACATGCCGAAGACGCGCTCGGGGAAGATCATGCGGCGCGTGATCGCGAGCATCTCGAACTTCGCCGACATCGGCGACGTGACGACGCTCGCCAATCCGGAGATCGTCGACCAGATCAACGAGCACGTCCGAGCCGAGAAGGTCGCGCGGGGCGACGTCCCGCGCGAGCTGTCGGAGCAGGAGCTCGCGGAGATCAAGGCCTTCGGCCAGGTCGAGTAGGGAGAGAGCCTGAGCGACGAGCTCGACGACAAAGGGCGGCGGCAGACTGCCGCCGCCCTTTTCAATCACGTTTGGACGCTGCTGAACAAGCCCGAGCGGAGTGTCGCGGACGACGACGAGATGGTGCACGCGGCGCACGCCTCCGCCTACTACTGGCTGGAGGTCGGCAACGCTGCGAACCGCGCCCGCAGCGAGTGGCAGTGCTCGCGCGTGTATGCGGTGCTCGGGCGTGCGGAGCCGTCGCTGCACCATGCCCGCCGGTGCCTCGAGATCTGCGAGTCGGCGCCGGACGAGATCGAGGAGTTCGACCTCCCGTTCGCGTATGAGGCGCTTTCGCGCGCCCATGCAGTCGCGGGAAACATGGCCGAGTCGCGCGAGTGGCTCGCGCGGGCGCGCGCGGCCGGGGAGAAGATCGTCGACGAGGACGACCGCGTCCTCCTCGAGTCCGACCTGGCGACGATAGGTCGCTAGGACTATTCAGACCGTCCGAGAACAGTGGTAGAAGAAGACCACAGGTTCCCGGCCAGGTTGAAAGCACTCTGACGGGCGACTCCGGGCTCAGGTGCTGACTGGATCGCCGACCGAGGCCGATTTCTCCAGAGCATCCTCGGCGACGCGCACGCGCCAGAGCGGCGACGCGAGGAGCGGCACGAACGAGAAGACGGTGCCGATCGCGCCGACGAGCATCGCGTGCCGCAGCCCGATGCTCGAGCCGAGCGCGCCCCCGATAAGCCCGCCGAACGGGATCACACCCCAGACGACGAAGCGTCGCGACGCGTTTGCGCGCCCGAGCAGCCGGTCGGGCGTGACTGTCTGGTAGAGCGTGATTCCGTTGACGTTCATCGCGATCGCGCAGTACGCGTACAGGACCCGCGCGGCGACGATGACCGGAATCGCGTAGCCACCGCGCACGAACGGAATGAACACGTTGCCGACGCAGGAGAGCGCGGCGAGCACGATGATCGCCGGTCCGACACCGAACCGCCGAGCGACCCGCGTCGCCGTCAGCGCGCCGAGCAGCGTGCCGACGTTGGCGAGCGAGATGATCAGCCCGATCGTCGCTGCGTGCAGGTGGAGGTCGCGAACCGCGAAGACGAGGAAGATCGAGAACATGAGGATGGAGAAGAAGTTGTTCGCCGCGACGAACAGCGTCATCGCCCGCAGGATCGGCTGACCCAGGACGTACCGAAGTCCTTCGGCGATGTCGGTGCGCATCCGCCGCTGCACCCCGGCAACCGCTTCGGGAAGATCTTCCACGCGGCGTATGAGTCCGAGGAAGATCGCGGACCCGACGAAGCTCGCTGCATCGACGGCGATCGCGTACGGCGCGGTTATCGCGCCGACGAGCACGCCCGCGATACCCGGGCCGGCGATCTGGGCGCCCGAGTTCGTCGTCTCGAGCTTCGAGTTCGCTTCGCCCAGCTCCGACCGCTCGACGAGCGACGGGAGGATCGACTGGTAGGAGACGTCGAAGAACACCGTCAACGTGCCCGCGACGAATCCGACGGCGTACAGCTGCGCGAGCGTGAGGGCGCCGAAGGCGTAGACGACCGGAATCGAGCCGAGCGCGAGCGCACGACCCCAGTCCGCGGTGATCATCAGCGGCTTGCGCCGGAGGCGGTCGACCCAGACGCCGGCGGGCAGGCTGAAGAGC
The DNA here is from genome assembly GCA_050697375.1 of Gaiellaceae bacterium. Taxonomy (GTDB): domain Bacteria; phylum Actinomycetota; class Thermoleophilia; order Gaiellales; family Gaiellaceae; genus Palsa-739. Next base: position 36,303 of record JBOGZQ010000075.1, on the reverse strand, counting down.
GCGAACGGGAGGACGTCGACGACGTTGAGCGCCGCGACCTGGAACGTCGACGCGTGGACGACGAAGATCGCTGCGAGCGGCAGTGCGAGACCCGTGACCTGGCTCCCGGCCTCGCTGACACTCTGCGCCGACCAGAGGCGGAGGAAATCGGGGTTGCGCCAGAGAGCGCTGCGTGGCACTAGAGGAGTTTGTCGAACCGCTCCGGATCGTCGAACGGGCCGATGAGCGCAAGGCGCAGCCGGTCCTCCCGGATGACGTCCTGAGCGACGCGCTGCACGTCCTCCGCGGTGACCGCCGAGAGGCCGGCGAGCACCTCCTCCGGATCGGGTGCGCGCTGCTCGAGCACCTCCTTCCGCAGGCCGAACATGATGAGCCCCTGCGGGCTCTCGAGCTGCAGGACGAAGCGGCCCTTCGCGAAGCTGCGCGCCTTCTCGAGCTCGCCGGCGGGCACCGGCTCGGCAGCGATCCCCTTCAGCTCGGTCGCGATCGTCGTCAGCGCCTCGTCGATGCGCTTGATGTCGACGCCCGCCTGCGAGTACAGCGAGCCCGCGTCGGTGTAGCTGTGGTTGACGCCGAAGACGTAGTACGCGAGGCCGCGCCGTTCGCGCACCTCGGTGAAGAGTCGCGACGACATGCCGCCGCCGAGAACGGTCGCGACCATCTGGAGTGCGTACCGGTCGGGATGGTCGAGGCGGTAGCTCGGGACGCCGACGATGACGTGCGCCTGGTCGGACTGTTTCGTGAAGACCTTCACGCGGCCGTTCGCGTGCGGCTGCACCGGCTCCGGCGCGCCGGTCGATGCGGCCGGCATGTCGCCGAGCAGCTCGCTCACCCGCTCCACCGCATCGTCGCCGATCCGGCCGGCGATGCCGACGACGATGCGCTCCGGGTGATACCAGCGCTCGAGGTAGGAGAGGAACGTCTCGCGCGTCGCCGCGCGCACCGTCTCCTTGCGGCCGATGATGTCCCAGCCGAGCGGCTGGTTGCCGTAGAGCAGCTCCTCATACACGCCGCCGATGAAATCGCGCGGGGTGTCGAAATACATGTTCATCTCCTCGACGATGACGCCCTTCTCGCGGTCGATCTCGCCGGAGTCGAAGCGCGAGTTGCGCAGCATGTCGACGAGGACGTCGAGCGCGACGTCGCGATGCTCTGCGGCGCACTTGACGAAGTACGCGGTCGACTCCTTGCTCGTGAAGGCGTTGAACTCGCCGCCGATCGCGTCGATCTCCCCGGCGATCGTGCGCGCATCCGGGCGGCGCTCCGTTCCCTTGAAGAACATGTGCTCCGAGAAGTGGGCGATGCCGTTCGTCTCGGGGGTCTCATAGCGCGAACCGGCCGCGAGCATCACCATGCACGTCACCGACTGGGCGTGCGGCAGGTTCGCCGTGAGGACGCGGAGGCCGTTGTCGAGGACGTGTCGTTCGAACGTGCTCAGGCCGTCGATGGTATAGACGCACTGTGGCCGGGGAGCAGACGAAGGCGGCGATCGCCGCACAGCCGGAATGGCTCGCGCAGATGCCGACGGACAAGCGCTTCCCGGACGGCGCCCGTCTCCTCCACACCGGCTGCGGGACTTCGTTCCACGCCGCCATGACGGGCGGCGAGGCGGTGCAGGCGCTCGAGCTCGTTCTCGAACCCGAGCGGGATGCCGACCTCCTCGTCCTCGTCTCGCACGAGGGAGAGACTGAGCTGACCCTCGAAGCGGCTCGTGCGTGGAGCGGCCCGAAGTGGCTCGTCACCGGCAAGGCCGACGGCCCGATCGCGGACCTGTGCGACGAGGTGATCGTGTGCACCCCGGCGATCGAGGAGAGCTGGTGCCACACCGCGAGCTACACGTGCGCCGTCGCCGCGCTCGCGGCGCTGCGCGGAGACGACGTGTCCTGGCTGCCCGGCGCGGTTGCGGACGCGCTCGAGACAGAGCTGCCCGCCGTCGGCGAGCAGGAGCGGTTCGTCGTCGCAGGCGCCGGCCGCGACCTCGCGACGGCGCACGAGGCGGTGTTGAAGCTGCGCGAGGGCGCGTGGGTGGCGGCGGAGGCGTACGAGACGGAGCAGCTCCTGCACGGGTACTTCGCCGCGATCGACGAGTCGGTGCGCGCGTTCGTGCTCGAAGGGGAGGGCCGCGCGGCCGAGCGCGGCGCCGGCGCGGTCGAGGGCCTCCGCGCACTCGGCTGCGAAGCGACGCTCGTGCCGACGAGGCATCCCGTCGTTGACATCGTGCTCTTCCAGCGGCACGCGGTCGCGATCGCCGACGCCCGCGGCCGCGAGCCGGATCGCATCCATCGCGACGACCAGCGCTGGGCGGACGCGGCTCAGCGGTCGCGCACGCGGTAGCCCTCGAGGAGCTCGCGCTCCTTCTCCCGCGAGAGCGTCGGGCGCTGCTCGCCCGCCTTGCGGCTCCACGCGAGCGTGTCGCGCGCCGTCTCCTCGAGGGAACGGAACTCGATGCCCGCCGCGAGCGCGCGCGAGATGTCGGCGCGGAGCACTTCCGCGTGCTCGTCGCCGGGCAGCCACAGCGGCAGCTCCATCCACGGCCCGACGCCCGCGTCGAGCAGCGTCTGGTCGTCGACCCACACGAGATTCGCGCTGCCGCTCCGCGCGAGTGCTTCGCCGAGCGTGAGCGGCTGGGCCGGGCCGGTCGCGTTGAAGATCCCGCTCGTGCGGCTCTCGGCGAGGCGGACGAGGAACGCGCCGAGGTCGCGCGCATCGACGAGCTGCACCGGCTGCGATGGATCGCCGGGCGCAAGCACGTCGCCGCCGTCGGCGAGCCGGCGCGGCCAGTACGTGTAGCGGTCGGTCGGGTCGTGCGGGCCGACGATGAGTCCTGCTCGCGCGATCGCGACGCGGTCGCCGAGCACGTCGAGCAGCGCGTGCTCCGACCCGACCTTGAGCCCGCCGTACTGCTCCGGGTCGAATGTCTCCGGCTCGGGGTCGGGCGGCTCGAACAGCGGCGACGACTCGTCGATCGGCTTCGAGGGGTCCGAGTACACCGAGATCGTCGAGACGAAGACGTAGTGGCCGACGTCGAGCGCCTCTGCCCGGCGGCGCGTGTGCCGCGGCAGTTGTGTCGGATCCATGTCGATGCACGCGTCCCAGCTCCGGCCGGAGAGCGCATCGAGGTCGCCGGTCAGGTCGAGATGGATCTGCTCGTCGTCGGGGTAGAGCTGCGGGTTCGTCTGCCCGCGGTTGACGAGCGTGAGCTCGTGCGCTCCGGCCGCGTCGACGACGCCGCGGCCGAGGAACTTCGTCCCGCCGAGGACCAGGATCTTCATCCGGCGTACCGCTGCACGACGCGCGCCACCGCTTCGGCGCCGAAACGAACCGCGTCGACGGGGACACGCTCGTCGGCGGCGTGGATGAGCTTCGTGAACTCGAACCCGTCCGGCAGGCTCAGCGGGAGGAACCCATAAGTCTGGATGCCGATGCCGGCGAAGAAGCGGCCGTCGGTGACACCGACCTGCAGCATCGGCGTCGGCACGGCCTCGTCGTCGAGCTCGCGGAGGACGTCCGAGAGCAGCGGCATCTGCGAGAGATCGGAGTGCGCCGGGTACGGATCGTGGCGGACGACCTCGAGCTCGAGATCCATGCCGACGAGCGTCTGGATCTCGCGGATGAGGTCGTCCGGGCCGAAGCCCGGGAGCGAGCGGCCGTCGAGCTCGAGCTCGATCTCGGACGGGACGACGTTGATCTTGCTGCCGCCGTGCACGATCGTCGCCGTGACAGTGTTGCGCAGCGCGCGGTCGAGGATGCGCAGCTGCGGCATGGGTGCGCGCAGCGTCACCTCGGCGAGCCGCGGATCGAGAAGCGAGCGGATTGCGAGCGAGTGCGGCTTCGGCAGCGCCGCCGCCATCGCCTCGATCCACTCGCGTGCGACCGGCGTGACGTGCACCGGCAGGCGGCCCGAGTCGAGCCGCGCGAGGATGCGACCGGTCTTGCCCATCGCCGCCCCCTTCACGCCCATCGCCGCGTGTCCGCCCGGCCCGCGCACGCGGCCACGCAGCCAGCAGATCTGCTTCTCCGCGACCTGGATCGGATAGAAGCGGCGGCCGCCGATCGACTGTGACGCGCCGCCGAACTCGCCGAGCGCGTGCTTCACGCCCTCGAACACATCCGCATGCTCTTCGCAGAGGAAGCGCGCGCCGAAGTCGCCGCCGTTCTCCTCGTCGCTCAGGACGGCGAGCACGAGGTCTCCGCGCGGCTTCAGCTCGCCGCGGGCGGCGCGGATGAACGCGTCGACGAGCATCGCGACGCCGCCCTTCATGTCGAGTGCGCCGCGACCCCAGAGCCAGCCGTCGACGAGCTCGCCGGCGAACGGCGGGTGCGTCCACTCCTGGTTCGCGGTGGTGACGACGTCGACGTGCCCGTACAGGAGAAGCGGCGGCGCCTCGCCTGCGGCGCGCACGCGCGCGATGAGATTCGGCCGTGACTCGTCCTTGGCGAGGATCCGCGTCTTCGCTCCTGCTTCCTCGACGAGACGCTGCACGTGCGCGACGCAGGCGCTCTCGTTGCCCGGCGGGTTCGTCGTGTCGAAGCGAAGAAGATCGCCGAGCAGGTCGACGACGTCGGTCACATCGCCTCCAGCGCGCGAATGAGCCGGTCGACCTCCGCGACGGTGTTGTAGTGCACGAACCCCGCGCGCACGGCGCCCTCGTCGCCGAGCCCGAGCTGGTTCATCACCTCGACCGCGTAGTAGTTCCCGTCCCAGACGGCGATGTCGAGCATGCCGAGGCGTTCGGCCACCGTCCGGGGCGGCACGCCGGCGACGTTGAAGGCGAACGTCGGCACGCGGCCGTCCATCGCCGGCAGGCCGTACACGGTGCAGTTGTCCGGCACCAGGTTGAGGAAGCGCTGGCCGAGCGCGCGCTCGTGCGCTCGGATCGAATCCCAGCCGATCGAGTCGACGTAGTCGACGGCGGCGGCGAAGCCCGCGAGCAGCTCGTGCGCGAGCGTGCCGGTCTCGAAGCGGTGGTGTGCCGGCCGCACCTTGTACGTGCGCCACGACTCGGCGAGGTCTGCGCGGACGTACGCGAGGCCGAGGTGCGGCCCGAAGAACTTGTACGGCGAGCAGACGAGGACGTCGACGCCGAGCGCGGCGACGTCGATCGGGCCGTGCGGGGCGTAATGGACGGCATCCGCCCATGCGAGCGCCCCGGCAGAATGCGCGAGCTCGGCGACGCGGCGTGCGTCGACGGTCGTGCCGACGGCGTTCGAGGCGAGCGGGAACGCGACGACGCGCGTGCGGTCCGAGAGCTGCCGCTCGAGGTCGTCCAGGTCGAGCGTCGTGTCGTCGCGGATGGCGGCGAAGCGGACGGTGAGGTCGAGGTCGTGCGCGAGCTCGAGCCAGGGCGAGACGTTCCCGTCGTGGTCGAGCTTCGTGACGAGAATCTCGTCGCCGGCGGTGAGCGTTCGGCCGACGGTGCGCGTGAGCGCGAAGTTCAGGGTGGTCATGTTCGCGCCGAAGATCGTCTCGTCCGGGTCGCACCAGAGAAACGAGGACGCGCTCAGGCGCGCCTGCGTGATGACCGCGTCGGTGCGACGGCTGTTGCCGAACGGGCCGCCGAGGTTCGCGTTCGACTCGCGCAGGTATGCGGCGATCGCGTCGATGACGGAGTCGGGGCACTGCGTCCCGCCGGGGGCGTCGAAGAACGCCGTCTTCGACTGGAGCGCGGTGTAGCGCGCGCGAACGGCGTCGACGTCGAATGCGATCGCGGCCACGGCAGGACACTACCCTGTCGCCCGTGAGCACTCTCGCGCCTCCGAAGGAGCGGCTTCGCCGCGGCAAGGGGAGCGGCCTCGGCCGCGCGTGGCGCGTCATCGTGCTGAACGACAACCACAACACGTTCGAGGGCGTTGCGTTCGCGCTCTCGTCCGTCCTGCCCGGCGTCGACTACGACGCGGGGATGCGGCTCGCGAACCGGATCCACTCGAGCGGACGGGCGATCGTGTGGTCGGGCGACCGCGAGCAGGCGGAGCTGTACTGGGAGCAGCTCGGCGGCTTCGGGTTGACGATGGCGCCGCTCGAATAGCGTGTGCCGTCCGGACCGGGTCCTAGGCTTCGTGCGTGCGACGGCTGCGGTCGCTCTCCGAGGACGAGTGCTACGCCCGCTGCTACCGGGGGTGGGAGGCGACGGTGACGATCGTCAAGCTCGAGCCCCGGCGCCCGCGCTATTCGACCTCGATCTCCGGTGAGACCATCCGGCGGATCTTCGAGGAGCGGATCGACGCGCGGGTCGACGAAGAGCTCGACGCGGCCTAGCGCAGTACCGGATGTGCTGGCGCCCGGGCTCGGGGTCGTCTTCTGCGGGATCAATCCCGGCCGCGTGTCGGACGCCGCGCACGCGCACTTCGCGAATCCGAGGAACGACTTCTGGCGCCTCCTTCATGCCGCCGGCTTCACGTCGCGGCTGCTCGATCCGCAAGAGCAGTTCGAGCTGCTGCGGGAGGGGATCGGCGCGACGAACGCGGCGTATCGCACGACGCCCGGCTCGGGCGACCTGCGCAAGGGCGACTTCGACCGCGCGCGGCTCGAGCAGATGGCGCTCGAGCTGAAGCCGCGCTGGCTCGCGTTCGTCGGCAAGGAGGCGTACCGCGGCACGTTCGGCGAGCGTCCGGAGCTCGGCGTGCAGGCGCGCACGATCGGCGAGACGCGATTGTTCGTCCTACCGTCGACGTCGCCCGCGAACGCGGCGGTGCCGTGGGACGAGCGGCTTCGGTGGTTCCGTCAGCTCGCGAAGCTCGTGCTGCCAGCGAAGGCTTAGGAAAGGCGAAGCGTGTACGAGCGACGCTTCACGGCCGAGGAGGAGCGATAGACCACTCGCGGATCCGGTACGTAGGGAATGTCACGTCGAGTCGCTGTCGTCACGATCTTTGGATGCTTCATCCGTTCTCCTCGAAAGGCCCCTGCCACTCAGGCTCTTTGATGCTACCCCACGATCGTTCGTAAGCAGTCATCGCGGCGTTGATCGCCTTCAGGACGCCGAAGATGAGTCCGGTGGGCATGCGCACACGTGCGACCACCGTGTTTCGGATCGTGACGGGCGAAGCTGGATCATTCGGGTCCTCGACTTCGGGTGGCTCGCTGACCGCGAAGTCGAGCGTGAACTCATACGGCGTGTGCCAGATGCTGATCTGGTTGGCGTAGAGCCCGACTTTCCACTCCTCGGGAACGTCGAATCGGGAGAGGATCTCTCGATCGGGAAGCTCGTCGTCTGCCACGGCGACGCAGGGTAAGGCTTGCATGCGCGCGATTTTGTGACGACTCCGTGTCGAGTCGCGAGGTCGCTAGCTGCGCCAGCGGTTTGTGATCGGCGTCCGCCGGTCGCGCCCGAACGCCTTCGGGCGGAGACGGACGCCGGGCGGCGCCTGGCGGCGCTTGTAATAGGCGCCGTCGATCAATGCCACCGCGCGCTAGACGACCTCCGGGTCGAAGCCGTCGACGGAGAGCTCTTCGAGCGAGCGGTCCTGCTCGACGTACGCCTCGAGCACCTGGTCGAGCGCGGGATACGGCGGCAGCGAGTCCTCGTCGAGCTGGTCGTCGCGCAGCTCCGCGCTCGGCGCACGGTCGATGATCGACTGCGGGATGGTGCCGAGGTACCTCGACAGCCGGAACACGTCGGTCTTGAAGACGTCCTTCAGCAGCGCGAACCCGCCCGCCATGTCGCCGTACAACGTCGCGTAGCCGACGGAGAGCTCCGACTTGTTGCCGGTCGCGACGAGCAGCCAGCCGAACTTGTTCGAGAGCGCCATGAGCAGCGTGCCGCGGATGCGCGCCTGGAGGTTCTCCTCCGACAGGTCCGGCTCGCGTTCGGTGAAGCTGGGCGCGAGCGCGCCGAGGAACGCCTCGAAGACCGCCTCGATATCGATCTCGCGGAAGTCGCAGCCGAGCGTCTCGGCGAGCGCGCGCGCGTCGCCGCGCGTCCCCGCGGACGAGTAGCGCGACGGCATCGACACGCAATGCACGCGGTCGGCGCCGAGCGCCTCGACCGCGATCGCCGCCGTCAGCGCCGAGTCGATCCCGCCGGAGACACCGACGAGCACCTGCTCGAAGCCGTTCTTGCGCACGTAGTCGCCGAGGCCGAGGACGAGCGCCTGCCGCATCTGCTCCAGCTCCTCCGCAAACGGGACGATCGGCGGCGCGACACCTTCCTTCCGCTCGTGCGGCGCGCCGAGGTGGATCGTCGGCACCTCGCCGATGTCGCCGCGGTCATTCGCAAGCGCACGCCGGCGCGCATCGGTGAGGCGCCGGGCGACGACGGACGAGAGGTCGACGTCGACGACGAGCATCGACTCCTCGAAGCCGGGTGCGCGTGCGATCACATCCCCCTCGTCGTCGATGACGGCGGAGTGGCCGTCGAAGATCAGCTCGTCCTGGCCGCCGACCGTGTTGCAGAACGCGACGTATGCATTGTTGTCGCGCGCGCGCGTGCGGAACATCTCCTCGCGCTCGCGGTCCTTGCCGACGTGGAAGGGCGATGCGGAGACGTTGACGAGCAGCTGCGCGCCGGCGAGCGCGAGATCGGTCGCAGGCGGCCCCGGCTGCCACATGTCCTCGCACACGGTCACGCCGATGAGCGCATCCCCGTGCTCGAAGAGGTAGAGCTCGTTGCCCGGCGCGAAGTAGCGGAACTCGTCGAAGACCCCGTAGTTCGGGAGGAAGCGCTTCTTCACGAGCGCCTTCACCTCGCCGCCGCTGCAGACGGCGCACGCGTTGTAGAGGTCGCGATCGAGGTGCGGCGTCCCGACGAGGAGCGTCACGCCGCGCGATGCATGGGCGATCTGCTCGAGCGAGCGCTCGGCCGCGTGCACGAAGCCGGGGCGGAGGAGGAGATCCTCCGGCGGGTAGCCGGTGACCGCGAGCTCGGGGAAGATCGCGATGTCGGCGCCCGCGTCCTTCGCCTCCTCGAGCCGCTCGAGGATGAGCGCGCGGTTGCCGTCGAGGTCGCCGACGGTCGGGTTGATCTGGGCGAGGACGAGGCGCATTGGTTTTCGCCTCCGAGTCTAGAACATGGAGACGATCCGCTGCATCACGGCTTCGCCGACGGCACGGTGAGCGCTCTCGTCCAGGTGGGAGCCGTCGACGTCCGAGTACGCGACGAGCTCGTGCAGCTCCAGAACGTCGAACCCCTCCGCGTCGGCCATCGCCCGCAGCGCGGCCGGCAGCGCTTCGATCTTGGCGGCGATGCCCGGATACCACTCGGGAGCGAGCCGCGGCAGCCCGACCGCGAGCACACGCGGCGGCGTCCCCACGCGGTACCGCGTCGTCGCGGAGACGCGCGCGAGCACCGCGACGCCACGCGCGATCTCATCCGCCGTCACCGTGTAGCGCGGGTCGAGATCGTTCGTCCCGAGGAAGATGACGAGCACGTCCACGGGCTCGTGCGTCAGCAGGCACGGCTGGAGGTATGCGCGCCCGTTCATCGCGCCCGGACGGAACGGGTCGTCGAACACCGTCGTCCGGCCGGGCAGGCCTTCCTCGATCACGTGCCATCCGTCGCCGAGCTCGGCAGCGAGGACGCCGGGCCAGCGCACGTCGCGGGCGAACCGCCCCAGCCCGCCTGGGATCCAGCCGTAGGTGTTCGAGTCGCCGAAGCAGAGGACGACGCGCTCGTTCATCGCCGCAGGCGAATCGCGTTCAGGTCGTCCGCGACGATCGCGTCGATGCGCTCGCGCAGTTCAGCGGACAGCATCTGCGATCTCCTCGAGCGACTCGGGATTCTCGAGCGTCGACAGGTCGCCGGGATCCTCGCCGAGCGCGCGCGCGCGGACGGCGCGGCGCACGATCTTCGCCGAACGCGTCTTCGGCAGCGCGCCCACCCACACGATCCGGTCCGGCTTGAACGCCTTCCCGAGCGCGCCCGACACCGCGGCCGCGACGCGCGCGTCGTCCGGCTCCGCGCCCGGCGCGACCACGCAGAAGATCCACGCCACCTCGCCCTTCACCTCGTGTGGGACGCCGACCGCCGCAGCCTCCGCGACGATCCCGCTGCCGATCGCGGCCGACTCGAGCTCCGCCGGCCCGATGCGCTTGCCGGCGATGTTGAGCGTGTCGTCGCTGCGCCCGTGCAGGAACCAGTAGCCGTCCTCGTCCACCGACGCCCAGTCGCCGTGCGTCCACACGCCGGGGAATCGGCTCCAGTACGTCTCGACGTAGCGCGCGTCGTCGCCCCAAATGCCGCGTGTCATTCCCGGCCACGGCCGCTTGCAGACGAGCTCGCCCACCTCGCCGCGCACCGAGTGGCCCTCGGCGTCGAAGACGTCCATGTCCTGCCCGAGCGCGGGGAAGCCGAGCGCGACCGGCTTCACCGGCTCGGTGATGACCGTTGCGAGGAAGCACGCGCCGACCTCGGTGCCGCCCGAGATGTTCACGATCGGCGTGCGCGCACCGCCCACTTTTTCGAACAGCCAGCGATACGGATCCGGGTTCCACGGCTCGCCCGTCGTGCAGATCGCCCGGAGCGAGGACAGATCCGCCTGGGGCTCGCCTTTCGGAATGAGCGCGCGGACGAGCGTCGGCGAGCAGCCGAGCATCGAGACGCGCTCCGACTCGACGAGGCGCCACAGGCGGTCGTCCGGCCAGTCGGGCGCGCCTTCGGCGAAGACGATCGTCGCGCCGGCCGCGCCGCCGCCGACGACGGTCCACGGCCCCATGATCCAGCCCATGTCGGTGGCGAAGTGGATGCGGTCGCCCTCGTTCACGTCGGTCTGGTACGCGGTCTCGCGCGCGATCGAGACGAGGAAGCCGCCCTGCACGTGCAGCGCGCCCTTCGGCCGGCCGGTCGTGCCCGACGTGTAGGCGAGGAGGTACGGCGCTTCGCTGTCGAGCTCGACCGGCGGCAGCGCCCCGGGCTGCTTCGTCACCAGCTCGGGCCAGGAGCGTGTCTCGCGATTCCACTCGACCACGCGGTGGTCGCCCGTCTCGTCGAGGATCGCGCGCATGTCGATGCGCTTGCCGCGGCGCAGCGACCAGTCGGCGCAGATCACGACCTTCGCCTGCGAGTCCTCGAGGCGGGACGCGATGGCGAGGGCTGCGAAGCCGGAGAAGACCGGCACCTGCACCGCGCCGATGTGCGCGCACGCGTGCGACGCGACCGCGACGGCGGGGCACATCGGCATGAAGATCGCGACGCGGTCGCCCTCCTCGACGCCGAGCTCGAGGAGCGCTTCCGCGAGCTGCGCGACCTGCTTCGACGCCTCCGCCCACGTCAGCGACTCGCGCTCGCCGTCCTCGTACAGGCCGACGAGCGCCTCGTTGTCCGACGCGCGCGCGTGCACGCACACGCGCGCGAGGTTGAGCTTGCCGCCGACGAACCACCGTGCCCACTCCGGGCCGCGCGATGCGTCGACGACCGCGTCCCACGGTGTCGAAAACGAGATGCCGAGATCGTCGATCACCGTGGGCCAAAAACGATCGGGATCCTCGATCGAGATGCGGTGCAGCTCCGCGTACCCGTTCGCGCCGAGGAGGCGCGCGAGCCGGGTGAGGTTCGCGCGCTCGATCCGCTCGGGTGTCGGCTCCCAGATGAAGTCGCTCATGCTAGTCTGTACTAACTTAAGGCGTTCGGGCCGGCGAAGCCGGCCCGAACTTTTTGGGTCGGCATCGCAAGCGATGCCTTAGGGACGCTAACTGGGGAAGGGTGGTTGCGTGAAGGCTCGCATCTTCGCGGAAGAGAACAAGAAGTGGTGGACGCTGGCGGCCGTTTCCTTCGGCCTGTTCATGATCATGCTCGACAACACCATTGTGAACGTGGCGCTGCCGACGATCCAGCGCTCGCTCCATCTCAAGATCTCCGAGCTCGAGTGGATCGTGACGGGGTACGCCCTCACGTTCGGCGCGCTCATGCTCACCGGCGGCAAGCTCGCCGACCTGCTTGGCCGCCGAAAGATGTTCGTCGTCGGCCTCGTCATCTTCACGCTCTCGTCGCTCGCCTGCGGGCTCGCGGGCAGCGCGAGCGTGCTCATCGCCGCGCGCGTCGTCCAGGGAATCGGCGCAGCGCTGATGAACCCGTCGACCTTGTCGATCATCACGGTCACGTTCCCGTCGAAGCAGCGCGGGACGGCGATCGGGATCTGGGCCGGCGTTTCCGCGCTCGCGCTTGCAATCGGGCCGCTCGCGGGCGGGCTCATCACGCAGCACATCAACTGGAACTGGATCTTCTTCATCAACGTGCCGATCGGCGCGCTGGCGATCGTCGCCGCGTTCGCGTTCATCGAGGAATCGCGGGACACCTCGCAGGAGCAGCGTCCCGACATCCTCGGCCAGGTCACGTCCGCCCTCGGGCTGTTCGCGCTCAGCTACGCGCTGATCGAGGCGAACACGTACGGATGGACGTCGGCGCGCATCCTCGGCGCCTTCGGGCTCGCTGCCGTCTCGCTCGTCACGTTCGTCCTGCTCGAGCGGCACCAGCGGCTGCCGATGCTCGATCTGAGCCTCTTCCGCAACCGCGGCTTCGCCGGCGCGAACGGCGTGATGCTGCTCGTCGGCCTCGCGATGTTCGGCGTCTTCTTCTACGTCTCGCTCTATCTCCAGCAGGTGCTCGGCTACTCGCCGACGCAGGCCGGCGCGGCGTTCCTGCCCTTCACGCTGTTGATCATCCTGATCGCGCCGCAAGCGGGGCGGCTCTCGGATCGCTTCGGCCCGCGGCCGTTCGTGTCGAGCGGGATGGTCATCCTCGCGGCGTCCCTCGTCGCGTACTCCCGCGTCGGGGTGCACGCGAGCTATTGGGATCTCCTGCCGGCGATGGTCCTCGGCGGGCTGGGGATGTCGATCGCGATGGCGCCGACGACCGCGGCGGCGATGTCGTCCGTCCGCCCCGACAAGGCCGGCGTCGGCTCGGCGGTGCTGAACAGCATGCGCCAGGTCGGCGGCTCGCTCGGCATCGCGATCATGGGGGCGATCGTGGCGGCGGGCATCAGCAGCTCGCTCGCCGCGGGTCATCCGCAGGCGACCGCGTTCGTCAACGGCTATCACCACGCGGTCGAGGTATCCGCGATCATCGCTCTCACCGGCGCAGCCATTGCGTTTAGGACGCTGAAGCACGCGCGCCATCGGCCGCAGGCGGCCGAGGCGGGCACGCTCGTCGAGGCCGCGTGAGCGTCGCCCCGGTTCGCATGGCGGCGGCCGACCGCCGCCGCCATCTCGTCGAGACCGCGATCCGCGTCTTCTCCGAGGGAAGCTACCGCGGGACGACGACGGCCGAGATCGCGCGCGCAGCCGGCGTGTCCGAGCCGATCCTCTACCGGCATTTCGCCTCGAAGCGCGAGCTCTATCTCGCCGCGCTCGACCACGTCTGGGCAAAGGCACGGGCGATGTGGGAGGGGGTGCTCCTCGGATCGCCGTCCGTCGCGGGCGGGCTCGAGGACATGGGGAAGGGCCACTTCTCGGTGCACGACTGCAAGTTCCAGCTCGCGGAGCTCTGGGTGCAGGCGCTCGGCGAGGCGGCGGAGGACCCGGAGCTGAAGAAGCACCTGCGCAAGCACATGCGCGAGGTGCACGACTTCCTCGCCGACACGATCCGCCGCGGGCAGGCGGAGGGGTCGCTTCACCAGGACCGCGACCCCGAGGCCGAGGCCTGGGTCTTCATGGCCGGCGGCCTCTTCGGCATGGTCGGCCGCCGCGTCGGCCTCCTGGGCGACGGCGACGTCGCCCGGATCCGCAAGGCCCGCATCGACTGGATGCGCGCCTAAAGCGCGGCCTTCAGCCGGACCAAAAAAAGGGCACCGATATACATGACGCACCGAGGCGCGTCCTATGATCGGTTGGGGCGATGCTCCGCGTTGGGCGAAACCGAGACTGAGGCCGATGCCGCTTCCGCTGGACATGTTGGAGTCCGTTGTCCGGATCACGACGTTTGGTGATCTGCTCGGCACTGGGTTCGTTGTCCGCGTTGCGAGCGAGACGGGCCACGGATCGCACAGCTATCTCGTAACCGCGCATCACGTCATTCGCCACCAGACGGGCATCCACGTCGAGCTGGCGATTCCGGACTCAAATGGCGCGCTGTACCCCGCTGCGCCGATTGACTCAAAACGGTGGCGGCAACCACTGAAAGACGTTGACCTCGCGGTCGCGTATTACACGGAAGGAGAAGAGCAGTTTCATCACGGAACGTGGGCCCACGCGATTGGTGTGCCTGACCTTGGTGGCCATATCTACTACGGGGGCATCTTCGAGCCGTTGGATCGCCCCATGGCCCGTTCGGGGACAATCGGAGCCATAGAGCAAGAGGGCATACGCCACAGCAACGGCGCGTACACGTTTCCAGCCCATCTTGTGGATTGCCGCGGCTACCTGGGATTCAGCGGTTCGCCGTGTTGGGTTGAGGCCGCATTCGCGGCCCCCGGCAAGGACGTGCCGCCGTGGATTCCGGACGAGGATAGGCCCCTTGCGCCGATGCACTACTACACGCTCCTGTGTGGGTTGCTTACGGCCCATTTCTCGGACGAAAAAACGGACGACGCCAAGGGAGTGATCTCGCGTTACGGCGTCGGGATCATGCTCCCCGGACGCTTCATCTGGGAGGCACTTATGACCGATGAAAGCCGCCAAGAACGGCTAAAGGTTGATGAGCAGCGCGCATCACGCAAGCGGCAACCGCCGCTTGAAGACATGGGCGGCGGAGCCGACGAGTTCTCACGCTTCGAGGACCTAACGCGCAAGCTCGTCAACACACCGAAACCCAAGCCCGACGAGGACGAGTCCTAGCGGTGGCCCGTCAGTTCCGCGTAGGTGAGGCGACGGCCGGCTGCGGCGTTGAGGACGTAGGCGAAGCGGCCGAAGTCCGTCAGGTCGCGCAGGTTGTAGGTGAACACGCGCTCATCGAGGTAGCGGAACAGATGAAACGGCTGAACGCTGACGTACGTTCCATGCAGCCCGCGCTTCAAGAGCGACCAGAAGTTCTCCAAGCCGTTCGTGTGAACCTGACCGACGACGTACGCCTGGGCGTGATCGACGGTCTCATGGGAGAAGTCGCCATTGAGCGCGGTGTAGCTGTTGTGGGTGTCGGTGTAGAGCCGCGATCCCCGCTCGACGTTGCCGTAGACGTGCGGGTAGATCGCGCTCTTGTCGACCCTGGGAATGACCGCCGCGCGAATCTCTCCGCCGCGTTCGCGGATGCCGAGGATGGCGGTCTTGTCCATGATCCCCGTGCCGTGGATGCGGCGCGCGCGGGCGTCCCGATGCATGTTGCGAGCCTTGCCGCCGATGAAGGTCTCGTCGATTTCGATTTCGCCGGACAGCTTGTCGAAGCCGCCGGTTTGCATGGCGAGCCGGATGCGGTGGAGCATGAACCACGCCGACTTCTGAGTAACGCCGAGCGACCGCGCGAGTTCGTGCGAGCTAATGCCGTTCTTCGAGTTCGCGGCAAGCCAGATCGCAGGCAGCCACTTGTCGAGTCCAAGCGCGGAGTCCTCGAAGATCGTTCCGAGCTTCACCGAAAACTGCCGCTTGCACGACTTGCACTTCCAGATGCGGCGCGTGGAGAGGTAGGAGTGCTCCGTCGCCCCGCAGCGCGGGCACACCGGGCCGTCAGGCCAGCGAAGCGTGGCGACGAATTCCGTAGCCACGTCCGGATCGGAGAAATACCGGATTGCTTCGAGAAGATTGGTCGGCTGCTTCATGAAGGTGACTCTACTACGTCACCCTTGGTGTGTCAAGTATATCGCTGCCAAAAAAAGGCCCCGGCTGCGGCTCCGGGGCCCTTTTCGTTTTAGAGGCGCGTACTCCCTGCGTCCTGGAATCCCGGCCCTGCGGCTCGGCCGGGCTCTCCAGTGTCGCTGGGTTGCGGCGACGCGCCCCCTGCAAACCCGCCTGGCGTCCGGCTCGGTTGCAAGGTGACCGCACTATAGGCCCGCCTTCCCGTCCAGTCAAGTACCCTAGTCAAGTGATTTTGCCCTTTAGCTTGTTCACCGGGGTTTCGGCTTGTTTATGCCCTTTTAGGGGGATGGCCGGGTCGGACATCTTGCGTTTCAGTGAAGCGTAGGGTTCACTACCCCTAGCCGCATGGCACGAGAGACCGCACTCCGCAGCCAAGCCACGTCGTCCGCCCTCCGTCTCGGGGAGCGGCTTCGGCAGCTTCGCGTTGCCGCGGGGCTGACGCAGAGCGAGCTCGCGGGCGAGCGGTTCTCGAAGGAGTACGTCTCGCAGATCGAGCGCGGCAAGACGCGCCCGACCGCGGAGACGATCGACTGGCTCGCCGTGCAGCTCCGCTGCGACGCGGGCTTCCTCGCGAACGGCGTCGCCACCGACGAGCGCGGCCGGCTCGAAGCCGCCCTCGCCCGTGCGGAAACGATGATCGGTGCGCATCGCAACGAGGACGCAGCCGTCGAGTACGAGACGCTCATCTCCGCGGCGCGGGCGACCGGCGTCCCCGAGCTCGAGGTCCGCGCGCTCATCGGCGCCGGCCGGACGCAGATGCGTCTCGGCTCGCTTCGCCGCGCGCTCGAGCTCCTGAACGATGCGCGCGGGATCGTCGAGTCCGACAACTTCTCCGATCTCGAGCGCGCCGAGGTCTTCTATGCGCTCGGCATCTGCCGCTACCAGCTCAACAGCGTGCAGACCTCGCTCGGCCTCCTGAACGAGGCGCTCGGCCTGGCCGAGCGCTCCGGGATGCCGTCCGACTCGCTTCGCTCGAACATCCTCTCGTGGCGCTCGCGCTGCTGGCGCCGCATGCGCGACTACGAGGCCGCGCGCGAAGACATCGAGCGCGCGCTCCAGCTTGCAGAGGACGCCGACGATCCGCGCACGATCGGGGACGCGTTCTTCCAGGCGTCGCTCGTCGCCGAGCGCGAGGGGCACTGGGTGCTCGCCCGCACGTACGCCGAGCGCGCGCGCGGTGCGTACGAGGAGCTCGCCGACCGCGTGCACGTGGGCGAGCTGACGAACAACCTCGGCGGCCTCAATTTCCTCCTCGGCAAGACCGACGAAGCGATCACGCTTCTCAAGGAAGCGTTCGCGATCGCGCTCGACACCGGCCGCGAGGGCGACGCCGGCCGCGTCGTATCCTCGCTCGCGCAGGTTCACCTGCGCACCGGCGACGTCGGGCAGGCGGAGGAGCAGGCACGCCACGCTCTTCGCCTTCTCGAGGGTCGCGAGGACTACCTCGACGAGATCGGTAGTGCCCAGCTCGTGCTCGGACGCGCGCTGCTCGATCAAGGCCGCCTCGACGAGGCGGAGGAAGCGTTCACCGCCGCCGAGGGCAGCTTCGGCCAGCTCGGCTCGGCCAGCCATCGCGCCGCTGCATGGGTCGCGCGTGGCGACCTTGCCGCGCGGCGCGGCGACGACAAGCTCGCAGCCCACCTCTACCGCACCGCGGCTGAGGCGCTGCAGGACGTCCGGTTCTAACGGGAGGAGGTGACACGGTGACCAAGGCACGGCTCTTCACGCTTCTCATCGCTGCTGTGATGCTGGCTGCACTCCTCGCTGGGGTGAAGCACGGCGGAGGCATGAGCGACGGGGGTTACTGGTAAGGCGCAGGTGCGGGACCGCGCTGGCGACTGAGGCGGTCCCGGAAGCTCTGCGGCTTCTCAGCTTTCCTTCCTTCGTTCGGCTTACGGGTCGAACCGCGACATCTGACGCCGGCCGACGCGCGGCTAGTTGCCGCTGCTCGGCCGGTGCTTCGCGTGCCCAGCCGCAGCCTGTAAGCTACGGCGGCATTACTTCAAAAGAGATAGTGAGGAGGAAGGAGCCGCACATGGGCTTGCACATCGGTGACACCGCACCGGATTTCGAGGCCGAGACCACCGAGGGCCGCATCGCTTTCCACGACTGGATCGGCGACTCGTGGTCGGTGCTGTTCTCGCACCCGAAGGACTTCACCCCGGTCTGCACGACCGAGCTCGGGTACATGGCGAAGATCAAGCCGGAGTTCGACCGCCGCGGCGTCAAGGTGATCGGCCTCTCGGTCGACCCAGTCGACCGCCACGGCGAGTGGGCGAAGGACATCGAGGAGACGCAGGGCGTGGCTCCCAACTACCCGATCATCAGCGACGCCGATTTCAACGTCTCGAAGCTGTACGGGATGCTCCCGGCCGCGACGTCGGGCGACCCCCTTCAGCGCACGCCGGCCGACAACCAGACCGTGCGCAACGTCTTCGTCATCGGCCCGGACAAGAAGGTGAAGCTCATCCTCGTCTACCCGATGACGACGGGCCGCAACTTCGACGAGGTGCTGCGCGTGATCGATTCGCTCCAGCTCACCGCGAAGCACAAGGTGGCGACGCCGGCGCAGTGGCAGCAGGGCGACGACGTCATCATCTCCGGATCGGTCTCGAACGAGGACGCGAAGGAGATCTTCGGCGAGTGGGACGAGCCGAGGCCGTACATCCGCATCGTCCCGCAGCCTGACAACTCGAAAGTCCCCGCCTGATCTAGGGGCGGTATCGCATCGCGTCGCCGAAGGCGTTCGTGCACGTCACGACGCCTCGGCGACCGGTGCAGGTGAACGTGTAGAACCGAGAGACGCCCAGGCCTTCACCGTCGTACCCGTCGACGGCGCGTGAACTCGGCGAGCACCTTGGCAGGCAGCGGCTTCCACCGTCTCGTCCACGCCGAGTCGTAGCCCTTGGTGACGCGAATCGAGGCGCCGTTTCTCCGAGCGGAAGCGACGACAAGGTGATGTTCCGTTCCGGTTGTGAACTCGGCGGTGCAATCGATGCGGCTGCCCACGACCTGCCCCTTCGGGCATGTCCAGACGCCGTGAACCGCGCCGTAGCGCGCGTGGATCCACCACGGCGAACGCATGGGTGGCATCTGCGGGACTCGGCGCCGCGAGGCCCGCAGCAACGAGTAGCACCGCGAGCTTCATGGGTTACCCGGGAACGTCGCCGTTCGACGAGCCCATGCGCTCGATCACGACCTGCGGGACGCGCGCGTGCGGACTGAGCCGCAGGGCCATGCGCACGACCTCGGCGCAGTCGTCGGGGCGGATCATCTCTTCGGGCTCGATGCCGGACCACTGCGCCATCGGCGTGTCGACGAATCCTGGGCAGATCGCGATCGCGCGTACGCCGTCGGCGTCGAGCTCGCCGTTGAGCGAGCGCGTCAGCGCGATCACCGCCGCCTTCGTGGCGCCGTACGTCGCGAGGCCGGGAGTCGGCAGCGTCCCTGCGATCGACGCGAGGTTGACGATCCATCCGCGTGACTCGCGCAGGAGCGGGATCGCCGCCTGCGTGACGAGAAACAGGCCGCGGAGGTTTACGCCGAGCTGAAGGTCGAGATGCTTCGCTGGCAGATCTTCCACCCGGCCGCCGATGCCGATGCCGGCGGAGTTGACGAGCACGTCGAGGCGCCCGAAGCGCTCCTTGTGCTCGGTGACGAGCCGCGCGCAGTCGTTCTCGTCGGCGACGTCGGCAGCGACGGCGACGGCGCCGAGCTCGTCGGCGGCCGCCTGCACCTTCTCCGCGCGGCGCGACGCGAGCGTCAGCTCATAGCCCTCGTCGCGCAGCATGCGCGCGATCGCGAGGCCGATCCCGGACGAACCGCCGGTGACGAGCGCTGCCCTCTCCACCGTGCGTACAGTAGACCGTGTGGAAGCATCCGCGCTCACGGGCCTCACGGTGGGTGGCGGCTGCGCAGCGAAGTATTCCGCGGCGCGCCTCGAGGAGCTGCTGCGCGGATTCGTGCCGGCGGAGGCGGAGAACCTCCTCGTTGGCCTGGACCCCGCCGACGACGCCGCCGTCTACAAGCTCGACGACGAGCGGGCGCTCGTCTTCACGGTCGACTTCTTCCCGCCGCTCGTCGACGACCCGTCGTTGTTCGGACGCATCGCGGCGACGAACGCGCTCAACGACGTCTTCGCGATGGGCGGGACGCCGTTGCTCGCGCTCTCGATCGCCGCGTTCCCGGAGGAGCTGCCGAACGACGTTCCCGCACGTGTCTTCGCGGCGGCGGACGCGACGGTCCGGGAGGCCGGCGCCGTGCTCGCCGGCGGCCACACCATCCGCGACGCCGAGCCGAAGTACGGCCTCGCCGTCGTCGGCACGGTGCATCCGGATGGGATCTGGCCGAAGTCGGGCGCGCGGCCGGGCGACGCGCTCTTCCTGACGAAGCCGCTCGGCACCGGCCTCGTGCTCGCCGCGAAGGGCGACGCAACCGAGGCGATCCGCTGGATGACGACACTGAATGCGGCCGCGGCCGACGCGCTGCGTCCGTTCACGCCGAACGCGGTCACCGACGTCACCGGCTTCGGTCTCTTCGGGCACGCGCACGAGATGGCGTCGCGCAGCGGCGTCCACATCCGCATCGAGGCAGTACCGGCGATGGCGGGCGCGCTCGAAGCGGCGCAGGCCGGCGTGCGCACGGGCGGCGATCCGCGCAACCGCGAGTTCGCACCGGTTGAGGCGGACGGCGTCGACGAGGCGGTGCTCGCGCTCGGCTACGACGCGCAGACCGCGGGCGGCCTGCTCGTCTCGCTCCCGGCAGACAAGGCGCTGTCGCTCGAGACCGAGTTCCGCGCGCGCGACCTCTTCATCCGCCGCATCGGCCGCGTGGACGGAGGCGCCGGCGTCTCGGTGCGCTAGCTCACTCGGTCCACAAACTCCAGCACGCGCTCGGTGAGCAGCGTTGCGGCAGCGGCGTCGTACGCCGGGAGCGACGAGTCGGCGAACAGATGCTCTTCCCCCGGGTAGAGGAACAGCTCTGCCTGATCCGTCGACGACGCGAGCGCCCGCGCGGCTTCCAGGTCCTCTTCGAAGAAGGGATCGGCCTCCTTGCCGTGCACCTGCACCGGGACGCCTGCGGGCCACGCCTCTCCAAACTCGGAGACCGGAAGGCACGAATACATGAGCAGGGCCCCGCGTGCGCCGGGCCGGGTCTGTGCGAGCTGCTGCGCGACCATGACCCCGAAGGAAAAGCCCGCGTAGACGACGTCGAGCCGGATCCCGCCGGCAGCGGCCACGCCGCGGTCGGCGAGCGCGCCGAAGCCCGTCTCGCGCGCGAACGCGATCCCGTCATCGATTGTGGCGAACGTCTTCCCGTCGAACAGGTCCGGCGTGTGTACGACGTGACCCGCACGGCGCACCTCGTCGGCGAAAGAGCGCACACCGTCGGTCAGCCCCTGCACATGGTGATACAGCACTACCTCGGTCATCGCTGACCCCCTGACTATCAAACTGGAATATTGGAACGTTCGGTGATGTTAGTCTGTTTGGCCGTGGCCGGCAACCCGACCCCTCCGGACTACGAGCTGGCCGACCGGATCGCGCTCACGCGCCCGGCGCAAGTACGAGCGATCGGCCATCCGCTGAGGACGACGATCCTCGGCCTGCTCCACGAGCGGGCGGCGACCGTGTCCGAGCTGGCGGTGGCTGTCGGCCGACCGAAGAGCACCGTCGCGCACCACGTCAAGGTGCTCGCCGAAGCTGGGTTGGCGCACGTGGTGCGGACCCGGCGGGTGCGGGCGGTGGAGGAGCGCTTCTATGGCCGCACGGCGCGGATGTTCTACATCGTGGGCGAGGGAAACGCCGGCGGAGACGACCTGCCTCGGGACTTCAACGACTTCGAGGTTGCCGCTCGGGAGTCGGCCGCGGCGTACGGCCGGGGGAAGCTGTGGGGGTTCATCCGCCACGCGCGCATCTCGGAGGTCCAGGCAGCCGAGTTCTGGGAGCGAATGGCCGAGTTGGTGTCAGACTTCGACCAGCTGCCGCGAAAGGGCGACACCGTCTACGGATTCGCCCTCGGCGTCTATCCCACCGACCATCCGACGCTTCCGACCGGAAGCGAGTAGCCGCTTAAGCGAGCTTGCGCTTCCGCGCGAGGATCGACTTCCGCTTCGCGACGAGCTCCTGCTCGAGATTGTTCAGCTCGTCGATGCGATGGCGTACGAGCTCGAGCTGCGTCTCGACGTGCGGAAGCGCGGCTTCGAGCAGGCGGACGCGCTCTTTGTCGGAGTCGCTCGCGTGGAAGCGCTCGCGAATCGCGGCACGCGCCTCCTCCGCCTCGATCAGCTGCTTGAGCTCGTCCAGCGAGATGTTGAGGAGGTCGCGCAGCCGCGTCAGCTCGGTGAGGCGCTCGACGTCGTGGTCGTCGTATGCGCGGTGCTCGCCCTTCCGCCGCTCCGGCGGGCCGGGAAGCAGGCCGATCTCCTCGTAGTAGCGAATCGTGCGCGGCGTCAGGCCCGTCCGCTCCGCCACTTCGCCGATGCGGATCATGCCGCCTCCGCCTCGAGGATCTCGTCGAGCGAGACGTCATCGCCGACATGGGCGGGTCGCATGAGCGAGACGGCGGCGCCGAGGAGCGAGATACCGGTCAGTACCCATAGCGCCATGTGCATGTTCGCGATGAACGGATCGAGCTGCTTCGTCGAGAGGCCTGATGTGATCCCGGAGAAGATCTTGAACAGCACCGTCGTCGGTACTGCGGATGTGATGATCGCCATCAGGAACGCGATCGAGATGACGGCGCCCGTGTTCTGGAGCATCACGCGTGCGCCTGCTGCGATGCCGCGGCGATGGACGGGAACGACGCCCATCATCGCGGCGGTGTTCGGGCTGTTGAACATGCCCGAGCCGATGCCGACGAGCAGAAGCCAGAGCGCGCTCCACACGTACGCGGTGTGCGCCTGGAGCGTCGTCATGCCGGCAAGCCCGGCCGCCGACACGAGCATGCCGAGCGCGGCGAGTCCCCGAGACCCGCGACGATCGGCTGCGATCCCCGCGAGCGGCGAGGAGACGAGCATCCCGATCGCCATCGGCGCGAGCTCGAGCCCGGCGCGAATCGGCGACGCGCCCTGCGGGCCCTGGAAGTAGAAGACGAACAGGAACATGAGCGCGAAGCGCGAGAGGCCGTTGATGAACGCGGCGCCCGACGCTGCGGCGAAGAGCTTGTTGCGGAAGAGCGCCAGGTCGAGCATCGGCGCGCGTCCGTGGCGCTCGATGAGGACGAAGAGTGGCAGCAGCACTATCGCGGCGGCGAAGCCGGCGATGACCAGCCAGTTGTTCCAGCCCGTCAGCCCGCCCTTCGACAATGCGAGCACGAGCCCGGTCAAGCCGACGACGTACGTCGTCGTGCCGACGAGGTCGAGGCCGCGTTCCTTGTCCCGCCCGGAGATCTCGTGCAGCACGAGGTACGCCCACAGCGAGCCGAGCAGGCCGAGCGGCACGTTGAACCAGAAGACCCACGGCCAGTTGATCGCGACGAGCGCGCCGCCGAGGACGGGGCCGATGACGAGCCCGACGGCCGCGACCATCGTGTTCGTCCCCATCGCGAGGCCGAGCTCCTCCTTCGGGAACGCGTCGGTGACGAGCGCGGCCGCGTTCGCGAAGAGGAACGCGCCGCCGACGCCCTGGAGCACGCGCCAGAGGATGAGCTGGGTGCCGCTGCCGGCGAATCCGGCGCCGAGCGAAGCGGCCGAGAAGACGATGAAACCGAGCACGTACGCGTGCTTGCGGCCGAAGAGGTCGGAAAGCCGTCCCGCCGTCAGGACGAGGACGGTCGAGGCGATCATGTAGACGAGGATGACCCAGACGAGCTGGAGCAGGGTGGTATGGAGGCTGCGCTCGAGGTCTGGGAGCGCAATGATGAGGGTGCCCGAGTTGACGG
This sequence comes from Gaiellaceae bacterium, assembly GCA_050697375.1. Lineage (GTDB taxonomy): Bacteria > Actinomycetota > Thermoleophilia > Gaiellales > Gaiellaceae > Palsa-739. The sequence continues at coordinate 12,770 of JBOGZQ010000075.1, read as the reverse complement.
TTGCCAGGAGCATCCCCAGGCTGGTGCACGAGAGCACCCACCATTTGAAGTGCTGACTATGTCTGCGACTGCGAAGAAACTTCATTCTTACGTCAACGTTAGTTTAGCGGACCGGCTGGAGCTGGGGCCGATCGGCTTCCGCCGCGTCGCCTGGTGGGCGGTCGGGTGCCTCGTCGTCATCGTCGCCACGGGCGCGACCGTGCGCCTGACCGGCTCCGGCCTTGGCTGCCCGCACTGGCCGACCTGTAACGCGACCCACGCGCTGCCGAAGGGCTACCACTCGTACATCGAGTTCGGAAACCGCGTCGTCTCGGCGATCACGGTCTTCTCGACGCTCGCACTTGCCGTCGCCGCGTGGCGGACGCAGGCGCTCGGCCGGCGCGGACGATGGCTCGCGACCGTCGTCTTCGCCGGGACGCTTGCACAGGCGCCGCTCGGGGCGATCACCGTCTACTACGACCTCGATCCGTATCTCGTCATCACGCACCTGCTGCTGTCGCTGACGGTGCTGGGGCTCGGCGTGCTCACGTTCCTCGAAGCGTCGCGCCTCGTCCGCGGGGAGGGAGCCGCGTTGCCGGCGATCGCACGCCTCGGCGGAGCGGTGCTGCTCCTCGCAGTCGCCGTTCTCGTCGTGACGGGGACGCTCTCGACGGCGTCCGGGCGCTTCCCGGGCAGCTCGGGGACGCAGGTCGTCGAGCGCATCTGGATGTTCCACTCCGCGGTGTGGCTGCACGTGCGCGCAGTTGCCGCGTTCGGGTTCGTGTTCATCGTCCTCGCCGCGTGGGCGTGGCTCAAGCGCGCGCAGTGGCCGTGGCTCGTGCGCGGATGCGCGGGCCTGCTCGCGATCCTGCTCGTCCAGATGGGAATCGGCGAGTGGCAGTACCGCCACTACGGAACCGTTGCGTGGTGGATCGTCGTCGGGCACGTCGTCGTGGCTGCCGCGCTCTTTGCATGGACGGTGGGGCTGGTCGCGCGCCTGTGGCGTCCCGTACGTCACTAAACTCCGAGAATGTCCGAGCTGAACGTCTCGTTCAGGCCCGAGCTGAAGCGCCCGGTGCTGATCGCGGCCTTCCGCGGGTGGAACGACGGCGGGCAGGGAGCATCGCTCGGCGCTGCGTATCTCGCGAAGCAATGGAACGCTGCGCGCTTCGCCGAGATCGAGCCGGAGGGCTTCTTCGACTTCCAGGCGGTGCGTCCGCACGTGTCGCTCGTCGACGGCGAGACGCGCCGCGTCGATTGGCCCGACAACGGCTTCTTCCACGCGTCCATCCCCGGAGCGAACCGCGACGCTGTCCTGTTCCTGGGCATCGAGCCGAATCTCCGCTGGAAGACGTTCTCGGGTCTCGTGCTCGACCTCGCGCGCGAGCTCGGCGTCGAGATGATGGTGACGTTCGGCTCGCTGCTCGCCGACGTTCCGCACACGCGTCCCGCTCCCGTCACGGCGGCCGCGACGGATCCGAAGCTCGTCGCGGAGCTCGGGCTCGAGGCGTCGCGCTACGAGGGGCCGACGGGGATCGTCGGCATCGTGCACGACCGCTGTCGCGAAGCGGACATCGCATCGGTCAGCCTCTGGGCTGCGGTTCCGCACTACGTCTCCCTCGCGCCGAGCCCGCGCGCGGCGCTCGCGCTCGTGCGCCGCTTCGGCGAGCTCATGCACGTCGACGTCGACCTGCGTGAGCTCGAGCAGGCGGCGGAGGAGTACGCGGAGCAGGTCAGCGAGGCCGTGTCGACCGACGCGGAGACTGCGGCTTACGTCGAGGAGCTCGAGCAGCGCGTGGACGCGCTCGCGCCCGAGGGCGACCTGCCGTCGGGCGACACGCTCGCCGCCGAGCTGACGCGGTTCCTCCGCGAGCGCGACGAAGAACAGGACGGCGGGGCCGAAGGCCCCGCGGTCTAGACGTGCTGCTCCGCGCTGCGGCGGGAGGTCTGGGCCTTGTCTGCCTCGTCGCGGGGACGGTCTTCTTCTTTCAGGGCATCGGCGTCATCGGAGGCTCGTCCATGAGCGGCAGCACGACGTGGGCCGTCATCGGCCCGATTCTCGTGGCGGTTGGAATCGGCTTTCTCGTCGTAGCGCGGCGGTGACCGCGCTACCCGAGGCCGCCGCGTTCCTGCTGGAGCTCGCGGCCCTCGTCGCGTACGGCGTCTGGGGCGACCACGCCGGCGGAATCGCCGTCGCTCTGATTCTGCCCCTTGTCGTCGCGGTGCTGTGGGGGATCGCTCTCTCCCCGCGCGCCCGCGTCCGCCTTCCCGTCCGGCCGAAGTTCGCCCTTCGCCTGGGTGTTCTGCTGCTCTCCGGCGCCGCCCTCGCCGCCGCCGGCCACGTCGCCTGGGGAACCGCCCTCGGCGCCGCCGTTCTCGCCGACAACGCCCTGCCGGCCGCCCGCGGCCGCTGACGGCTTCCGTCGCCGGCGCCTGCGCTTCGCGGCCGCCGGCGACTCGGCGCCTCCCTGCGGCGTGGCCGCAGCCACGGTCGTCTCCTCGCCCGGCTTCTTCTTGCGCCGCCGTCTCCGCCGCCGGGAGCTCGAGGGCTGCTTCGGCGCCGGCAGGTTCTCGGACAGCGCCAGCGCAACCTCCTGCACGGTGCCGAGCTTCTCGCGCGCGTCGTCGATGAGCGTCGTCGAGCGCGGCGTGTAACCCTCGGCCGAGGCGAGCAGCGCCGAGCCCACCTGGATCGGCAGCTCGAGCGCCGTCTGCACGAGCTTCGCGGCGTTCTCCTCGTGCCGGTGCCCGCGCGAGTTCGCGAGCGCACCGAGCAGGCGCTTCGCATCCGGGTGCTCGGTCGACGCGCGACGGTCCTGCACCTTGCGCGTCGCACGCGCGAGGCGCCACGTCCACCGCGCAAGAATCTGGTCGGGAGCGTCGGGCTTGCCGTCGGCGATCGCGCGCAGCAGCACGCGAATGCCGGCTAGCCGCTCCTTCTCCCATGTCGGCGCCTGCGTCACGAGCGTGACGAGGTCGTCGAAGTCGGCGCGCTCGACGCGCATCGACGCGCGGTCCTGGAGCGCCATCAGCCGCAGGCGCCTGTTCGGGTTCTCGGCCGCGCACGTTGCGAGGAACTGCTCGAGCGCGCCCTTGCTCGCACGGCCCTCCGTCAGCTTCTGCACGAACGACGCGCGTTCGTCGAAGCGGATCTGGCGGCCGGCGATCGTCGCCCAGTAGCGCTGCTCGTCGTCGTCGAGGAAGCGCGGGTCGACGCGCTGCCACTCACGGAGGATGACGGCGATGCGGCGGCGGACGTCGGGTGTGACGGGCACGAGCCACGGCGCGGGCGTCAGCCGCCTCCGCGCGCGCCGCTGCGCGCGGCGGCGCGGTGCCGGAGTGACTCGCGCGCCCTCGCGGTAGAAGTCGGCGTCGAGGAGCGAGTGCAGCGAGACGACGCGCTCGTTGTGCGTCGCTCCCTTCGGGACGAAGTCGACGACGATGCCCGCCTCCTTGCGCGGGTGCATGCGCATGATGCGGCCGACGCGCTGCTGATACACCCGACGCGAGGCAGTCGGTGCCAGGTGCATGCACACGGTCGCGCGCGGCGAGTTCCATCCCTCGGCGAGCAGCTGCGCGTTGATCAACACGTTGATCTCGCCGCGCTCGTACGCCGCGAGCGTCTCGGCAAGACGCACCGGCGGCGTGCGCCCCGACACCGCCTCGGCCTTGAGGCCGGCGGCGCGGAACTCCTGTGCGAGGTTGTACGCGTGCTCGACGCCGGCGGCGTAGACGATGCCGGGCGTGTTGTCGAAGCGGTCGCGGTAGAGGCTCGCCGCGGCCTGGTTCAGCGCCTGGTGGTCGAGCGTCTTCGCGAGGATCTCCTGGTCGAAGTCGCCGCCGACGATCGGCACCGAGTTGATCGCCGCAACCGGCGGCACGCGGAGGCAGCGCAATGGCGCGATGAGCCCGCGGCGCGCGGCGTCCTGAAGCGGCAGGTCGTCGACGGAGGCGGGGAAGACGTCCGAGACCTGCTTCGCGATCAGCTGCTCAGTCGCCGTCATGCCGATGTAGACAGGCTCCGGGAACGACCGGATCGCGGCCGACGTCTTCTCGCCGAGTGCGGTGTGCGCCTCGTCGCAGATGACGAGCTGGTACGCGTCGCGGCTCAGCTCGTCGACGTGTCGCGCGAACCACGCATACGTCTGGATCGTCAGCGCGTTCGTGCGGCCGTCTTCCTTGCCCCGGTCGATCGCGTCGCTGTAGCGGTCGGCGTAGCCCTCGGTCTTCAGGTCACGCTCGAACTGCGAGACGAGCAGGCGGCGGTGCGTGAGGATGAGGACGCCGAGCGTGCGCGCCGCCTCGACGAAGCCCGCGGCTGCGATCGTCTTGCCGGACGCGGTCGGGTGGCGGAAGCGGTAGCGGCGGACGGCTCCGGGATCCTGCTCGGGGGTGAGCTCCTCTTCCTCGTCCGGCTCCTCGTCGTCGACGATCGTGTCCTCTTCGTCGTCCTCCTCCTCGACCTCGGCGACGGCATGGCCGTTGCCGTTGCCGTTCTCCTTCTCCTCCTCGCGCTGGGTCGCCGCGATCAGCTCGGTGAGCATCCCGGCGAGCGCGTCGACCTGGTGGCGGCGGAGGGCGGTGCCGGCCTTCGTGTGCGGCTCCGGCTCGGCGAGGACGCGCTCGAGGCCGAGCATGAGGCCGAAGCGCACCTTCCACTGCGTGCTCGGGGCGGGTTTCCCGTCCTCGATCTCGGCGATCGCCTCGTCGAGGGCACGGCGACGCGCCGTGCCGGCAGCGAGCACCTGGTCGGGGTCCTCGCCGTCACGGAGGAACGGCTCGCCCGCCCACGCCTCTGCGCGGTACGCCGCGGCGGCGAGCGGGTGGGTCGCCTCCGCAAAGGTCGTCGTCTGCTGAATGGCTTCTTGCATATGCGCAGCGCACCACGCGCTGCAGACTTTCCAAAGGTGGCGCGCTCGACGAGTCCCCTGGGCGAGCTGCGCTCCAACAAGCATACCCCGAAGGGGCGAAGCGTCAACCTGGCGTTGGCGGGCTAGCCTCCGAGGCCGCCGAAGACGGCGAACGGATTGCCGGGGTCGGTCTCGGCGAGCACCTCGCCGCCGCCCTCGACCTGCCCGTGGAGGCGTTGTGCGAGGGCCTCGGCGTCCTCCTTCGAGGCGGTTCCGACGATGAGGTACTGAAAGCGGGCGAGGGGGCGGTAGCCCTCCGCTTCGAGCGAGCGCCCAAGCTCGCGCGCCTCGTGGTGCGACCCACAGGTCACGCGCACCTCCCACGGCGCGTAGCCGTGGTCGAGCTCCTCCTCTTCCCACGTCTCGCCCTCGGGCTCGTCGTCCCAGCGCTCCTCGTCGTCGAGCCAGTGCTCGACCCGGCTCGCCTTCGCCTCGCCGCCGAGGCTGCGGAGCTGCGAGTCGATGACGGCATGCGCGCTCTCCGCCTCGGCCCGCGATGACGCATAGACGAAGATTTCGTCGCCGTCACGGGAGACGGCGAGCCGCTTCTGCTCGAGGTCGCGTGCGAGCTCGCGTGCTTCCTCGTCGAGCTCCGCGCCCAGCCGGTCGAGCAGACCGCCTGCGTGCGTCTCGTCGACCTCGATGCGGATGCGCCAGTCGTCGGCCACGGGTCGAGCCTAGTGCAGGGAGATGCGGTCCGGCGGCCAGTACGTCAGGAGCACGGGCCCGATCAGGTCGTGCCGCGGGACGGAGCCCCAGACGCGGGAGTCGCAGGAGTGGATGCGGTCGTCGCCCATGAAGAAGTAGCGGCCGGCGGGCACGCGCCACGTCCCCGAGTCGTGGTCGCGGAACGCCGGGTCGACGTAGTTGTCGTGCAGCGGCTTGCCGTCGACGGAGACGAACCCGTTCCGCTCCGTGACCGTGTCGCCGGGAAGGCCGATGAGCCGCTTGACGAAGGTCTCGCCGCCGTCGCCGGCGCCGCACTTCGACGCCGACTGGGGCGTCGTGAAGACGACGATCTGTCCGCGCTTCGGGCTCTCGAAGTCGTACGCGAGCCGGTTGACGAGCACGCGGTCGTTCAAGCTCCCGAGACACCACGCTCCCGGCTTCGCGCAGTGCAGCGTCGGCTCCATCGACGACGAGGGGATGCGGTACGGCTTCGCGATCTCGGCCTCGAACACGAGGACGAACGCGATCGCGACGCCGATCGTGACGACCCAGTCAGCGAGCTTTCGCCACGGCAGCTGCATCCGACACGAGTGTAGGCCGCGTGACGGCACCGCCGAGGAAGAGCGGCCAGCCTGCGCCGAGGATCAGGCATGCATCGACGTCGGCCGGGTCGGCGACGACGCCGCCGGCGAGCAGGTGCTGCACCTCGTCGGCGACGGCAGCGAGCGCGTCCTCCCGGATCTGGTCGACACTCCGTTTGCCGTTCTCGGCGGGCGGCTCGAGCGGAAACCGGTCGGGCCACGCGCCGTGCATCGTCTCGAGCACGTGCTGCGCAACCGCCGGGCCGACCATCTCGCGCAGGACGGACGGCGCCATCGGCATGCCGAGCGAGAGGATCGCCTCGTCTGCGTCCTCGATCGCGCTGCCCATCAGCGCAGTCGTCATCCGCGTCAGCAGCCGGTTGACGACGAAGCCGGGAGCGTCGCCGACGAGCGCGCCGCGCTTGCGCAGCTTCTTCACGACGTCCCACGCGGTCGCGAGCTGCTCGTCCGTCGTGCGCGGCGTGCGCACGATCTCGACGAGCGGCATGACCGCAACCGGGTTGAAGAAGTGCAGGCCGACATCGGCGCCCATCCCGGCGACCGAGAGCGAGGACGTGTTCGTCGCGAAGATCGTGTCGGGTGCGACGCGGCGCACCTCGGCGACGACGGCGCGCTTCACATGCATCTCCTCGAACACGGCCTCGACGACGAGGTCGCAGCCTTCGAACTGGCTCCAGCCCGTACCGCCGTCGACGATCGAGCCGAGGAACGGCTTCACCTCGCCGCGGATCGACTCGAGCGCATCGTCGACGCGCGACTGCTCGAGGTCGCGCAGCACGACGGGCACCTCGAGCCGCTTCAGGAAGAGGGTGGCGAGCTGCGTCGCCATGAGCCCGGCGCCGACGATCCCGACCTTCTGCACGGCGCGCGGCTTCGCGTCCGGGAGATTGGGCGGCCGCTTCGACCGCCGATCGACGACGGTGAACGAATATGCGGCTGCCTGCGCCTGCGGGCTCGTGAGCAGCTCCGCCATCGCGTCCTCCTCGGCTGCGTAGCCCTCCTCGACCGTCCAGTCGCGCGCGCCGGCGATGAGGTCGAGCGCGGCGTACGGAGCGCGCGTCGCACCGTGGACGGCGTCGTCGATCTTCGCGCGTGTCTTGCGTACCACCGTCTCGAGATCGGACCAGTCGGGCGCGGCGCGCTCGAGCGAGAGCGAGCGCGCGAACCCGATCGACTCGTCGAGGAACTCGACGGGGGAGAGGAGCGCGTCGGCGATGCCGAGCTCGACGGCTTCTTCCGCCTTCAGCAGCTTGTTCTGCCGGAGCGGATTGAGCACGATGATGCGCGCCGCCTTCTCCGGCCCGACGAGGCGCGGGAGGAGCTGCGTCCCTCCCCAGCCGGGGATGATCGAGAGCGCGACCTCGGGAAAGCCGACGTGGCGAACGTCCGACGAGATCGTGCGCGCGGTGCAGTGCAGCGCGAGCTCGAGGCCGCCGCCGAGGCAGGCGCCGTTGATCGCGGCAACCGTGGGAAATGGGAGTGCGCTGATGCGCGCGAAGAGCCCGTGGCCGGCGCGGATGCCCTCGCGCGGATCCTCGATGCGGCCGAACTCGTCGATGTCGGCGCCGACGCAGAAGACGAACGGCTTGCCGGTGAACACGGCGGCAGACCAGTCGCCCTGTTCGAGCTCGTCGAGGACGGCGCCCGCCGACTCGAACGCGGACCGGCCGAGCGTCGTCGGCACGCGGTAGTCCTCGCCGTTGTCGATCGTCACGAGCGCGATCGAGCCGGCGCGGTTCAGCTTGAGCGTCGTGTCAGCCAACGTTCTCCAGAGGATCGCGGCGCCCATGCCCATGCCGATGCAGAGCGCGGTCAGCCCGTAGCGGCCTCCGCGCTCGCGAAGCGCGTAGGCGAGTTGTGCGACGAGCCGGACGCCGGTCGCGGCGAGCGGGTGCCCGCACGCGATGGCGCCGCCGTACGGGTTGAGCCGCGGGTCGTCCGCGTCGACGCCGAGCTCGTCGCACCAGGTGAGGACCTGCGCCGCGAACGGCTCGTTGAGCTCGAACAGGTCGATGTCGTCGAGCGTGATGCCCGCCTGCGCCAGCACGCGCTTCGTCGCGGGCACGGGGCCGATCCCCATCAGGTGCGGCTCGACGCCCGCGTACGCGTACGCAACGAGGCGGAGCTTCGGAGTGAGGCCGAGCTCGGCGACGGTGTCCTCCGCCGCGAGGAACGCAGCCGTCGCGCCGTCGGTCAGCCCAGCGGAGTTCCCGGCGGTGACGCGGCCTCCGCCGCGGAACGCCGGCTTCAACGCTGCGAGCCCCTCGAGGCTCGTCTCCGGCCGCAGGAACTCGTCCCGCTCCGCGAGCTTCCAACCGTCGTCGGTGAAGACCGCCATCGGCACCACCGTCTCGCGCATGACGCCGTTTGCCCACGCGGCGGCCGCCTTCTGCTGCGATGCAAGCGCGAACGCATCCGCGCGCTCGCGCGTGATCGCAGGAAAGCGGTCGTGGAGGTTCTCCGCCGTCTTGCCCATCACCGCAGCGGACTCGTCGATGAGCCGCTCGGAGACGAAGCGCGGATTGAAGTCGACGTTCTCGCCCATCGGGTGGTGGCCCATGTGCTCGACGCCGCCGGCGAGCGCGACGTCGGCGGCGCCGAACGCGATCTCGCCCGCCGCGGCGGTGATCGCGGTGAGCGCGCCGGCGCACATGCGGTCGACGGCGAATCCGGGGACGGTTTCGGGGATGCCGGCGAGGAGCGCGACGTCACGACCGAGCGTCAGGCCCTGGTCGCCGACCTGGGCGGTAGCCGCCATGACGACGTCGCCGATGCGGTCGGCGGGGATCTCCGGGTTCCGGCGGAGGAGCTCGCGCACGGTTTTGACGGCCATGTCGTCGGCGCGCGTCCGCCAGAACTGGCCCTTCGGGCCGGCCTTGCCGAACGGCGTCCGCACGCCGTCGACGAAGAAGACCTCGCGCGCCTCCCGCATGACTGAATAGTCAATCAGACGTTCGTAGACTCCTGGAGTGACGTGGAGCGAGCAGGCGGCCGACGCGATGGCGCGGTACGCGAGCGGTGAGACGCGCGAGCTCGACCAGAGACAGCTGACGCAGCTCGGGAACGCCGCGTGGGCGGCGGGGTTGTGCCTGCTGATGGACGGGCAGCGCGACGAGGCGGGCGCGTGGCTTCGCCGCGCGGCCGAGCGCTACCGCGAGAGCTGGGATGCGGGCGCGCCGCCCGACTCGTGGGGCAGGCCGATCGCCGCGATGAAATCGCTCCTCCTTGCCGGCGACGATGCGTCGGAGCCGGCGCGCTGGGCGGTCGATGCCGGTGCTGCGCAATCGGAATCGCCGGTCGGCAGGTACGCGGCCACGGTCGCGCTCCTCGTCCTCGGACGCGACGTCGAGGCGCGCATGGCCGCCGAGACGATCGTCGACCGCGACGACTTCCCGAAGGACGTCGCCGACGCGGTGCTGATGATCGCCGGCCTCGACCGCACCGATTACGCGGTCGCGGTGGAGGACGTCCTCGACTCGTTCGAGCAGCGCTCGGACTTCCTCGAGGACGTGCGCGTCGCCGACACGGTGCTCGTCCTTCAGATTCTCGCCGCCGCGCGCGGCATGGCCGTCGAGTTGCCCGAGTCCGAGCTGCTGCCCTGAGCCAGCTCGAGGCGATCCGCGACGTTGGCGGGATGTTCGACGCCGCGTCGATCGAGTACTGGCTGTTCGGCGGCTGGGCCGTCGACTTTCACACGGGCCGCGTGACGCGGGAGCACGGAGACGTTGACGTCGCGATCTGGCTCGCAGACATGCCGCGCATCGAGCCGCTGCTCGCGAACGACGGCTGGATCGATCTCCAGGATCCCGACGCCGACGGCGGCAAGGCCTTCGGACGAGACGACGTGCGGCTCGAGCTGACGTACCTCTATCGCGAGCCGGACGGCGAGATCTACACACCGCTCCTCGATGGGAGGCGCGGACGCTGGACGCGCGAGGCCCTTGCCGACGACGTGCGTGAGCTCGACGGCGTCCGCGCCCGTGTGGTGGCACTCGTGCCGCTCACACGCATGAAGGGCCGCGGCCGCGGCGACGATCCTGAGGACGCCGCGAAGGATCGCGCCGACTACGAGCTACTCAGCGACCTATCGAGCGGAGACATGACGGGGGACACTCCCCGTAACGAGATCGGGACGGAGTCGTGACCCTCTCGTGACAGGGAGCCCTGCGATCTGGCGCGGCTCCGTGCCACGAGTGGCACGTCTTCCCGTCCTCGCCGTGACGGGGAGTGTCCCCTTTACAGAAGTCGAGCCGCGGCCGTGTCCAAGACGGCCGCCGTTGTCCCGCTGACTGCGCGGACGAGGCTGCCCGGTGTCGAGCGCGACGGCGGGCCGGCGAAGGCACGCGCGCACGCCTCCGCCTTGTCCTCTCCCGCGACGAGGAAGACGATCGCGCGCGCCGCGCGCAGCATCGGCAGCGTCAGCGTGATGCGGTCGACGTAGGGGTCGAGCTTCGCCTCCGCGCCGAGCACGCGCCGCTCGCTCTCTTCGAGCGTCGGCTGGTCGGGGTAGAGCGATGCGATATGGCCGTCCGGCCCGAGACCGAGGAGCAGGAAGTCGAAGCGCGCGAGCTCGCCGAGCTCGCGGTCGTACTCCTCGGCGCCGGGGTCGCGCCCGAGCTCGCCCTTCATCCGGTGCACGACGGCCGGCTGGACGCGGAGGTTGTCGAGCAGCGTCCGCTTCGCCATCCCGTAGTTCGAGCGCTCGTCGTCGGGCGGGACGCAGCGCTCGTCTCCCCACCAGAGCTCCGTCCTGCTCCAGTCCGGCTCGCGCTTCGCCGCGAGCTCGTACGCGATGGCGGGTGTCGAGCCGCCGGTGAGGACGACGTGGCCGCCGTCCCGCGCAGCGGACGCGAGCATCTTGGCGACGACAGCCGCGGGGTCGTCGTCGACGAGGATCTCGACGTCACTCATGCGCGGCCGCCAGCTCCTGCGCGCGCGTCATCGCCGCTTGCACCGCGTTGAGCATCGCGGCGCGGACTCCCGCCTGCTCGAGCTCGCGGATCGCGGCGATCGTCGTGCCGCCGGGCGACGTCACCGACTCGCGCAGCTCGACGGGATGCATGCCCATGTCGCGAAGCTGCTTCGCCGTGCCGAGCATCGTCTGCACGACGAGCGTCGTCGAGATCTCGCGCGACACGCCGAGCAGGATCCCCGCCTCGATCATCGCCTCCGCGAGCAGCGCGAAATACGCCGGCCCCGATCCGGAGAGCGCGGTTACCGCGTCCATCGCCGACTCCGGCACGCGCACGACGCGGCCGAGGTGCGCGAGCGCGTCCTCCGCGAGCGCGAGGCTCTCTTCGCCCGCATGCGCGCCCGCGCAGATGCCGGCCATCCCCTCGTGCACCGTCGACGGCGCGTTCGGCATCGCGCGCACGACGGGCACGCCCGGCGCGACCCGCGCCTCGATCTGCGCCGTCGGGATGGCGGCGGCGATCGACAGCACCGTCTGCTCGGGAGTGAGCAGCGCGCCGATCTCGGCGAGGAGCTCGTCGATGTCCTGGGGCTTCACCGCGACGACGACGAGATTCGCCTTGCGGACGGCGGCCTCGTTGTCGGTCGACGAATCGATGCCGTGACGGTCGCGAAGCTCGGCTGCGTGGCCCTCCGACTTCGTCGTGACGACGATGTCGGTCCAGCCGGCGCCGAGCAGCCCGACGACCAGGGCCTCGCCGATGCGCCCGCATCCGAGGATCGCGATCATGACGTGTGAGTCTGCCTAGGCTGCGGCGGCGCTGTCGAACGTGAGCAGCCCGTGGCCGAAGCCGGCGAGCAGATACACGCTCGCAAGACCGGAGAACTCGCCGTACGGCTCGAGCAGCTCCGCCGTCTCCCATCCTTCGACATCGCGTCCGCGCATCGCGCGGAGAAGCTTGATGAGCCCGAGGTCGCCGACGAGACCGTGGTCGTAGCGCCCGAGGCCTTCGATGCAGACGACGCCGACCGACCAAGGCCCGAGACCGCGCTCGCGCTCGAGCCGCCGCACGATCGCCTCCGTGGGGTGCTCGCGCAGCCGCTCGAGGTCGATCTCTCGGCATAGCCTGACGAGCGCGGCGGCACGACGCGCGTGCAATCCGAGGCCCCGGAGCTGCGAGGGGGCGAGCGCACCGAGATCGCGCGCCGTCGGGGCCGCGTGCAGCCGCTCCGGTCCTTCCGCGCACAGCGTCCGGACGATCGTCTGCTCCATGCGGCGCGCGCGCTTCGCCTCGATCAGCTGACCGCAGAACGCGCGCAGCAATGACTGCGCGACGGTCGACACGCGCACGGGCCGCAGGCCGCGCAGCTCACGTGACGTGCGCCCGAGCAGGCGGTCGTCCCGCACGCGGATGAGGAACGCGGAGTGGTCGTCGTCGAGTGCGAGCAGCCAGCGCACGCGCTCCGCTGCGGCGGCCGACTCTGCGCGGATCGTCACCGTGCCGGACGGCGACTGCCACGCCCGCGCGAGCTCGATCGTCTCCCCGGCGGCGAGCGCCTGTGTGAAGACGCCGTCGCGGAACGTGCGCGTCGCGTCGCTCGAGAGACGGGCCGAGAGTGCGAGCGAGTAGGGGCCGCGCGGCGTGACCGCGAGCTCGAAGCTCACCGGTCGGTGCGTGCGTGCTGCGGCGTCGCGCGC
>JBOGZQ010000074.1:0-6060 GCA_050697375.1 Gaiellaceae bacterium | reverse complement strand
CATACAGGGCGGCCTGCGTCCGCTCGCTCAGCGTCTCTGCCGCGGCCGCGTCGACCTCGACCGAGATCCCGTTCGCGGCGCCGCGATCGTCGCCGAGCGCCTGGAGCGCGGTGCCGATGCCGTGGTCCCGTAGCACGACGGGTTCGAGATTGAACGACAGGTTGCGGAGCTCGCCGATCGTCGTGCGCGTCCTGCTGAGAGCGCGGTCGAGCACCTCGCCCGACTCCTTCGTGTCGCCGCGCTGGAGAAAGTTCAACGCCGCGTCGAGCATGAGCGCGACGCCGGCGAGCGACTGAACCGGCCCGTCGTGGAGGAACAGCGCGATGCGGCGCCGCTCGTCCTGTTCCGCAGCGAGGATCTCCTCGGTCGGTTCGGCCCGCGAGGGCTCGTCCTCGGCCACTAGTCGATGATCGCTTCGCGCAGCGCGATCGCGACCGCGTGCGTGCGCGTATCCGCCTCGAGCTTCGCGAGGATGTGGCGCACGTGGCTCTTCACCGTCTCCTGGCTGATGAACAGCTTCGTTGCGACGTCGGCGTTCGACATGCCGTCGGCGAGGAGCTGGAGGATCTCGCGCTCCCTCGTCGTCAGCATCTCCTCCTTGTCCTTGCCGGAGAGGAACGCCGGCATCAGCGCCGGGTCGACGTAGCCCTCGCCTTCGGCGACCTTCTCGATCGCGCGGACGAGCGTCTCGTGCGGCGCCTCCTTGAGGATGTAGCCCTTCGCGCCAGAATCGAGGCCGCGGCTGAGGAGGCTGCGCTCGCTGTACGCCGTGAAGATGAGGACGGCGACCGCCGGATCCTGCTCGACGAGGAGCTTCGTCGCCTCGAGCCCGTCCATGCCGGGCATCCGGACGTCCATGATCACGACGTTCGGGCGCCGCCGCTCGGCCAGCGCGACGGCGCTCTCCCCGTCCGCCGCCTCCCCGATCACCCGCACGTGCGGGGCTCGGGACAGGGAAAGGCGCAGGCCTTCGCGCACGACCTCATGGTCGTCGACGATGAGCACGGTGATCTCCGAGGCGGCCATCGCGGGGAAGGCCAAGTCTATGCCTGTCTTCCGACGGCATATACAACTGCCCGGTGAACCTGTTGCTCGTCGTCGTCGGCGACGCCTCGCCGGAGACGATCCGCCTCGCGCTCGCCCGCCGGCCGGCGCACGTCCGCGTCCTCGCCACGAGCGCGGTGGGACCGATCGATTGGCTTTCGAACGCGGAGGAGGGAGCACGCATGCGCGCGGGGGTGCGCGCGCTCGAGGCGGAGCGGGCGCTGGACGGGCTCGTCGACGTGATGAGCTCCGCCGGCGGCGTCGACCCGGTCGAGGCGGTGGCGGACGCGCTTGCGGAGTTCCCGGCCCACGAGATCGTCGTCACCGGCGCGGCGGCGGACGCGGGACTCGAGCGCGCGCTCTCCGTGTTCGGCCTGCCGGTCGGTCGCGTCGGGCCGCCGCCGAGCGGCCGCGCGCGCATCTACGGGGAGGTGCGCGAGCTGGCCGGCGGCCGCAACGCCGGCAAGCTCTTCGCATTCATCGTCGGCATGAACGTCGCTCTCTTCGCCGCGGCGATCGTGCTCTCGCTGTTCGCGCTGTTGATTCTCTGGCTCGTAGGCGCGTTCTAGACGGCGAGGCTGAGCTGCTCCGGATCGGCGGGCGGCGCGAAGCGCACGCGCCGCCGGTCGCGCACGCCGTTCGCACGAGCGAGCTCGCGGATGCGCTCGCGCAGCGGCTGCGACACCTCCGACTTCACGTAGGCGCGCCTTCCGTACAGCCTCTCGTACTCCGGCAGCAGCTCCGGCCAGTCGCGTTCGAGCGCCGCGAGGAAGTGCTCCTTCGTCCCCGGCTTGAGGTAGAGGACGTTCGCCCACACGCCGGTCGCGCCCGCGGCGCGCGCCGCGCGCACGACGTCGGCGAGCAGCTCCGGCTTGTCGCTCAGGCCGGGGAGGATCGGCGCCATGCCGACCCCGACCTTGATCCCCGCGTCGACGAGCTGCGTCAGCGCGCGCAGGCGCTGGTGGGGAGGAGCGGTGCCCGGCTCGGTGCGCCGCCAGATCTCGAGGTCGATCGTCGGGATCGAGAACGTCACGCTCACGTCCGCGCGCTTCGCCGCCTCGACGAGCACGTCGAGGTCGCGCACGATCATCGGCCCGCGCGTGATGAGCGCGAACGGGTTCGCCGTGTCGGCGAGCACGTGGAGGCACGCGCGGGTCAGCTTGTAGCGGCCCTCGGCCGGCTGGTACGGATCGGTGGCCGCACCGATCGCGATTCCCTCGCGCCGCCACGACGGCCGCGCGAGCTCACGCCGCAGTACCTCTGCGACGTTCGTCTTCACGCGGATGCTCGAGCCGTAGCGATCGTCCGACGGCCGGTCGGCGCGTTTCTCGAACGCCCGCACGTAACAGAACGTGCACTGGTGCGCGCAGCCCATGTACGGGTTGAGCGACCAACCGAACGGCATGCCCTGGACTCGGTTCAACGCGGAGCGGCAGGGCTCTTCGCGATACTCGGCTCGCATCCCCGTGTCCAAGCTTATCGAACATACGTTCGCTACGCCAGTCGAAGTGGAGCCCGGCATCCTGCGGGTGACGCTGCCGCTCCCGAGCGGGCCGCGCCACGTCCACTGCTTCCTCCTCCGCGGCGACGACGGCTGGACGCTCGTCGACACCGGGCTCGGCCTGCCGGGGCCGTCGTGGGAGGAGATCCTCGCGCAGGTCGACGGCCCTGTCGTCCGGATCTTCATCACGCACATGCACCCCGACCACGTCGGCGGCGCAGCGCCGGCCGCGCTCGCGACGGCCGCGCCGGTCTTCCAGGGCCGGCTCGACTACGCGCAGTGCGAGCGCGTCTGGGGATCGCCGGACTGGCCGGAGCGGATCTCCGACTGGTTCGTCCGCAACGGCGTCCCGCCGCAGGTCGCGGAGGAGCTGATCGAGTCCGGCCACGTGTTCGCCGACTTCGTCCAGTTCGCCTGGAACCCGACGCTCGTCGAGCCGGGCGACGAGATCGACGGCTGGAGGATCTTCGCGACCCCCGGCCACGCCGACGGCCATCTGTCTCTCCACCGCGACGGCGTCCTCGTCGCCGGAGACACGCTGCTCGCGCCGATCACGCCTGCCATCGGCCTCTACCCCGAGAGCCGGCCAGATCCCCTCGGCGACTACTCGGACACGCTGCTCGAGGTCGCCGCGCTCGATCCGCGCGTCTCCTACGGCGGGCACGGCGAGACGATCCTCGAGCCGGCCGCCCGTGCGCGGGAGATCCTCGCGCACCACGAGGAGCGGCTCGACCGCACCGAGGCCGCGCTCTCGGCAGACCCGTCCAGCGGCTTCGACGTCTCTCACGAGCTCTTCGGAACCGGGCTGCCGGCGATCCAGCGGCGCTTCGCCGTGGCCGAGGCTCTCTCGCACCTCGAGCGGCTCGTCGCCCTCGGCCGCGCCCTGAAGCACGAGGACGACCGCGCCGTTACCTACACTGCGCGCTAGCTGGTGGACGAGAAACCTCCGAGTACCAGCCGCACGCCGTGAACCTCTTCCTCGAGCTCCTCGGCGTTGCGGCCCTGATCCTGCTGAACGCGTTCTTCGTCGCGGCCGAGTATGGCCTCGTCACGGCGCGGCGGACGAGGATCATCGAGCTTCAGCACCAGGGAAACCGGCGGGCGCGCGACGTGCTGCGCATCACCGGCGACCCGCCGCGGTTCATCGCCGCGATGCAGCTGGGCGTGACGCTCACCTCGCTGGCCATCGGCGCCCTCGGCGAGCACGCGCTCACGAAGGAGTTCGACACGTGGCTCGCGACGGCGCTGGCAATCGCGCTCGCCTACCTCATCCTCACGTTCTTCCACGTCGTCGTCGGCGAGCTCGTGCCGAAGGGCGTCGCGCTGAGCCACTCCGAGGGGACGGCGCTGTGGGTGTCGGCGCCGGTGCGCGCGTTCTTCACCGTCACGCAGCCGCTGATCTGGGTCTTGCAGCGGTCGACGAACGCCGTCCTCCGGCTGTTCGGCGTCGAACCGGTCGGAGCGGAGCGCGACGTGCTCTCGGAAGCGGAGCTGCGCATGCTCGTCTCCCGCTCGACGCGCGAGGGCGAGATCGAGGTCGGCGAACAGCAGATGATCGACAAGGTCTTCGTTTTCGGCGACAAGGACGCGGCCGACGTCATGGTCGCGAAGCCCGACGTCACCGCCATATCCGTCGAGATGCCGCCCGAAGAGGCGCTCGAGACCGTCCTCGACCACCCGTACACGCGCTACCCCGTCTATCGCGAGACGCTCGACGACGTCGTCGGCGTCCTGCACGTGCGCGATCTGTTCTCCGCCATCCACGACCGCGGCCTCGCCGACGTCCATCTGGAGGAGCTGCTCCGGGCCGCGTACGTCGTCCCGGAGACGAAGGACCTCGCGTCGCTGCTCCAGGAGTTCCGGAAGACGAACAACCACTTCGCGATCGTCGTCGACGAGTACGGCGCGCTCGCCGGCATCTGCACGCTCGAGGACCTGATCGAGGAGATCGTCGGCGAGATCGAGGACGAGTTCGACGTGCCCGAGCAATCGATCGAGCAGGTCGACGAGGACACGTGGCGGCTCGACGGCCGCTTCCCGATCGAGGAGTTCAACGAGCGGTTCGGCACGGAGCTGCCGGACGAGGACTTCCACACGGTCGCCGGCTTCGTCTTCGGCCAGCTCGGCCGGGCGCCCGAGCCGGGCGACGACATTTCCTTCGATGGAGTCCGGTTCGACGTCCTCGAGGTGGAGGGAAACCGGATCGAGCGGATCGCCGTCACCTTCGCCGAGCGGCCGCAGCAGCGGTACCAGCCCGGGGAGGACGAGCCCCCGGACGACGACATCGAGTAGCCCCGGTCAGCGCTCGATCAGGATCGGCGTTCCGGCAGGGGTGAGTCCGAACAGCCGGCGCATGGCCGCGTTGGGGAGGCGAATGCAGCCGTGCGAGACCGGCCGGCCGATGGCGGTGGGGTCGTCGGTTCCGTGGATGCCGACCGGGCCGCCCTCCGTCCAGCTGCGAAGGACGGGCGAGTACGCGGAGGTGCCGAGCGCCGCCGGCCCCCACGGGCCGTTCGCGTCCGCGGGGACGAGCCGCTCCTTCACGTAGAACGTGCCGATCGGGGTCGGTGTGTCCGGCGCGCCGGTGGAGATCGGGCTTCTGAAGATCACGTGCCCGGCGCGGAGCAGCTCGAGCCGCCGCGCGCGGACGTGGATCACGATCCTCGTGTCGACGGGGCTGACGACGACGGTGCGCGCAGAGACCCAGCCCGTCGCGCCGTTCGGCCGGATCGGCAGCCGGACGCGATACCAGACGGGCTCACAGCGGGCGTTCCGGCGGACGGCGAGAACGGCGAAGACCGTGCGGAAGCGGTCCTGGTTCCGGAGCCCGAAGCGGGCGACGACGCCCGCGCCTGGCTTCCGGTAGGCGGCGGTCGACATCCGTGCGACCGCGGCGAGGGAGCGTGTGGGCGTATTCGTCGGGGTCGTCTCCGGCCCGCAGCGCTGCGTCCGAGCCGCCGCCACGCCGCCGATCGCCCGCTGGCGGATCGTCTGGGGGCCGCCAATCCAGGCGAGCGCGCCCGCCAGCAGCGAAAGCAGGCAGATCCCCACCACTAGGGCCTTCACGAAGAGTGAACGCGTATCCGGCCGGCCCGGTTCCGCGTTTGCGAAGAGCAATATCACTATTTTCGAGCGATATTCCTGGGAGGGGATCTATGAAGATCCGACGTGCAATTCCAGCGGTGATCCTCGCGGCGCTCACGGTGTTGGTCGTATCGAGCGGCGCCCTGGGCAGCAATCCGCATGGCACACCGCCTGGCCAGGCAAAACATGACTCGTCGCAGTCGGGTGCCGGAGTCAAGCCGAGCAACGACACCGGCAAGAACACCGAGTGCACGAGCGGCGGCGGTCAGGGCTCGAATGCGACCTGCTCGGCTGACAACCCGCAGACGTCGTCGAAGCCGGACGCCTCCAAGCGGTACGGCAACGGCACGACCGCGGCGCAGGTCGCGAATGGCAGGGGCGCGCCGTCCGGGTCGCTTATCACGGGCCCCGGCAACAGCCAGCCGCACAAG
>JBOGZQ010000073.1:0-8074 GCA_050697375.1 Gaiellaceae bacterium | reverse complement strand
AGCATGGCTCGTCGCTGAGCCCGGCGTGCGACTGACCTTGAGCGCGTGCGCGGCGGCGTTTGTCTCTGCGCTCCTGAGGGCGACCGTGCAGTCGTACTTCTACTCAGTGGGCAACATCGCCACGCTCGGCCTCTGGCTCTCGGGCTTCCTCCTCGTCACCGCCGCGGCCCAGGTGCGTCGTGCCTAGGCCGCAACGCAGGCCCCGCCTGCTCGTCCTGAACCAGTACTACTGGCCGGGCTTCGAGGCGACCGCATACCTTCTCTCGCAACTCTGCGCGGCCCTCGCCGGCGACTTCGACGTGACCGTGATCACCGGCAAGCTGGCGATTCCGCGTGCCGACCCCGGCCGCACGGTTCACGACGGAGTAGAGGTCGTCCGCGTACGCTCGACAGCGTTCGACCGGAGCAACCTGCCGCTTCGCGCGCTCAACTACGTGACCTACCTCGCAGGTTCTCTGTGGCGCGGGCTGCTCGCAACGAAGCCGGATGTGGTCCTTTGCATGACCGACCCGCCGGTGATCGCCGATATCGCGCTCGTCGTCGCCCGCCGCTTCCGCGTGCCGCTCGTCGTCGTCAGCCAGGACGTGTTTCCCGAGATTGCGGTCGAGCTCAAACGGCTCGAGAGCAAGCCTCTGATCGGGGCCTTGCGAGCCCTCATCGGCTTCTATCTCAGACGTGCGGACCGGGTGATCGCCATCGGCGAGACGATGCGCGCACGGCTGGAGGAGAAGGGCGCGTCGCGTGAGCGCATCACCGTCATCCCGAACTGGGTGGACACCGGCGCCATCACTCCTGCCGCGAAGGACAACGACTGGTCGCGCGAGCAGGGACTCGCGGACTCGTTCGTCGTCATGCACTCGGGAAACGTCGGGCACGCGCAGAACCTCGACGCGCTCGTGCGCGCGACGACGTTCCTGCGCGATCTCGACGACCTCGTCGTCGCCGTCATCGGCGGGGGCGCGCGCCGCTCCGCACTCGTCGAGCTCGCCGAGCGACTCGAGACCGATGACGTGCGCTTCTTCGACTATCAGCCGCGCGAGCTTCTCTCGCTCACGCTTTCGGCGGCGGATGTGCACGTCGTCGGGCTCGCCCGCGGACTGGCCGGCTATGTCGTGCCGAGCCGGCTGTACGGCATTCTCGCGGCCGGCCGGCCGGTCATTGTCGCGGCCGATGCGGAGAGCGAGACCGCCCGTGTCGTCCTCGGCGAGCGGTGCGGCGTCGTCGTTCCTCCCGGCCGCCCCGAGCTCCTCGCGCAGACGATCCGAGCCGCCCACGACGGTGAGCTGGACCTTGCCGAGATGGGCCGGCGCGCGCGGGAGTACGTCGTTCGGGAGGCGGATCGCCTGGTCGCCTTCGACCGCTATCGGAGCATGCTTCGTGAGTTGGCGCGCGCGTAGCGCACTCGCACTTGTCGGCGTGGCCGTTCTCGCGGCGTTCGTCGCGGTCGGCCGGTGGGAGAGATCGCGGGAAGTGACTCGGGAGGTCCGCGGCTTCCACATCGTCCAGCGGCTCATCGGGCCGCTCGACTCGCCGGCGCTCTCCGGGTTCCGTGTCTTCCCGAGCTTCGATTGCCTCACCTATCGCCGCGGCGCGAATCCCTTCGCGCTCGAGCTGTGTGTCGATCCCGCCGGTCGCGTCATCGAGGCGATCGACCGGCGGCGTGAGGTGCGGCGCATCTGGTCGCTCCAATTCGATCCGGCCTCGTCCACGGATCGTGTCGACTCTGCGGAGGTCGGTCGGTTGCTCCGGCAGATGGAGGCGGGATGATCGTCGCCGAGATCCTCTTCTGGCTGTCGATCGCCGCCCTCCTCTGGACGCACGTCGCATATCCGCTCGCAGCAGTCGCCCTGGGCCGGGCGCGGTCGCGGCCCGTGAGCAAGGGCGACATCCTGCCGACGGTGACCCTGATCGTCGCGGCGCACAACGAGGAGGACGTGATCGAGCGGCGAGTCGAGAACCTGCGCAAACTCGAGTATCCGAGCGACCGCCTCGAGATCGTCGTGACCTCCGACGCCTCGACCGATGGGACCGAGCGGCTCGCCGCCCTCGCCGGGGCACGCATCGTCCGCAATCCTCGCGGCGGCAAGGTCGCGGCGCAGGACCGAGCCGTGCGCGAGTCGACATCCGACGTCGTCGCTTTCACCGACGCCAACTCGACGTGGGCGCCGGACGCTCTCCGCAAGCTCGTGCGCGTCTTCGCCGATTCCGAGGTCGCATACGTGTGCGGCCGCTTGAACGTGCAGACAGACGACGAGCGAAACAAGGAAGGCCTGTACTGGCGATACGAGCTCGGCGTCCGCGAGGCCGAGTCACGCATCGACTCGGTCACCGGCGGCAACGGGTCGATCTATGCCGTGCGGCGCTCGGACTACGTCGAGGTCGACCCGCGCTTCGGTCACGACCTCTCGCTTCCGTACCTCATGGTGCAGCGAGGCCGTCGCGCGGTGTACGAGCCGGGGGCGCATGCGTACGAGAAGGCGACTCCGACGACCGAGGACGAATACCGCCGCAAAGTGCGCATGTTCGAGCACTGCTGGGCGATCGTTCTCGAGGGGAAGATGCTGCGCCGTCTGCGGCCGCTGTACTTCCTGGAGATCGTCTCGCACCGTCACCTGCGGTATGCGAGCGGCCTGCTCCATCTCGTGCTGCTCGGCACGTCGATCGCCCTCCTCGGGCACGGGACCGTGTACGCGGTCATTCTCGGGCTCCAGCTCGGACTCCTCGCCGCCGCGCTCGTCGGCGTCGGCGTCGCGCGCTACTACGTCCTCGTCACGTGGGCGACAGTGCAGGCACTCGTCCACTACCTGCGTCACGGCGTGCCGGCGACGTGGGACGTCGCCGAGGGCACACGCTGAACCGGGCGGCTGACGTCGTCGTTGCCGGCACCACGCTCGTGGTTGCGTCGCCGCTGCTCGCGCTCGCAGCCCTCGCCGTCAAGCTGACGAGTCGCGGCCCCGTCATCTACCGGCAGACCCGGGTCGGCAAGGACCGAGCGGATTTCGAGCTGCTGAAGCTGCGGACCATGGTCGTCGGCGCGGAAGCAAGGGGAGCGGGCTTCGCGGTCGAGCAGGGCGACCCCCGCATCACGCCGATCGGCCGCGTCCTCCGGCGGCTCTCGCTGGACGAGCTCCCGCAACTCTGGAACGTCGTGCGCGGCGACATGAGCGTGATCGGCCCGCGGCCGACGCTGCGCTACCAGGTCGAGCAATACACGCCGAGGCAGATGCGCCGCCTCGCGGTGAAGCCGGGCATAACCGGCTGGGCACAAGTGCGCGGCCGCGCCGCGCTTCCGTGGGCCGAGCGCATCGAGTTGGACGTGTGGTACGTCGAGCACCGCACTCTGTTGCTCGATCTCGAGATCCTCGCGAAGACGCCGCTAGCCCTCTTCGCCGGCACGTACAAGGGCGCCACGGGCGGCTGGACCGATCAGCAGCCGCGCTCGTAGACCATCTGGACGGCAAGCTTCGCCGTCTCCGACGCCCACTCCTCGGGCAGGGACCACCACGGCGACGATGTGCCGACGGTCCAGAGCCGGCCGTGGTAGCAACGCCGGAAAAGCATGCTGGCCCGGGTGACGTGGTAGGTCGACGTGACGACGACGATCCGTTTCCAGCCGTCATGTGCCGCCAGCCTGGTCACGGTCTCCGCCTCGCCGCGCGTGCTGTACGGGACGGCTTCGAAGCAGATCACCTTGAAACGCAGCTTGCCGTAGGCGCCGCGGCAGAGGCGTCGCGCCTTCACCCATTTGGGGTCGCGTCCCACGCTCGAGATGGCGAGCACCGGCGCGATCCCGCGTTCGACGAGCTTCAGCGCGGGGTCGAGCCGCGAGTCGTGTCCGCCTGCCAGAACGATCACGGCGTTCGCGTGTGCGGGTGGAGCGTTATTCGCCGGCGGCCAGACAAACAGCACTGCGACGGCGACGAGCCACAGAGCGATGAGCATCGCGAGCGCGATGAAGAGGCGGCGCAGCACACCGCGACCGTACCGACGCTCGCGAGGTGAGCGTCAAGAGAGCGCTGCGGCGGCCTCGCGGATGTGGCCCTCGTGGCACGAGCCGACGAGGATCGTCGCACCGGGGTGGGCGTGAGCCGCCTCGCGCAGGAGCTCAGCGGCGCTCCGGTCGCCGAGGCGCCCGACGAGCACCGAGTGGAGGACGAGCCGGGCGCCGGCAGGGTCGAGAGCTTCGGCAGCGGCCACCTGCACGACGTCGGGCCTGTGCTTCGCGAGGATCGCGGCCGTCGCCGCGGCCCTCGTCGCAACCCCCCAGAGGCCAACCTTCCCCTCGGCTCTCATTGACTCGAGCGTCTCGAGCAGTGGGTCGACGTGGGCCGTCTCGACCTCGTGGAGGAGGAGAACGTCGACGCGATCGCGCCGAAGCCGCCGGAGACTCCCCTCGAGCTGGGCGCGCACCTCGTGCGGCGCGAACCTCCCGCCGGTCGCGGCCGCGGGCCGGCCGAGCGCCTTTCCTGCGGCGAGGCTCACGAGCGAAGGCGCGACGATGCCGGCTTTCGTCGCAATGACCGCCTCGCCGCGGAGTCGGCCCAGCGCTTCCTCCGCGGCGCCCGCCCCATAGAGGGGTGCAGTGTCGAAGTACCGGATACCGGCGTCGTACGCCGCCTCGACGAGGCGTCGGCGCTCTCGCACAGAGCGCGATCTCCCGAGTGCGGCCGTCCCGTAGCCCAGTCTCATCGGTTGCGGAGATGGTCGGCGAGGCGGAACGCGAGCGCGAGAATCATGAGCGTCGGGTTCGCACAACCGGACCGTGGGAAGACCGAGCTGCCGCACACATAGACGCCGTGGACCCCCAGCACTGCGCAGTCGCGGTCGACAACCGCACCGAAGCGCGCGCCGCCGGCGGGATGGAACCCGTCGCTGAGGTGGTCGGCCCAGTCGTCGTCGTCGAGCCACGGCTCGCGTTCGAGCGATGCGGTGCTCGTGCGCCGGAGCTCCTCATCGAGAACGGCCACGAACGTGTCGATTGCCAGCCGCTCTTCCTCGCCGAGCCGCCACTCGATGCGGGCGCGAGGGACGCCGAGTGGGTCGAGCTCATCGCCGAGCGTGAGCCTGCTGTCGGGTCGGGCCACCTGCTCGACGATCGTGAGCAGGCGGATCCGCTCGGGTCGCGGCGCGGGCTCGCGACCCCGCGCGGCACGGACCGCGCCGGCGGCGAGCTCCGGGAGTCCGCCCGCGACGAGCGCGAGGTCGCGGACGGCGGGAGCCTTGTGTGCGCGGATCCGGCGCCTGGCGCGTAGCGCGGCCTCGAGCGGCGAGCGCGAGCCGTAACGGAAGACGACGTTCGCCATGCAGCCGGGCTCGCCGCGCGGCCGCAGCGCTTGCGACAGGAGCAGCTTGGGGTAATAGCGCAGGGGGCGACGGAGCCGCATCCCGTACATGTCCTGCAGGGGGCGCGGGCGGCCCGCCACCGTCGCCGCCTCACAGAATGGGTGGTCCTGGAATCCTCGACCGACCTCGTTGCCGCCGATCCCGGAAGCGAGCAGAATGCGCGGCGTCTCGATGCCGCCGGCCGCGAGGACGATGATCGCCGCCTCGACCTCGACGGCGCGTCCCGCGAGGTCGCGGACCTCCACGCGGCCGCTCTCGACGCGCGTCGCGATCGCTCCCGTGAGGAGCGTCGCCGCTCCCACGTCGAGGTCGGCGAGGTTGCGGCGGCCGACGAAGATGGCGCTGGCGGACTCAACGCGTGCCGGGTCGAAGCCGGGCCCGGGCTCGCCGAGTGACTCCCACGGGTCGCGAGCGAGCTCGCCGGGCGTAAGCCCGAGCATCCGCTCGGCCCGAGCCCAGTGCGGCTCCATTTCGTCCGGCCCGAACGGCCAGGCTTCGTAGTCTTCCGGGCGGAAGCGCATGCACTGCCCGGGCCAGATCGACGTCGTCCCACCCGGGCCGCGCACGCGACCGTGCGTCAGACCGTTGTAGGTGTGGCCGACAACCTCGCCGGCATCGAGCACGGTCGAATCCTCGATGGGCCCGCTCTCGAGCACGACGATCGACACGCCCGCGTCTCGTAGCGCATGCGCGAGCGCGAGGCCCGCTGCGCCGGCGCCGACGACGCACACGTCGGCGCGCAGCTTCTGCGGGACATCCTCCAGTGGCACCTGTTCAAGCCTATGCCGTTTCGGCGGCTACGCTCGTTGCCCTGAAACGCGTCGACCTCCGAGATAATCACGGCAACGTGGGCGCGCGGACGATTGCGAAGATGGGCGTCTCGTTCGCCGTGCAGCCGGCCGAGCAGTATCGCGAATTCTGGGACTGGTACGAAACGGACGCATGGGAACCGGAGACGGTCGCAGTGTTCTCGCGCTTCTTGAGAAGCAGCACGCGCTATCTCGACCTCGGCGCCTGGATGGGGCCGACTGCGCTCCTCGCAGCGCCATTCGTCGAACGCGTCGTGTGTCTGGAGCCCGACCCGCATGCGTTCGCCTCTCTCACGGAGAATCTCGCGCTCAACCCGGCGACGGCGGCGAAAACGTTCGCAGTGCAGGCCGCCGCCGGAGCGAGCGACGGCACAGCCACCTTGACGTCGGTCGGCAGCGGTGGCGATTCGAACTCGAGCCTTGTACGGCGCGGTGACATGGGAGCGCATTGGCTTGTCGAACAGGTGAGCATCAGCGCACTTCTCGATCGCGCCGGTCTCGATGGCGTGGATTTCGTGAAGATCGACGTCGAGGGAGCCGAATACGAGCTCGTGCCGGCGATCTGTTCGACAGTCAGCCCTCGGCCGACGCTCTTCGTCGCGCTCCATCCGAACCTGCTCGTCGACAAGCGCTCGGCTGCTGCGCGCGTCGTGAGTTCCGTCCTGGCAATGAGCGCGAATTGGCGATTTCTACGCGCGTTGCTCGCCTACCGGCACCATTACGTCTACGACGAGCAGCAGATGGGCTTCCGCGACGTTCGTTTCAGGAACCTGTTGCGCGTGTTACTGCCGCTGCCACTGCGCGCATCATTCCTCATCGGTGCCTGCGTATTCACGGACGAGCACCTCCCGACTACAGTCATCGCACGACGGTACCCTCTCACGCCGTGACGACCGTCCTCTTCACATGCGCAGGGCAGCGCGTCGACATCGTCACGTCGTTCCGGCGCGCAGGCGCACGGACGCTCACGGTCGACGTGAACCCACTCGCGCCGGCGCTCTACCACGCCGACGAGCACGCGTTCGTTCCGCGCGTCGACGACCCCGGCTACGTCGCTGCTCTCTCCGCGCTCGTCGCGGCGCACGACGTCTCGCTCATCGTCCCGCTGACCGATCTCGACCACGGCGTCCTGTCGCGGGCGAGGGATGAGATCGGCGCGCTCGTACTCCTGCCGTCCCCGGAGGTCGTGGACGCGCTCGCGGACAAGTGGCTCGCACATCTGCTGTTCGTCGAGCGCGGCATCGGCTCGCCGCCGACATGGCTGCCGGACGACGTGCCCACCGACCTCGAGTACCCGGTGCTCGTGAAGGCGCGCGAGGGGTTCGGGTCGCGCAACATCTTCCGTTGCGCCGACGCACGCGAGCTCGAGTTCTTCCTCCGCTACACGAAGGTCGACTCGATGGTGCAGGCGTGCTGTCGCGGCGAGGAGTTCTCCGTCGACGTCTTCTGCGATCTCGAGTCGCGCTGCCTCAACGCGGTTCCGCGCACGATGATCGAGTCGAAGGGCGGGGAGTCGATCAAGGGCATGACGATCCGCGATCCCGATCTCGTCGAGGTCGGTCGCCGCGTGTCGGAGACGCTCGGTCTCGTCGGCCCCGCGAACATCCAGTGCTTCCGCGAGCCGGACGGCACGCACCGCATCACCGACATCAACCCGCGCTTCGGCGGCGGCTTCCCCTTGCCGACCGCTGCCGGAAGCCGCTATCCCGAGCTCGCGCTCGCGCTCGCCGCCGGCGAGCGCCCGGAACCCCGCCTCGGCGACTTCCGCGAGGGGCTGTACATGACGCGCTTCTTCTCTGAGCTCGTTCTGGCCGAGGACGGCGATACCCTGAAGCCGTTCGCGGAAGAGCTCCCAGAGCCCGTCGCGGAGCCCTAGCTGGTGCCTTCGTTGTTTGCGTCCTCGCCGGCTGCGGCGGGGCGGT
>JBOGZQ010000072.1:0-6567 GCA_050697375.1 Gaiellaceae bacterium | reverse complement strand
GCCGCGGAGGTCGTCGACCAGCTCGACGGCAAGAGGACGCTGCGCAAGCTCGGCGCAGACAAGCGCGCGGAGACGCTCTGCCGCGAGCTGCTCGAGCTGGGCGCGTTGAAGATCCTCGACTGAGTCGTATCGCTTTCCCAAATAGCGTCACGGCGTGCTTGCACGCGCTGTGACGCATGCCCTCGTCGGACTCGAAGCGCGGCGCGTCGAGGTGGAGGCGGACGTCCACGAGACGGGCCTGCCCGCGTTTGCGATCGTCGGCCTCCCCGATCGCGCGTGCGCGGAAGCGCGCACCCGGGTGCGGAGCGGCATCGTGTCGGCCGAGCTCGACTTCCCGCGCGGACGCGTGACCGTCAACCTCGCTCCTGCCGGTCTCCGGAAGGAGGGCTCCGGCTACGACCTGCCGATCGCGCTCGCGCTCCTCGCCGCGTCGCGGCAGATCCCGCAGTCGGAGCTGAGCCGCCATGCCGCAGTCGGCGAGCTCGCGCTCGACGGCCGCCTGCGGCGCGTCGGCGGCGTCCTCGCGGTCGCCGAGGGCGCGCGCCGCCTCGGGATCGAGCGGCTCCTCTGTCCGCCCGAGTCGGCGCCGGAAGCGGCGCTCGCAGGCGTCCGGCCGATTCCCGTCGCCCATCTCGCGGAGGCGGTCGCCTACCTCCGCGGCGAGCTCGACCCGGTGGCGGTCGAGGCCGTACAGGAGCAAGATCCGCCGGTTCTGCCCGACCTCGCAGAGGTGCGCGGCCAGGAGCGCGCGCGGCGCGCGCTCGAGATCGCCGCCGCGGGACGCCAGAACCTCCTCCTCGCCGGGCCGCCGGGAACGGGGAAGACGATGCTCGGGCGGCGGCTCCCCTCGCTCCTTCCGCCGCTCGACGACGCGGCTGCGCTCGAGGTCACGCGCATCCACTCGGTCGCGGGACTGCTCGCGCCCGAGCAGCCGCTCGTGCGCACGCCACCGTTTCGCGCGCCGCACCACAGCGCGTCGACGGCGGCGATCGTCGGCGGCGGCCCCGGTATCCGGCCCGGCGAGGCGAGCCTCGCGCACCACGGCGTCCTCCTGCTCGACGAGATGGCGGAGTTCGCTCGGCCCGCGCTCGAAGCATTGCGGCAACCGCTCGAGGACGGCATCGTCTCGATCGCGCGGGCGGCAGGTCGCGCGGTGTTCCCGGCGCGGTTCCAGCTCGTTGCGACGATGAACCTCTGCCCGTGCGGGGCGCGCGGCGACGCCGGCGCGGTCTGCTCCTGCACCGCTCAGCGGCTCGCCGGGTACCACGCGAAGCTGTCGCGCGCGCTGCTCGACCGCTTCGACCTCGTCGTCGCCGTTCCGCGGCCGCGCGCAGCAGAGCTCGCCGCCGGGCCGTCGGAGGCATCGGCAACCGTCGCCGCGCGCGTTTTGAGTGCGCGCACACTGCTCGCCTCGGCGCCGCTCCATCGCTCGGCCGATGCCGAGGTCCTGCTCTCGCGCGCAGTCGACAAGCTGCCGCTGTCCGGACGGGGCCGCGCGCGCGTCGCGCGCACGGCGCGCACGATCGCCGCGCTCGCAGGAGCAGAGGAGGTGCACGCCGAGCACGTCGCCGAAGCGCTGGCGTATCGCTCGCCCCAGGAGCTGACGTGAACGAGCTCGCGCTCGCCGTGTTCGCGTCCGAGACCGGCGCGCACCTGTTGCGCCCACCCGACACCGCGCGCTGGCGCGCGCATCTTCGTTCCTTCGATGCGCGCGCATACGAGCAGCGTCTCGCCGACGGCGGCTACCGCTTCACCGTCGAGCTGCCGCGGCTGCTGCGGTCGATCCACGACCCGCCGGTCGGCCTCTTCGTCCGGGGTCCTGCGCCGCTCGACGTCCTCGCGCGCCCAGCCGTCGCGATCGTCGGCGCGCGCGCCTGCTCGGGCTACGGCGCCTCGGTCGCGCGCAGTCTCGCCCGCGAGGCTGCGGCCGCAGGTCTCGTCGTCGTCAGCGGTCTCGCGCGCGGCATCGACAGCGAGGCGCACCGCGGCGCGCTCGACGCGGGCGGGACGACCGTCGCCGTCCTCGGCTGCGGCATCGACCGCGACTACCCCGCTGCGCACGCGGAGCTCGCTCGCCGCATCGCCGACACCGGGCTGATCGTGTCCGAGTACGCGCCGGGCGTCGAGCCCGCCCCGTGGCGCTTCCCGGCACGCAACCGGATCGTCGCCGGCCTTGCAGGCGCGGCCGTCGTCGTCGAGGCACGCGAGCGGAGCGGCGCGCTCATCACCGCCGACCTCGCGCTCGAGGAGGGACGCGAGGTGTACGCAGTCCCAGGCGAGATCACCTCACCGCTGTCCGCGGGGACGAACGCGCTGCTCAAGCTCGGAGCCGCGCCGCTCACGTCCGCCGCCGACCTGGGGATCGAGTCCGTTGTGCCCGAGACCACGTCGCCGCTCCTCGAGCTGCTGCCGGCCACCGCCGACGAGCTCGTCCGCCGGACAGGCCGGGACGCAGCCGACATCGCGCGGGAGCTGGTCGAGCTCGAGCTGTCGGGCCGCGTCGTCGCGCGCGATGGGGTTTATCGCGCATCATGACATACGAATTATTGATGCTATGATGTCTACATGCGTACCACCGTCACTCTCGACCCCGATGTCGAGGCGCTCGTGAAGCGGCTCATGCGAGAGCGCGGGCTTTCGTTCAAGGAAGCCGTCAATACGGCGATCCGTGCGGGCGCGGCCGGCTCGAGGAAGCCCTATCGGACGCGAACGTTCGACATGGGGGAGCCTCTCGTCGATGTGACGAAGGCGCTTCGGCTCGCGGGCGAGCTGGAGGACGAGGAGATCCTCCGGCGGCTCGCAGCGCGGAAGTGACGTGCAACTCGTCGACGCCAACGTTCTGCTCTACGCGACCGATTCCGGTGCCCGGCACCATGCCGCGTCTCGCTCGTGGCTCGAGAACGCGCTCGGCGGCACGGAAGCCGTGGGTTTCGCGTGGACCGTGGTTCTTGCCTTCCTGCGAATAGGCACGAGTCGCGCGGCGTTCGCGAACCCCCTCACGCTGGAGGACGCAGCCGATCAGGTCGAAGATTGGCTCGCGCAAGCGCCTGCGCTCGTCGTGGAACCGACGTCCCGGCACCTCGGGCTCGTGCGCGGCCTTCTTGCCGAAACCGGAACAGCGGCGAATCTCGTCAACGACGCTCACCTCGCCGCGCTCGCAGTCGAGCACGGCGCCGAGGTCGTCTCGTTCGACCGCGATTTCCAACGCTTCGCCGGCGTGCGACTCTTCGTCCCATGAACCCGTACTGGCTCGAAGACCCGATCCCCGCCCGGACGAACGGCAGGCTCGACGGACGCGTCGACGTCGCGATCGTCGGCGCCGGCGTGACGGGTTGTTCTGCCGCGCTCCGCCTCGCGGAGGCCGGGCTGCGCGTGCGCGTGCACGACCGCCGCGCCGTCGCCGAAGGCGCGAGCGGACGGAACGGCGGCTTCGCGCTCCGCGGAGGCGCCGCTCGCTACGACGTTGCCCGCGAGACGTACGGCGCCGAGCAGTCTCGCGCGTTATGGCGCTGGACGGAGGACACGCTCGACCGCATGGAGGAGCTCGCGGGCGACGCGCTCGGCCGCCCCGGCAGCTATCGCCTCGCGGTGGACGAGGAGGAGCGCGAGAACATCCGCTCGGAGTTCGAGGCTCTGCAGGAGGACGGCTTCGCCGCCGAGTGGCTCGACGAGTTCCCGCACTTCCACGGGGCGATCCACCACCTCCGCGACGGGACGATCCAGCCGGCGCGCTTCGTGCGCGGGCTCGCGACGCGCGCGGCCGAAGCCGGCGTCGATTTCCGCGAGCACGATCCGGTCGCGAACGTCGACGCGCTCGACGCCGAGCGCGTCCTCGTCGCGACCGACGGCTACGGGCGCGATCTCGTCCCCGAGCTCTCAGACGCATTGTGGCCCGCGCGCGGGCAGGTCGTCGTCAGCGAGCCCCTCGACCGCGTCCTCTACGACCGCCCGCATTACGCGCGCCAGGGATTCGACTACTGGCAGCAGCTCCCCGACCGGCGGCTGCTGCTCGGAGGCTTCCGCGACGTCTCGATCATGGACGAGCTCTCGGACGTGGAAGAGATGACGCCGACGATCCAGGCCTCGCTCGAGCGCTTCCTCGGCGAGCTGAGCGACGGCGAGGCGCGCATCAGCCACCGCTGGGCCGGGATCTTCGCGCTCACGCAGGACATGCTCCCGCTCGTCGGCCCCGTGCCGGGCCGCGACGGCCTATGGGTCGCAGCCGGGTATTCCGGGCATGGAAACGTCATGGGTTTCGGCTGCGGACGGCTCGTTGCGGACGCGATGCTCGGGGAGGACGTCGAGCTTCGGACGCTCTTCGATCCGGCGCGCCTCGCATAGATGACGCCGAAACGCCTCGCAGCCGCGGGCGCGAGCCTGCTGGCCATCGCGATCGTGCTCGCGATCGTTCTCCACACGAACTCGAAGCCGCAGACGGCGCCCCCTCCGCCGGCGCCGACGACGACCACAACGGCGCCGCCCCCGACGACGACCGCGCCGCCTCCGCCGCCGACGCCGATCGCGATGTCGTTCGCGGACGGCGGCGGGATCATCGTGCACACAGGCGACGTCGGCCCGGAGTGGCTCGGCCGGCAGCTCCGCGCCGCCGGCTTCGGCTGGGTCGCGGTCGACCTCGGTCCCGACGACCCGCCCGACCTGGGCTGGATCGAGCGCTTCGAACAGGCGAGCGGCCTCGCCGTCGGCGGCTGGAGCGTGCTCGGCGACGACCCGAAGAGCGATGCCGCGTACGCCGTCTCGGAGATCCACCAGAACGGGCTGTCGTTCTACATCGCCGATGCGGAAGCGCCGTACCAGGCGGATCCCGCGCGGTCGCAGCAGTTCGTCGACGCCTTCCGCGCCGCCGAGCCGAACCTACCTGCCGGTCTGTCGTCGCTCTGCGACGCGGGCGGGATCGGGCTCGCGGCCTGGGCGAACGCCGGCTTCGACTTCCTGCCGCAGGCATACGTCAACGACTTCGGGGACTACGTCACGCCGGCCACATGCGTCCACGCTGCGGCACCGTGGTTTCCGGTGTCGCGCGTGCACCCGACCGTCGGCAGCTACCACGGCCAGCACGGTTGGTTCGCTCCCGGGCGGTATGTCCGCCTGCTCGCCGAGGCGGGGACGACCGGCTTCTCCGTGTACCCGGCCGAGACGGCGATGACGGCGCAGGGCTGGCAGACGTACGGCGACGCGATCAAGTCGCAGCACATCGCCGCGCGGCCTACAGGGTCTTGACGTCCTGGATGAGCTTGTCGATCGACTGCTTCGCGTCGCCGAAGAGCATCACCGTCTTCGGGTTGTAGAAGAGCGGGTTCTCGATGCCGGCGAAGCCGGGGTTCATCGAGCGCTTCAACACGACGACGGCCTGCGCCTTGTCGACGTCGAGAATCGGCATCCCGTAGATGGGGCTGCCCTGGTTCGAGCGCGCGTCCGGGTTGACGACGTCGTTCGCGCCGACGACGAGCGCGACGTCCGTGCGTGAGAACTCCGGGTTTGCATCGTCCATCTCCTTCAGCTGCGGATACGGGACGTTCGCCTCGGCGAGCAGCACGTTCATGTGGCCGGGCATGCGGCCGGCGACGGGATGGATCGCGTACGAGACCTCGACGCCCTTCGCCTCGAGCAGGTCGGCGAGCTGGCGCACGTCGTGCTGCGCCTGGGCGACCGCGAGCCCGTACCCGGGGACGAAGACGACCTTGTGCGCGTACGCGAGCATCACGGCGACGTCCTCCGCACTCGCCGATCGCACAGTGCCGCCGTCGCTCGCCGCGGCTGCGGCCGCTGCCTCGGTGACCTGGCCGAACGCGCCGAAGAGCACGTTCGCGATCGAGCGGTTCATCGCGCGGCCCATCATCAGCGTCAGGAACGTGCCGGACGCGCCGACGAGCATGCCGCTGACGATGAGCACGTTGTTCTCGAGCTCGAAGCCGCCGACCGCGACGGCCAGGCCGGTGAATGCGTTCAACAGCGAGATGACGACCGGCATGTCGGCGCCGCCGATAGGGAGGACGAAGAGGACGCCGAAGAGCGCGCCGCCGCCGACGACCGCCCACAGCAGCCACTGATCCTGCGCCCCCGCGACGAGCACGACGCCGATTGCGGCACATGCGCCGAGCAGCAGGAGGTTGCCGACCTTCTGGCCCGGATACGTGATCGGCCGGCCCTTGATCAGCTCCTGGAGCTTCGCGAACGCGATCATCGATCCCGAGAACGAGATCGCGCCAATGAGGCCCGAGAGGGCGATCGCGATGAGGATGTCGACCGTCGGCTTGCCCGGCTCCGGGAGGAGGCGATGGAGCTCCGCGAGCGAGATCAGCGCGGCCGCGCCGCCGCCGACGCCGTTGAACAGCGCCACCATCTGCGGCATCGCCGTCATCTTCACCCTGCGTGCCGCGAACGCTCCGAAGCCGCCGCCGATCAGCATCCCGATCACGAGCGCCCACCAGCTCGTGTGGCCGGCCTTGACCCACGTGACGGCGATCGCGACGAGCATCCCCGCGGCGCCGATCTGGTTGCCGCGCCGTGCCGTCGCCGGATTCGAGAGATAGCGCAGCGCGAGGATGA
>JBOGZQ010000071.1:0-10477 GCA_050697375.1 Gaiellaceae bacterium | reverse complement strand
GCTCGATCCGAACGCGGAGTTCGAGGTGGCGGCGCGCGGGCTCAACGCGTCGCCGGGCGCGGCCGCGGGGAAGATCGTCCTCGACGCCGACACGGCGGCCGAGCGCGGCAAGGGCGGCGAGGCGGTCATCCTCGTCCGCTGGGAGACGACGCCCGACGACATCCACGGGCTCATCCAGTCGAGAGGCGTGCTCACCGCGCACGGCGGCATGACCTCGCACGCGGCCGTCGTCGCGCGCGGCATGGGCAAGCCGTGCGTCGCCGGCTGCGAAGGTCTGCACATCGACGTCGAGACGAAGGCGGTGCGGCTCGGCGAGCATGAGCTGCACGAGGGCGACGTCATCACGATCGACGGCGGCACCGGTCGCGTCATCGTCGGTGAGGTCGCGCTCGTCCCTCCGTCGATCAACGAGGATTTCGAGACCGTCCTCGGCTGGGCGGACGAGCTGCGCCGCCTGCAGGTGTGGGCCAACGCCGACAACGCCGCCGATGCGGCGAAGGCGCGCGAGTTCGGCGCGCAGGGCATCGGCCTCTGCCGCACCGAGCACATGTTCTTCGGCGACGAGCGGCTGCCCGTCGTGCAGGAGATGATCCTCGCCTCCGACGAGGCGGGCCGCCGCGAGGCGCTCGACCGGCTGCTGCCGTTCCAGCAGTCCGACTTCGAGGCGATCTTCGAGGCGATGGCGGGCCTGCCGGTCGTCATCCGGCTGCTCGATCCGCCGCTGCACGAGTTCCTGCCGCCGCTCCAGGAGGCGCGCGACGAGCGGATGCGCAGCCGCATCAAGGCGCTGACCGAGGCGAACCCGATGCTCGGCACGCGCGGATGCCGGCTCGGCATCCAGTGGCCGGAGGTCTACGAGATGCAGGTGCGCGCGATCGCCCGCGCGGCGAAGGCGACGCCGGGCGCACAGGTCGAGATCATGCATCCGCTCGTCGGGTTCGCCAAGGAGCTGCGCCGCCTGCGCGAGCTCACCGACGCGGTGATGGCCGAAGAGGCGCCCGAGATCGAGTACGCGTGCGGGACGATGATCGAGCTCCCGCGCGCGGCCCTTCGTGCCGCCGCGATCGCCGAGCACGCCGACTTCTTCTCGTTCGGGACGAACGACCTGACGCAGACGACGCTCGGCATGTCGCGCGACGATGCCGAGGGCAAGTTCCTCACGTTCTATCTCGAGGAAGGCGTCATCGAGCGCAACCCGTTCGAGACGCTCGACCAGGCCGGCGTCGGCGAGCTCATGCGCATCGCCGTCGAGCGCGGCCGCGGCGCGAAGGAGTCGATCAAGCTCGGCATCTGCGGCGAGCACGGCGGCGACCCGAAGTCGGTCGAGTTCTGCCACGGGCTCGGGCTCGACTACGTCTCGTGCTCTCCCTATCGCGTTCCGGTCGCGCGGCTCGCGGCGGCGCAGGCGGTGCTCAAAGGCGGCCACCGCGCCGAGTACGTCGCCGCCGGAGGCTGAGCATGCGGTACGAGCTGCTCGTGGACGGGCATCGCGAAGCGCGCGTCGAGGGCGACGAGGCGGCGCGCGCATGGATCCGCGCGTACCGGCTCGAGCACGTCGAGACCGACGCCGACGCGGCCCACGTGCAGGTGCGCCGGCTCAGCCCGTGGTCGTGGCTGACGGGCGGGACGCTCGTCCCGCGCGAGCAGTTCCTCGACTAACGCAGCGCCGCGACGGCGGACTCGACCGCGAGCAGCATGTGTGCGTCGCGGCCGCCGTAGTGCACGAGGAGGTTCCCCACCGGCTCGTCGTAGCCGCTGCCCGGCTTAGGCCCCCACGACATCGTTCCGCCCGTCGCAAGATCCACGTACAGGCTGCTGTCCGGCACGGGTGGAGGAGTGACGCTCAACGTCAGCACGACGCCCGGCGTCGCGTAGCGAAGGCGGATGCCGTGGGCGGTGAACGCGCGCCGCACGTCGACGACGCTGTAGTGATGGACGCGATCGAGCTGCACGGTCCGCTGGTCGGGGTCGAGCGGGCGCGTGAGCGCGTACGACAGAAAGCCTCCGGTCGCGGCGACGACGGCGAGAAGCGCGAGAACCCCGTGTAGACGGGCGGCGGCGCTCACGCCACCGTTATCGGCCGCGTGAGCCCGATCCGATAGCTACGCGAGACCGCGTACTTTCCAGTACGCGATCGCAATGCTCGCTGCGGCGACAACGAGGAGGCCGACCGCGCCCTCGAGGCTGAGGCCTCCAAGCCGGCGGCCGCTTCCACGGCGCCAGCTCGCGAACGCGAGCGTTATGAGGATGCCGCCGATGAGCCCGCCGATGTGTCCGCCGACCGAGACGTTCCCGCCGTAGGAGAAGTTGATGACGAGGTTGATGACGATCCACGTCAACGCCTGCCCGGCGAACCGGCCGGTCACCTGCCACTCGAGGATCAACATTGCGCCGAGGACGCCGAAGATCGCGCCGGACGCGCCCACGACGGGAATCGTCGGCGACTGCACGAGCGCGCCGGCGGATCCCGCGAGCCCCGAGACGAAATAGAGGAGCAGGAACCGCGTCGGGCCGAGGTAGAGCTCGACGGGCCGGCCGACGAACCACAGCGCCACCATGTTGAACACGATGTGCAGCAGGAAGCCGTGGAGGAACATCGCGGTGACGAGCCGCCACCAGTCGCCGTGGTCGACGAGCGGGCCGTAGAGGATCCACTTGTCGTAGAGCGAGCCGCCGGGGTTGTTCAGGCCGGCGCCCTGGACGGCGGTGATCAGGTAGATGATCACGTTCAGCGCGATGAGGCCCCCGGTGATGCGCGCCGCGAGCACGCCGCCCGGCGCGCGCGCCACCGCCGGCGCCTTGACGAGCTTCCGGCGCGCGGTGCCGCCCGCGTGGTCCGGGCAGCGGATGCCGACCGGCGCCATCGTCATGCACTCGGTGCAGATCGGGCGGCCGCACTCCGAGCAGGAGAGCCCGGTCTCGCGGGCGGGGTGGCGGTAGCACGTCGGCATAGCGGACTAGGGTAGTCGGGTGCGCGTTCACGTCGCGTTCACTCCCGGCGAGCTCTCAGGGGCCCCCAACGAGTGCGGAGCACTCGGTGGGGTTGAGACCCCTGCTCCGGTCGGCATCGTCGTCGACGTCCTGCGCGCGACCTCGACGATGACGCAGGCGCTCGCCGCCGGTTACAAGCGCGTTCTGTGCTGCGCCGAGATCGACGAGGCGCGCGCTCTCGCCGGGAGCGAGGGGAGCGTGAAGCTCGCCGGCGAGCGGCGGCTCGAGCACATCGAGGGCTTCGACTTCGGCAACTCGCCGCGCGAGCTCGCGGGCGAGCCGGCGGCCGAGACGCTCGTCCTCACGACGACGAACGGCACGCGGCTCCTCGTCGCTGCGGCGGCGCGCTTCGAGCAGGTCCTCGTCGGGTCGCTGCTCAATCTCGCCGCGGTCGCGAGGGCGGCGCGCGAGACCGGGGAGGACGTCGCCGTCCTGTGTGCGGGCGTCCTCGGCGAGCTCGCGCTCGACGACGCGTACTGCGCCGGCCGAATCGTCACCGTGCTCGGCGGCGACCACATGGACTCGGCGGCGGCGGCCGCGCGGCTCGCCGCGAGCTTCGCGAGCTCCCAGGCGGGGCTGGGAGCGAGCCGGAGCGCGAAGAACCTCCGCAAGCACGGCCTCGAGGAGGACATCGAGTGGTGCGCGCGCGAGAGCGCGCTCGACGTCGTGCCTCGGTTCGTCCGGACCATCGGCCCTGCGGCGGAGGTCGCGCTTTGATTGGATTCCCTCCGGGGTCGGATGGAACAGTTCGCCGGAGCACGCGCTCGGCTCGACCGGGCGCAGGAGCAGACGCAGGTTCTCCAGGCGGAGTTCCAGGAGTTCGCTGCGCGCGCACCGCACGCCGTCCGTGAGATCTACGACGAGGGGACGGGCCGGAAGCACGCCCGCTACCTCGTGCTCGAGGAATTTCCTGACTCATGGTCGGCGGTCGTCGGCGAGATCGCGTACGACCTGCGGTCGGCGCTCGACCACGCCGTCTACGACCTGACCTGCATCGAGAGCGGCGGCCCGCTCGGGCAGACCGGCTTCCCGATCTTCGAGGACGAGGCGCGCTACGACGAGGTGACGACGCGCGGCGATCCCGCGCTCGGAAGCGGCGTGTTCAAGATCCGCGGCGTCAACGACTACGCGAAGGCTGCGATCCGGAGCCTGCAGCCGTTCGAAGCGCGCAAGGCGACGCCGTTCGACGATCCGGCGCTCAGCCTGCTCGGCGAGCTCAACGCGGTCGACCGTCAGCGGACGATCCCGTTGTGCCGGCTGCGCTGGACCGGCAGCACGATCCGCAGCCGCAGGCCGGTGCGCGATCTGCAGTTCCACTGGGAGCCGACGCTCGAGAACGGCGCCGTGCTCGCGTCGTGGTCGCCGACGGGCTCGCTCGACGGCCTCGACCTGGAGGCCGATCTCGACTTCGACGTCGGCTTCGGAATGGGGGAGCCCGCGCCGACTCGATTCCAGGGCCGGCCGGTGATCGAGATCCTCGAGCGGATCGGCGACGCGGTCGCCGGGACGGTGCGCGTGCTCGAGGCGACCGTCCGCCTCACGGTGCCGGCCTACTAGGCGGTTTCGGACATCCTTGACGGCAACTGGCCATTCTTTGTAGAAGCCGGATTCCGTCGTCCCGACCCGGAGGTACAGTCGAGCTATGGCCAGACCGCCGAAGGACGACGACGCCACCAAGAACTTGAAGCCCGAGGACGAGACTCAGCGGGCGAAGAAGGGAACGAAGGTCGGACTACTCCACCGGGGCGAAGTCATGGCCGACTTCAAAAAGATCGTTCGCGGGCGCTAGTAGCGCTGCGGCCCGTGGTAGCCGGGGGGCGGCTCGTAGCCCGGCGGAACGATGTCCGTGCCCTCCGGGTCAGCGATGTAGCTGACCGTGGCGTGGCCTTCGCCGTAGACCTCGCGGCAGCCCGTGATGCGCGGCGTGTCGCTCACTGGCGCGGCGACGAGGCCGAGCCGTTCGTCCACGATGGTTTCGATCAGATCCCGCAACTCCTCAGTGCCTATCCCGGCGGCGTCAGCGACACGTCCGAGACGGCGAAATGCGTACGTGTTCATGCGGGACAGGAAACCGCAGGCGTCGGACGGTGCGGCTGTGGACGGATTGGTGCCGCGTGACCTGTCAGGCGCTTGTCTTGACAGGGGACGGCAACCGCCGCGTGTGCAGGCAGCCGAGGGCGGCTTCGTGGGAGGTCGAGTGCGGAGGCGTCCGGGCGTTCGTTGATCTATGCGCCGCTCACGGCGAGCTTGTCGAACTCAACCGTGCAGGCGCGACGGAGCAGCTGCCGGAACATCGCCTCATCGTCGCGCCGGTGGTTCCACTTCCAGACCCATTCGTTGACGTAGCCCTGCAACCAGCGGTGCGAGATCGCGTGATGGGTGCCGCGCACGTCGTTTTTGAAGTGGCCGAAGAACCCTTCGACGGTCTGCGTGTGGGTGTCGCCTTGGACGTACACGCGGGCGGAGTGGTTGATCCGGCGGTGCGTGTAGCCACCCCTGGCGCCGATGCCCCGATAGGCCTGGAAGTCGTCCGTGTAGAGGATCGAGGACGGGATGACGAACTCGCGCACCTTTGCGTCCAGCGTCCGCTGCCTGCTATTCGGAATGACGGAGGCGCGAATGCGTCCGCCGCGCTCGACCGCCGCGAACACGATGGCCTTGCGGTCCCAGTAGGCGGTCTGCATGTTCCAGCCCTTGCGGGCGACCTCGCGCCGGTACGACTCGCGCGGCTTGCCGCCGATGAACGTTTCGTCGGCTTCAACCTCGCCCGTGAGCGGCGTTGCGCCGTCCTGCGCCATAAGCTCGTTGCGGACCTTGTTCAGCATCCGCCACGCGGTCTTGTAGTTGCATCCCAACTCGCGCTCGACCTGCTTCGCGGCGACTCCGCAGCGCGAGCTAGACACGAGATACATGACATAGAACCAGTCGGTAAGAGGCCGACTGGACTTCTCAAAGATCGTCCCGGCGGTCGGATGAACGTGGTGGCCGCAGCCGGTGCAAGTCCACGACTGGCGCCGCTGCTTGGTGTTGGTGTAGCGGCGGAACACGCGCTCACGGTCGCACTTCGGACAGACCGCGTGTTCGCCGTCAGCCGAGTACCGCTCACGCCAGAGGTATTCCAAGCAGGCCTCATCGTCCGGGAACTCCGTCAGGAACTCGCGCAGCGAATAGAGCGATTCCGAGGACTTCGCCCGGCGCGGGTTGGTGCGGTTTACGGCAGGCATTTTCTACCTCTCAGTGTAGAAGCCGGGTCGGACGGAGCCGGGTGTTCCACCAGGGTCAGACGCCCCATTTCTGGGTCGGTTACCGGCTTGCTGGGCCGAACCGTCTGCGCTGGCCCTGGTCGAGCACCGCGGCGACATCTACTCTCCGAAGTGAGGCTCAACGCCCCCGCTCAGATTCGAACTGAGGACCTCCCGGTTAGCCGCCAGGTGCTCTGCCAGACTGAGCTACGGGGGCGTTCAGCCTCACTTTTATGTGAGCCGCCGACGTTGCTGGCGTCGGCAACTTGCGGACCGTTCTACCAACCTATTCCGCCTGTCGCTAGGCGTGGACGGGTCCGTGGTGAACAGGTCTTTTCGCGGCATTTGCAGGGGAATCCCGCAAACTCCCGCAAGCACCGGGTCGCACATCTGTGGACAGATTCACCGCTCTATGCGGGAACTTCATGCCAAAGTTCCCGTGTGTCCACAGGGGCTGTGGACACGCCAACGGGCCGCGTGTCCGGCAGGTCGCAACGTATCGCCCGCTCCGAGCCGGAAGCAAGAGGTCCCAGCCGGTCGTGGCCGCTAGTAGCGGCAGATTCCCGCAGCCGTCCGCTTCTACAGAGAACGGTTAGTTGCCTCCTTGACAGGGGAACGCGTGTTCGTATAGAACATACGTTCCCATGATCGCCTGTCTCTCCATCCCCGGCTTCGAGCTCAAGGCGGCGCTGCGCAAGTCACCCTCCCTCGCGCTCCGCCCGGCCGCGCTCGCGCCGGAACCGGGTGGGGAGCCGCTCATCGGGCCGGTCACGGCGGCAGCCGAGGCGGCAGGCGTGCGACCGCGGATGCGCCTGGGCGAGGCGCTGGCAACGTGCCCGCGGCTCGTGCTCGTCGAGCCGGATCCGGCTGCCGCCGAGCAGGCGTGGGAGGAGGTCGTCCGCGCGCTCGAGGACGCAGGCTTCGCGGTCGAGCCGGCCTCCGCCGGCGTCGCGTACTTCGACACGCGCGGAGTCGAGCGGCTGTACGGCGGTCTCGAGCCGGCGCTCCGGCGCGCGCTCGCCGCAGTCGGGACCGCATGGGACGCGCGCCTCGGCGCAGCGCGGCGCCGCTTCGCAGCGCTCGCCGCGGCCTCCGTCGCGAAGCCGGGGCAGCTGCTCGTCGTCCGCGACGAGGAGCTCGGCCGCTTCCTCGCGCCGCTGCCGCTGACGCTGCTCCCGCTCGAGCGGCAACGCTACGAAGAGCTCGAATCGCTCGGAGTTCGCAGGCTTGGACAGCTTGCCGGGCTCCCGGGTGGCGCCGTCGCCGAACGTCTGGGGCCGGACGGCCGGCGCGCCTGGAGCCTGGCGAGAGGCGGGGCGGCCGCGCGCGTGCGCGGTCGCCGGCCGCCGTCCGAGCTCGCCGAGACGCTCGCGTTCCCCGAAGCGATCGCGAACGAGCTGACGCTGCGGCGCGCACTCGGCGCGCTCATCGAGACGACGCTCGCACGACCGGAGCGCCGCGACCGCTTCGTCCGGAAGGTCGCACTCAACGCGGGCATCGTCGGCGGCGGATCGTGGCGGCGGACGCTGACGCTGCGCGAGCCGAGCGCCGATGCGGGCCGCATTCGCATCGCGCTCGCTCCCAAGCTCGCCGAGCTTCCCGGTCCGGTGACCGAGCTGCGGCTCGAGCTCGTCGAGCTCACCGAGCCTGCCGGCCGCCAGCTCGAGCTGCTCGCCGCAGGCGCGGAGGACCGCCGCCGTTTGAGCGACGGTCTGCGCCAGGTCCGCGCGAGCACCGGCTCTGGTTCCGTCTGCACCGTCGTGGAGGTTGCGCCCTGGTCGCGGATTCCCGAGACGCGCGCGCTATTCGTACCGCGGGACGACTGAACGCGCCGCGCCCGGCGCGCGTCCAGGCCCGCGTCGACGGCTCGCCCTGCGAGGTCAACCACCAGCACGTCGCCGTCCTGCGCGAGGAGTGGCGGGTGCTCGACCGCTGGTGGACGGAGGAGCCGGTGCTCCGCCGCTACTTCGAGGTCGTGCTCGAAAGCGGGGAGAACACCGTCGTCTTCCACGACGGCTCAGGTGCCGGCTGGTTCACGCAACGTGGCGCCTGAGCTCGCGGGCGGACGCCTCGGGATCGTCGGCGTCTCGGATCGCCCGCACGACGGCGATTCCCGGCGCACCTGCAGCCGCCACCTCCGCGACGGTCGAGAGGTCGATGCCGCCGATCGCGAACCACGGGATCGTCACGCGCCCCGCGGCCGCACGGACGAGCTCGAGCCCGGCCGCGCTCGCGTCCGTCTTCGTCGGCGTCGAGAACACGGCGCCGACGCCGAGATAATCTGCGCCGTCGATCGCCTCGAGCTGCGCCTCCGTCTCGATCGAGAGGCCGACGATCGCATCCGTGCCGACGACGGTGCGCGCTTCCGCCACCGACGCGTCCGACTGGCCGACATGCACGCCGTCTGCGCGGCACGCCGCGACGAGATCGGGACGGTCGTTGAGGACGAAGAGCGCGCCGTATTCGTCGCATGCGCGCCGGAACGGCTCCGCCGCGCGCACGAGCTCGCCGTCCGGCAGCTCCTTGTCGCGCAGCTGGACGACGTCGACGCCTCCGCGCAGTGCCGGGTCGAGGACATGCGCATGCGCACCATCGAGCACGAGGTAGAGCCGCGCTGTCCTGAGTCTTAACCGGGCACTCATGCGTTTCCCAGGTGGGAACCTTACGGTGGCGAAGTGATTCGGCTGCTTGCGGCAATTGCGGCGTCCCTCAATCTGTCCCCGCTCCCGGGCGCGCTCCTCATCGCCGACCGCGGGAACAACCGGATGCTCCTCGTCGACTCGCAGCACCACATTCTCTGGCATTTCCCGAACGCGAAAGACCTCGCGAAGGGCGTCCACCTCTACTTCGACGACGACACGTTCGTCGAGCCGGGAGGCAAGGCGATCGTCTCCAACGAGGAGGAGGCGCACACGATCGTCTCCGTGAACATCAAGACGCACGCGCGCGTGCACTTGTACGGCACGCCGGGTGTGCGCGGCAGCGGTCCGAACGAGCTGAACACGCCCGACGACGCGTACGTGCTTCCGGACGGGACGCTCACCGTCGCCGACGCGTACAACTGCCGCATTCTCTTCATCCGGTCGCACCGGATCGTCCGACAGTTCGGGACGACAGGCGTGTGCCGCCACGATCCGCCCCGCTATCTCGGCGCAGTGAACGGCGACACCCCCCTGCCCGGTGGCGGAGTCCTCGTGTCCGAGATCCAGGGCTCCTGGGTCGACGACATCTCCGCGAACGGAAAGGTGCGGTTCGCGGTGCAGGCGCCCGTGTCGTACCCATCCGACCCGCAGCCGCTGCCCGGCGGTCGCATCCTGCTCGCCGACTACGCGAATCCGGGCGCCGTGGTGATCATCGACCGGCGCGGCAAGGTGCTGTGGCGCTACGGGCCGGCGTCGGGGTGGGGAGCCCTCGATCATCCGTCGCTCGCGATGATGCTCCCGAACGGGAACATCGCCGTGAACGACGACTACAAGGACCGCGTCGTCGTCATCGATCCCAAGAGGAACCGGATCGTCTGGCAGTACGGCCACGCGTACCTGCCCGGTCGCGGCGCCGGCTTCCTGAACACGCCGGACAGGCTCGACTTCGTCCCGCTCGACCCCGAGAACGTGCCGCTCTGGGCCGACGTGCACCACCCCTAGCGAGCGAACATACGTTCGCCTAGACTGCGGCGTAGTGACGACGCAGCCGGCCGACGAACCCGACGTTCGGAGTGTGGAAGTTGAGCACGCGAAAGTTGCCGCCGGCCGGCCGGAAGCCGTGCGGGACGTTCGGCGGCACCGAGACGAAAGCGCCCGGCCCGGTGCGGTGCCATTCGCCGTCGAAGAAGAACTCGATCTCGCCCTCGAGCACGTAGAAGGAGTCGGTGTGGTCGGTGTGGGTGTGGGGGTCGACGCCCTCGAAGTCCGCCCCGTACACGAGCTCGATCGCCTCAACGTGCGGCAGCTCTCCGAGCACGCGGTGCGAGCCGATCCGCTCGCCTTCATCGGGCCGAATGAAGATCGCCTCGTCCATCGCACGGAATCATGACGTACGTCGAGCTGCACGCGCACTCGGCGTACTCGTTCCTCGACGGGGCGTCGCAGCCGGAGGAGCTCGCCGCACGCGCGGCCGAGCTCGGGTACGAGGCGCTCGCGCTCACCGACCACGACGGCGTCTAC
The DNA here is from genome assembly GCA_050697375.1 of Gaiellaceae bacterium. GTDB lineage: Bacteria > Actinomycetota > Thermoleophilia > Gaiellales > Gaiellaceae > Palsa-739. The sequence goes on along the minus strand of JBOGZQ010000071.1, from coordinate 81 downwards.
GGGTCGCTCGAGTTCGCGCACGCGGCGAAGCACTTCGGCGTGCGCCCGATAACCGGCGCAGAGGTGACGCTCACCGGTGGG
>JBOGZQ010000070.1:0-15031 GCA_050697375.1 Gaiellaceae bacterium | reverse complement strand
GTGCTGCGCCGGATCGCCGATGAGGGAAAGCCGCCGATGACGGTTCGCGTCGTCAGCTGGGCCGATGAGGAGGGTGCGCGCTTCGGCCGCTCGCTCTTCGGCTCCTCGGCGGCGGCGGGCTCGATGGCGGACCAGGACGAGCTGCGTCAGCGCAAGGACGCGAACGGGATCGCGCTGCCGGACGCGCTCGCCGAGCACGAGGTCGACCTCGACAACGCGCTCTCCGCGCGCACGCAGCTGGAGAGCGCGGCCGCCTACCTCGAGCTGCACATCGAGCAGGGACCCGTTTTGGAATCGATGGATCTCCCGCTCGGCGTCGTCCTCGGGACGTTCGGCGTCGAGCGCCACCTCGTCACGTTCACGGGCCAGGCCGCGCACGCGGGCTCGACGCCGATGGACAAGCGGCGCGACGCGCTCGCCGGCGCCGCGAAGCTCGAGCTCGAGCTGCGCGAGATCGCAAAGCGCGTCGGCGGCGGCGCGGTCTGCACGATGGGCGGCGTCGTCACGAAGCCCGGGATCGTCACGTCCGTCGTCGAGACGGCGGAGTGCCTGCTCGACCAGCGCCACCTCGACGCGACGCAGCTCGCCGAGCTGCTGGGCAACGCCGAGGCGGCGTCGCGGCGCTTCGCCGCCGAGGAGGACGTCGAGGTCGACTGGAGCCGGATCTGGAACATCGAGCCGATCCTCTTCGACGAGGCGCTCATCGAGCTCGCCGACGAGTCGATCCGCGAGGTGGCGGGGACGTCGCACCGGCTCCCCAGCGGCCCGCTGCACGACGCGGCCGAGGTTGCGCGCGCGGGAATACCGACGGTGATGATCTTCGTTCAGTCGCTACGAGGTCTCTCGCACACGAAGCTCGAGGACACGAAGGAGGAGCACTTGCAGATGTCTGTTCAGGCACTCGATACGCTTGCGTCCAAGGTGCTTACACGATGAGCGCACTCTTCGGACAGGAGCACGTCGACCGCTATCGCGCGACCGACGGCGCGGAAGGCCACGACTGGCGGGAGGGATCGACGATCCTGCTGCTGACCACGCGGGGCCGCAAGACGGGGAACCCGACGACGACGCCGCTCATCTACGACCTCGACGGCGACGATCCCGTCATCGTCGCGTCGAAGGGCGGCGCGCCGGAGCATCCCGGCTGGTATCGCAACATCGTCAAGAACAACCATGTCGACGTGCAGATCAAGGGCGAGAAGTTCCACGCCCACGCGCGCACGGCGGGGGGCGAGGAGCGCGACCGGCTCTGGAAGCAGATGAACCAGATGTGGCCGCACTACGACGAGTACGCGGAGAAGACCGACCGGGAGATACCGGTCGTCGTGCTCGAGCGCGCGCACCACTGACGAAGCGCGCGGCGATCGGCGGGCTCGGCGTCGGCGCCGCCGTCGGCTGGAACATCGCGTCGCTCGGCGCCGTCGCGACGCGGCTGTCGCACGCGTACGACGTCCGGCTCGCGACGGTCGGCCTCTTCGTCACGGTGCAGTTCGTCGTGCACCTCGCGATGCAGATCCCGGGCGGACGCATGGCCGACCGGTTCGGGGCGCAGCGGTCGGCGCTCCTGGGCCTCGTGGTGATCGCGGCCGGCAACGCGATCTCGCTCGCCGCTCCGGCGGTGGCGCTCGCGTTCGCCGGCCGCGCGGTCGTTGGACTCGGCACGGGGATCGCGTTCGTGTCCGGCAGCGACTACGTCCGCGCGCGCGGCGGTGCGGCATTCCACCAGGGCGTGTACGGGAGCGCATCGGTGCTCGCGCCGGGAATCGCGCTCGCCGTCGTCCCCGCCGTCGGCGGGTTCCGCGCGCCATACGAGACGGCAATCGTCGTCGCCGCGCTGTCGTTCGCCGTGCTCGCGGTCGCGCCGCGCGCGGGGAGGACGCTGCGCCATGCCGGCGAGAAGATCCGCGGCGATCTCTTCCGCGACGTCCGCCTGTACCACTTCGGCGCGATCCACGCCATGTCGTTCGGGTTCAGCGTCGTCGTCGGGAACTGGGTCGTGACGCTGCTCGAGCACCACGGGCAGTCGAAGGGCGTCGCGTCCGCCGTCGGGTCGCTCACGCTCCTGCTCGGGTTCTTCACGCGCATTGCAGGCGGCTCGCTCCTCAGCCGCCCGACGGCGTCGCGGTGGGTCGCGGGCAGCCTCGTCGCGGGGGGCGCCGCCGCAGTCGCGCTAGCGACTCCGCTCCCGCTCGCCGGGCTCGTCGCAGCCTCCGCGATCGTCGGCCTCTCGGCGGGGATCCCGTTCGCAATGGCGTTCAGCGGCGCCGCGATCGCGCGGCCGGCTGCGCCCGGCGCCGCGGTGGGCTTCGTGAACGCAATCGCCTCGTTCGTGATCGTCGTCGGCACGCCGCTCGTCGGCTTGACGTTCTCGCTGCCCGGCGACGGGCGTATCGGCTTCGTCGCCATCGGGATCCTCGCTGCGCTCGCCTCGCTCGCGACTCCGCGATATGTTGCGAACCGATGATGCACTTCGGCGTCACCGTTCTGCCCGACCCGCCGTGGACGCGCTGGCTCGAGCTCATCCAGCTCGCCGAGAAGCACGGCTTCGAGTACGCGTGGACGTACGACTCGCACGTCCTCTGGCAGGAGTCGATCCCAACCCTTGCGGTCGCGTCCCGCGCGACCTCGAAGATCAAGCTCGGCCACTTCGTCACGAACCCGGCGACGCGCGACCCGACGGTGCTCGCGAGCTCGTACGCGACGCTGCAGGACCTCTCCGACGGCCGCATGGTGATGGGCGTCGGCCGCGGCGACTCGGCCGTGCGCTACATCGGCCGCCAGCCGATGAAGGTCGCCGACTTCGAGCAGGCGCTCTCCATGATCCACGAGTTCATGAACGGGCGCGAGGTGACATGGAACGACAAGGAGCTGCAGCTGAAGTGGGTGCGGCCGGAGCTGCCCGAGATCCCGATGTGGGTCGCGGGTTACGGGCCGAAGGCGCTCGGCGTCGCCGGGCGCGTCGGCGACGGCGTCATCATCCAGCTCGCCGACCCGGAGATCATCACGTGGATCATGGACACGGCACGCCGCGCGGCGAAGGAGGCGGGACGCGATCCTTCGCAGCTCAAGTGCATCGTCGGCGCGCCGAGTCACGTCACCGACGACCTCGCCGACGCGCGCGACCAGGTGCGCTGGTTCCCTGCGATGGTCTCGAACCACGTTATGGATCTCATCGAGCGCTACGGCACGGACGGGAGCTCGGTGCCGAAGGCGCTCACCGACTACGTCCAGGCGCGCAAGTTCTACGACTACGACAACCACTCGCGTGTCGGCGCCGCCCACGGCGAATTCGTCACGGATGAGATTTGCGACCGGTTCTGCGTCATCGGGAACGTGGGGCAGATCAAGGAGAAACTGCGCTCGCTCGAGGACGTCGGCGTCGACCAGTTCAACATCTACCTCATGACGCACGCGCAGGAGGAGACGCTGAAGGCGTACGGCGACGACATCATTCCGACGTTCGCGGGAGTGTCGGCCTGAGGCTCGCGGGTGCGCAGGACGTTCCGCTCCTGCGAGCGATGCTCTACGAGGCGTTCAACTGGCGAACCGGATCTGGCGCGCTGCCGCCTGAAGCGGAGAAGTACATCGTCGGGTGGGGGAGGCCTGGCGACCTCGGCGTCGTTGCCGACGACGACGTCGGCGCGGCATGGGTCAGGCTGTTCACCAGGGAGGACCACGGCTACGGCTTCGTTGCGCCGGACGTGCCCGAGTTGTCGATCGGTGTCGCGCAAGAGGCGCGCGGGCGCGGAGTCGGCACCGCGTTGCTGGAAGAGCTGCTCTCGCGCGTCGGGACGGTCAGTCTGAGCGTCGAGACCGACAACCCGGCGGTGCGCCTCTACGAGCGCTTCGGGTTCGTGCGCGTCGGCTACGTCGGGACTTCGTGGACAATGCAACGGTGGATCTGAAGGCGCTCCTCGAGCTGCCGCAGTCGCGGCCGCTCTCGTTTTCTGCGGACGGGACGCAGCTGCTGATCGCGTCGAACGAGCCCGGATCGGATCAGCTGTTCGTCTGGCCGGGGATGCGGCAGGTGACCTTCGACGAGGAGGCCGTCACCGGGCAGTTCCTGCCGGACGGGCGCATCCTCGTCGAGCGGACTTCGGGCGGGAACGAGCGCACGCAGCTGTACGTCGGCGACGAGCCGCTCGTCATAGACGAGCGGTACAAGCACGACACACCGCATGCGGCGGGGCGGACGCTCGCGTACGCGACGAACCGGCGGAACGGCATCGACTTCGACGTCGTCGCGCGCGATCTCGAGACAGGGGAGGAGCGAGTCTTCGAGTTCGGCGGCTACGTGAGCGTTGCCGCGATCTCGCCCGACGGGCGGCGCATCGTCGCGTACCGTTCCGGCGAGCGCAGCGGCGACAACGATCTCTATCTCTGCGAGCTCGACGCCGGCGAGGTGACGCACCTGACGCCGCACGACGAGCCGGCCGAGTTCATCTCGCCGCAGTTCTTCCGCGACTCGATCGTGTGGGCGACGAACGAGGGGCGCGACACCCTCGCGGTCGGCGAGCTCGAGTCACGCTGGGATCTCGACGTCGTGGCAGCAGGCGACTCGATCGCGATTCTCGCGAACGAGGACGGCTACTCGCGCCTGACGCTCAACGGCGCCGACGTGCCGCTGCCGGCCCGCGGCGTCGTCGAGTCGCCGGTCTTCTCCGCGGACGGCTCGAAGCTCGCGTTCGCGTTCTCGTCGCCGACGCAGCCGAAGGACGTCTGGCTGTGGGACGGCGAGCTGACGAGGTTGACGACGGTGGATGCGCCTGCGGGTCTCGTCGAGCCGGAGCTGCACCACTTCGAGAGCTTCGACGGCGAGTCCGTCCCCGTCTTCCTCTTCGAGCCCGCCGGCGAGGGGCCGTTCCCAGCCGTCGTGATGGTGCACGGCGGGCCCGAGGCGCAATGGGTGCCGGAGTGGCACGTGAACTACGTCCCGCTCGCGCAGCATCTCGTGTCGCGCGGGTACGCCGTCGCGGTGCCGAACGTGCGCGGCTCGACCGGGTACGGGAAACGGTACGAGCATCTCGACGACGTGCGCCTGCGGCTCGACTCGGTGCGCGATCTCGCGTCGCTGCACGCGTGGCTCGCGGCGCGGCCGGAGATCGATGCGTCGCGCGCGGTCGTCTACGGCCGCTCGTACGGCGGGTACATGGTGCTCGCGGCGCTCGCGTTCCAGCCGGAGCTGTGGGCGGCCGGGATCGAGTCGGTCGGCATCTCGAGCTTCGTGACGTTCCTCGAGAACACGTCGCCGTACCGGCGGGCGGTTCGCGAGCGGGAATACGGGTCACTCGAGAACGACCGGGACTTCTTGGTGGAGGCATCGCCGATCACGCACGTGGACGCGATCCGCGCGCCGCTCTTCATCCAGCACGGCGCCAACGACCCGCGCGTGCCGCTCGCGGAGTCGGAGGAGATCGCGCGCGTGCTGAGCGAGAAGGGGATCCGCTGCGAGCTCGTCGTCTATCCCGACGAGGGACACTCGATCGCGAAGCTCCCGAACCGGATCGATTCGTTCACGCGGGCGGTGGCGTTCTTGGAGGAAGTTCTGGGATAGCCCTCGGTACGATGGGCGGCCTCGGGCGCCTTGGCCGAGTGGTTAGGCACAGGTCTGCAAAACCTGGTACACCGGTTCGACTCCGGTAGGCGCCTCTCCTTACTTCTTGCATTTGGCGAAGTAGGCCTCGATCGCCGCGAGGTCGGGCTTGATCCTCAGCGACCCAGCCTCGAGCGACTTCGCGTTCTTCGCAAGCGCGAGAATGCTCCAGTTCGCTTTCGACAGTTGATCGAAGACCATGTTGTCGAATGCGAAGACCCTGACGAAGTGGCCCTTGAGCGAGCTGGGAGAGTTCGCGAGGACGACCGACTCGGCGGCCTTGATCTTCGTGAAGCTCGCCTTCAGCTGCTTTTCGAGCGTGGTGATCGACTGGCCGGCGCTGGGTGTGATGCCGACGCCGGAATGCGCGATGGAGCTCGCGATGCCCTTCGCGGCGGTGCACAAGTCAGCAACGTTCGAATGTGACGCGGGCGCAGCGGACGCGCTGGACGCATAGACCGCCAGCACGCCGGCGGCGAGCGCAAGCGAGACGAGCTTGACCATGTTCCCTCCTAAGACCCGGTTGGCGCTAGGCGCCGAAGCAGCCGGATTGTCGTCGATCGGCCATCGCCGCGCAACGGCCCCCCTCGGGCGTGCTTGAGCTCCCCTCGCCTCAGCGCCGCCGAAACACGTTCGGCGCTGTCGATGCGTCAGACGTGTGACGCGATGAACGTCGGCTGCATGAGACCTATTTTACGACCCGCGCGCGGATGACCGAGTCGAGCTTCGGGAAATGCTTCTTCAGGAACGCGTTTCCCTGCGTCGCCATCTGCTGCTGGTCGTTCGTCGGCGTGTCGTCGTAGCCGCCGTAGAGCTTCTTCACGACCGCCAGCCCGCTCGTCACCTTCCCGAACGGCGCGAATCCCTGCCGGTTGAGGCCCGCGTTGTTCGCGAGGTTGACGAACACCTGCGTCGTTCGCGTGTTCGGCCCTGCGTCCGCGTACGTGATCGTCCCGACCGTGTTCGAGGCCTTCACCGGGTCGTCCTTGATCGTCGCGGTCTGCCAAGCGCTCGAGACCTTCGGGGAGCCACTGATCCCGAACTGGACGACGAACCCCTTGACGACGCGGAAGAACTCGTTCCCGTTGTAGAAGCCCGCCTTGACGAGGTTGTAGAACCGGTCGACGCCGCGCGGCGCCCAGGCGCGATGCACCGTCACGACGAACTTTCCCTTCGTCGTGTCGAACTCGACCGCGAACGTCGCAGGCGCCTTCGCCGTCAGCTTCGCAGGGTGGAGGAGCGCCGCCGGCGACGCGGGTGGGGACGCGTACAGCACGACTACAGGTTACGTCGATAGAAGAGGAAGCCGAGCGGGAGCACGCCGGCGAGCGCGACCCACGGGGCGAGAGCGATGCGCGCATACGCGTTCACGTGCGACTCCGACTTGCCGCTGCCGAGCGCGGCATGCGCCCGCTTGACGAGCGCACCGAACTGATCCTCATCGAACACGAAGCCGCTGGAGACGCTCGCGGCGCGGCGGAGCAGCGCCGCGCTCGTCGGGTCGGCGACGTAGAACGGATCGGCGCGGCCGTGGTGATAGATCCGCTCGCCGGTCTTCCACATGTGCACGAACACGGGCCGAAGCGTGTGCCCGATGCCGAGCCCGTAGAGCTCGAGGTCGCGGGCGGCCTCTCCGTCGGTGAAGACGACGAGCAGCCGCCGCTTCGCCGCATCCGTGTAGAAGTGGGAGTTGGTCACCGGGACGAGCGCCTGAAGGTTCGTCGCACGCTCGCGCTTGTACGCCTGCGTCGGCGGCGGCCTGTTGATCCCGACCGACTGCGCGATCGTGCGGTCGAAGAGCGCCGGATCCGTCGTCGGCATCAGGTCGGGGAGGACGCGGTCGGTCATCGTCGCGATCCCGACCGGCACGTCGCCCAGCGCTCGCTGGAGCCGCACCGCCAGCAGCTTCGCGCGCGCGAGCCGCGTCGGGCTGTGCGGCCCCGACGACGCGCCCATCGACTCGGAGGTGTCGAGGACGAAGAACGCCTGCGCATCGCCGCGTTCCTTCACGAGCTGCTGCCGGACGACCACCGGCTGCGCCGCGGCGACCGCGACGAGCGCCGGCAGCACGACGAGCGCCGCTGCGGCCTGCGCGACGGTGCGCCTCCCCGGAGCACGCAGCCCGATAACGGCGCGCACCCGTGCAGCGCGCCGCTCGGTCGCGAGCAGCGCGACGAGCGGGGCCGCCGCCGCGACCACGAAGACCGCGTCCACCGGCGTGAGGAACGTGACACCGAAGAGCCCGAGCAGCATCAGTACCCGTTACCGACAACGGATGCGCCGTGGCCGCGGCCGAACCCGAAGCCCGCGTGCGCGTCTTTCCCGATCGGGCCCTTCCCCGGCCGCGTCACGCGGAGGACGAGCTCGAGATTCTGCTTCGCCGCCGTATCGCCTTGATCGAGCTCGACAGCCTGGGTGAAGTACTGGATCGACTGCTTCAGCACCTGGATCTGCGCCGTCTGGCTACCCGCCGAGATCGGTGTCGTGATCACGAGCACGCCTAGGAGATTCGCCGCGCTCGACCGCTCGGCGGGTGTCTTCGCACTCGTCGTCAGGTCGAGCAGCTGCGCCTGCGCCTTCGCGCGCAGCTTCGGCAGATCCTGCTGCGACTGCGGGTTCGCGCCGATGTGCGTGTACCAGAACGACTGGAGCGCATGACGCCACGCGACCGTGTCGCTCGTCTGGAGCACCCGGCCGGCCGGGTCGCCGGGGAGGATCGTCGCCGGCTTCCACAGGTTGCCGTGGTCGAGCAGCGCACGGAAGCGCATGTCGTCGCGCCGCACCGACGACTGCCACGCACGCGCGTCGATCGCGAAGAGGACGAGGAGCGTGGCGATCCCCGCGAGCACGAGCATCGTGACGCCGAGCCAGTGCCGCCGGACCACGGTCATGCCGTCTCCACCGCGAACCGGGCGTTCCACCGCTCGTTCCCTGCGAGCAGGATGACGAGGACGATGCCGAGCGACAGCAGGCCCCAGGGGGCCGCCGCCGCGACCGGCTGCACGTGCTTGTGCGCGCTGTGCCGGAACGCCGCCGGGTTCACGAACGACTTCTGTCCGAACAGCGCGGCGAAGTAGTTCTTGTTCGACGACTCGGCGAAGAGCGGCACGATGCGCACCGGCACGTGCTCCTTGCGCAGCTGAAGCGCCTCGGCATCGAGCTGTGGCTGGTCGGCGACCGAGTCGTCGAGGTCGCTGATGAGGAGGATCGCACCGTGCGTCACGTGCGCCCGCTTGAGCGCCGAGTCCGCGGCGATAAAGCCCGCCGAGATGCGCGTGCCGCCGCTGAACTGATCCCACGGCGACTGCGCGAACACCGGGTTGCCGCCGTAGAAGCGGACCGGGACGAAGAACGGGATGAACTGCAGCAGCGCTCCGGGCGGAGAGTTCGGCGGCAGCAGCTCGTACGCGGTGTCGGAGAACATGACGAGGCAGATCCCCTGGTTCGCATTGACGATCCCGCGCAGCGTCGTCGCGACGCGCTCGTACACCGGTCCCGAGATGCTCGCCGACATGTCGAGCGCGACGCAGCCCGTCGTCGCCCCGGACGGCAGCACCGCCGCGTGACCGGCACCGGCGGAGCGGGCGAGGAGGACGATGCCCGCGAGCGTCGCCGCGAGCGCGCCCGCGAGGAGAACGCGGCTCGCGGACGTGCGCAACATCGGCCGCCGAAGGTCGTGCATGCCGGCCAGCTCGACCGGCTCGCTTCGCTGGATGGTCGGGAGCCTCACGAGCTGCGCCCCTTCTCGCGCGCTTCCTCGGTGAACGCCTCGACTTCCTCGTCCTCGGGGAGGCGCGGCGACCACGCGAGCTCCTGTGCGGCGCGCGACAGCTCGTCGACCTCGGGAACGATGCCGAGCTCGTTCGCGACGCGCTCGAACGCCTTTCGCTGGAGCGTTTCGTCGCCGCGCTCGTGCGCCCACGCGAGCAGCGCGAGCGCGCGGTCGAGCGCCGGCCCTTCGCCCGCGGCGGCCGTCGCGACGCGCGGACGCAGTACGCGGTACCAGCGTGCGCCGGTGAAGAGCGCGCCGAGCGAAGCCGCACCGGCGATGCCGATCGCGAGCCAGAAGAGCAGCAGCGGCGACACGCGGAAGGTCGGCGCGATCACCGGCGTCAGGGAGTACTGCCAGTCGTACTTCCGCGAGTTGAGCAGCGCCGATTCGACACCGGGACTGACCTGGGAGAGCACTTCGACCGCGGGCCAGGTCGCGTTGATGCCGAAGTCGCGCTTGCCGTTCGCCTTGAGGTAGTCGATGTGGGCCGATGGGAAGCGGAAGACGTGCAGGGTCTCGCTCGGCGGGAAGACCGGCACGCAACGCGCCGTGAGACAGCGGAGGTTCCACGTCCACGTCAGCTGCTCGAAGCGGCCGACGTGCAGCCGCAGCAGCGTCGGCGCACCCGTCGTCGTGTACGGCGCGAACGCAGCGCGGACGCGCAGCCGTGTGGGATCGACCCAGCGCGTGTCGGCGACGACCGCGAGCTTCGCCTGGAGCGTGTCGCCGAACAAGTGCACCGTCGGGACGATGCTCGCGTACGCCTTCAACGGCGTCCCTTCGCCGATGACGGAGCCGGACGCGTGGAAGGGCATGCCCGGATGCGTCTGGATCACCGGCGGCGCCGTCTTCGGCGGGCCCGATGCGGCGAGCGCGCCGCCGGCGAGCACGAGACCGACAGTGCCGATCGCAGCGAGCGCGATCTTCATGCGACCGCTCCGCGCCACATCTGGCGCAGGTCCGCCCAACGCAGGAAGGACGACAGCAGCTCGGCGAAGTCGTGCGACTGCGCGTCCACCGGCTCGATGCCGAGCGAGCGGAAGTCGCGCACGAGCGAGTCGCGCCGCGCCTCGTGCTCCTCGCGGATGCGCGCCGCCTCCTTCTCGGTCACGAACACCGGAGCGACGCGGCCGCTGCCGGGCCCCGCGTACGGAATCGTGATGCCGCCGACGTCGGGGAACGAGCGCTCCCACACCGGGTCCTGGAGGACGACCGGGACGAGCTCCCACTGGTGCTCGAGCGCGCGCTGCCATGCATCCAGGTCCGGCGGCACGAGGAAGTCGGAGATGACGAAGACGAACGCCTGTGTCGGCAGCTCGCGCCGGTGCTCGCCGAGGAACGCGAGCCCGCGCGCGACCGAGTCCTCGGGCGCGCCGAACGGCCGCTCGAACGTGCCTGGCTCCGCGAGCCGCTCGCTGCGCGGCGGCCGCCAGAACGGCTCGCCGAACGCGTGGTCGACGTAGCCCGTGAGGCTGCGCGCGGCGTGCGCGCTCGTCCCGATCAGATCGAGGGCGGCAAGGATGGCGCGCGGCTTGTCGAGCTTGCGGAACACGGACGCGCCGATGCCCATCGACGGCCGGCGGTCACAGAGGACGACGACGCGCGGAGCCTCGTCGGCATACCGCTCGCGGACGATGAACTCGTCCTCGCCGCGCGCGGCCGACAGCTTGGCGGACGCCGCCCAGTCCATCCACGCGAGGTCGTCGCCGGGGCGGTACTGGCGCGTGCTCGCGACGTCGGAGCCGATGCCGCGGCGCACGCTGCGCATGCCGCCGAACGCGAGGCCGATCACGCGCCGGCGCGGGATGAGCGGGAAGACCGCGGCGGTCACGTCGCCATGGCCGCGGGCACGTCGAGATCGATGTCGAAGCCGGGCTTCGGCGCAATTTCGACGCACAGCCTGCGGACGTCCGCGCTTGCCGCTTCCCAGCCGCGATCGCGGATCTCGGCGAGGAAGCTCGGACGGAAGAGGAGACGGTGCATGAGCACCGGGACGAACAGCCGCTCGACGTCGTCCGGCGTCACGTAGCGCCGCGACTGCAGCACCGCCCACGCACGTGCCGCGCGGTTGAGCGCGAGCGTCCCGCGTACGGAGCTTCCGATTGCGACGATCTCGATCTCGCGCGTCGCGCGCACGAGATCGACGATCCAGCGCGCGACCGCCTCGTGCAGGAAGACTCTCGTGACCCCGTCGCGCAACGTCTGGATCTCGTCCAGGTCGACGACGGGATGCAATCGCGCGAGCGGGTGGCCGCCGAGCTGCTCCTCGACGATGCGCGCCTCGAAGTCGGCGTCGGGATATCCGAGCGTCGCCTTGACGAAGAAGCGGTCGAGCTGCGCCTCCGGCAGCGGGAACGTCCCCTCGTACTCGATCGGGTTCTGCGTCGCCATGACGAGGAACGGATCGACGAGCCTGCGCGTCTCGCCGTCCACCGTCACCTGCTGCTCGGCCATCGCCTCGAGCAGTGCCGACTGCGTCTTCGGCATCGCGCGGTTGATCTCGTCGACGAGGACGACGTTCGCGAACACCGGACCGGGGCGGAACTCGAAGTCGCGCTCGCGCTGGTTGAAGATCGAGAGGCCGGTCACGTCGGTCGGCTGGAGGTCCGGCGTGCACTGGATGCGCGACGAGACCGCGCCCTCGATCGAGCCGGCGATCGCGCGCGCGAGGACCGTCTTGGCCGTGCCGGGGACGTCCTCGAGGAGGGCGTGGCCGCCGCACATGAGGGCGGCGACGACGAGCTTGATCTGCTCCCGCTTGCCGTGGACGACCGTCTCGATGTTGTCGAGCAGGCGCTCGGCGATCTCGTTCGCTGGACCCAAATCCTCGGCAGCCACAGACAACCTCCCGGTCGGAAGCCTACTCTGGCTACTGAGACTCTCTCGAACCAGATTTGTTTACGGCGCGGAGACCACCGGCGCCGGGCAGCGCCAGTATTCGCGCCCTGCGTATGGGCCCGCGTCGGTGCAGCCGTTCCGACTGAGATCGGGGGCGCCCTCGAGCTTGCCCGAGGAGCAGGCCTCCATCTGCTGGCCGTCCTGAGCGGTCTGGACGACGACGCAGGAACCGGTCAGCCCGGCCGCCTCGAGAACGCGGTGGTCCTTGACCGCGACCATGGCGGCGGCGATGAGTGCTGCGACGAAGGCGATCCTCGTGACCATGCGGCTTTCTCCCCTGCCGCAGGGTCGGGTTCCTCAGCAGCTTGATCGGCGCGGCCCCCGTTGGGCGCTATCCCTCGGTCGAGTCGTCCCAGACGGTCTCGAAGGTGCCGAAGCGGAGCTCCTGGTCGTAATGGAAGCGCGTGTCGTCGACGCGGCGCAGGTACTCCTCGCGGTGCTCCGCCGCGAACGCGTTGTACGCGTCGGCGCTCTCCCAGCGGTCGACGAGGAGGTAGCGGCCGGGCGTCTCGACGTCGCGCAGGAGCTCGGTGCCGACGTACCCGCGGCCGGAGCGGAAGAACTGCGCCCAGTCGCCGTCCGGGCCGTAGGCGCGCTCGAACGCGGCGGCGTCCCGCACCTCGTAGCTGAATACCAGGGCGATCACCGGCCCAGGATATGGTCCCGCCCGTGAGTGCCGAGCCGATCGAGGAGGTCGAGGGCCGCCCCGCGTATGCGGGCGTCCTCCGCTTCTACGAGCTCGCGAAGCACCAGGAGTGGCAGGTGCGCGACGTGCCGTGGGACGCGCTGCCGCCGGTGCCGGAGGGCAAGGGCTCGCCGGAACGGCAGGCGCGCCGGCGCGACGTCTGGCGCTCGGTCGTCATGCAGCAGCTCCAGGCGGACATCATCGCCTGCGAGATGGCGGCGCAGCTCCTGAACGCGGCGCCCGATCCGGAGGCGCGGCTGTACTACTCGACGATGGTGCAGGACGAGTCGCGCCACACCGAGGCGTGGTTGAAGCTCATCGGGCTGGTGGGCGGCGAGGGGGAGCGCGACCCGCACCTCGACCGCCTCGGCCACATGTTCCTCGAGGCGGACTCGCTCGAGGAGAAGGTCTTCCTCATGCAGGTGTTCTTCGAGCGCCTGATCATCCCGCGCTTCCGGCTGATCGCGCGGTCGTCGCGCGGGACGATCCTCGAGGACATCTGCAACCGGCTCGCGGTCGACGACGGCATCCACCACGGCTCGGGCATGGCGTACGAGCGGATTCTGCTCGAGCGCGCGCCGCCGGGGATCAAGCAGCAGCTCATCGACGCTGCCAACCGGATGTTGCCGGAGTTCGCGGCGCACGCGCTGTGGCGGCCGAAGGCGCGCGAGATGATCGGGCACCTGATGGAGGCGCGCGACCGCGAGCGTCTGAAGATGGAGCTCGACCACGGCGTGCGGCTGGCGGCGAGCCTCGGGCTCGACGTCTCCGAGGTCGCCGTCCCGTTCTAGAACGTCGTCAGGGAGATCGTCTTTCGCGGTGAGCAGCGATCGGCGACGACGTTGCCCGTGCTCGTCTTGCGCAGGCGCGTGCAGACGAAGCGGCCGAGGACGCGCGGCTGCTGCGGCACGACGCGGAAGCTCTCCGTGACGTAGACCTTGCATCCCACGATCCGGAAGGTCTCCGTGCGCACCGTGTCGACGCCGAAGGACGAGAGCTCGTAGCCGGCCGCGCGGCACTCCTTGTAGGCGGCGAGCATGCAGGCGGCGCCGGCGGTGCCGCCGCGATGGAGCGATGCGGGGCCGATCGACTTCGCCTGGCACTGGATCGCCGCGGCTGCGGCGAGAGCGAGCATGTCTTCAATACGTTGCCACGCTCACCTCTCGTCACACCCACGTAACGGGGCCAGGCCCCGTTACGAATGTGTCACCGAAGTCCGCCGCGCTCGAAGTGGGCGCGGAAGAAGTTCTCCGACCCGGCGGTCGCCATTGCGGAGGAGGCCGAGATCTCCAGCGCCATGGCGGCAGCCGCCACGATCTGCGCGAAGCGGTAGACCTTGCCGGCGCCGGCGCAGTCCATGAGCTCGAGCCAGCCGCGCGTCGCCGGCAGCGTCGTTCCGCCGCCGATCGTCCCGACCTCGAGACCAGGGAAGCGGATCGAAACGTGCAGGCCGCCGTCGACGCGCCGTGCCGTCCCGTGCGCCATCGAGCTCGTGCCGACCATGCCGAGATCCTGGCCCGTCGCGGCGAACACCGCCGCGATCGCGGACGCGGGAGTGAACGCGACCGACTGCATCCCTGAAGCGATCGCGCCGTTCGTCCCGGCCCACGCGAGCTCGGCGAGATCCTCGGCGGTCGTCCGCAGCACGCGCCGGATCGCCTCGTCGGTGAGCGTCGCCTCCGCGATCACCGTCTTGCCGTGGCCGGACTGGAAGTACTCGTACGACGGCTTCTTGTCGCCGCCCATGTTCGCCTCGAGCATCGACCGCTCAATCGCGACGGGCGCCTGCGGGCCGACGAACGCCATGTTCAGCGCATACGCGTTGCGCGTCATCATGTTCGCGCCGACGGCGTCACCGGTTGTGAAGCGCCACAGCACGTGGCACATCGGCCCGACGACGTGCGTCTTCACCTCGCGGAGCACCGCATGGCGCGACAGTTCGAGGATGTCGGACGTGCGCAGCCACTCGCGCATCTCGTCGACGCGCTCCTCGATCCACCCCGCGAGCTTGATTGCGTCGCCGGCGTCGCGGCAGACGAAGCACGACGCGCGGGTGATCCGGTCGAAGAGCACGTGCGTGCGG
>JBOGZQ010000069.1:0-6503 GCA_050697375.1 Gaiellaceae bacterium | reverse complement strand
GCCGTAGTTGCCGGGCGCTTCGAGCAAGCCGAGGCTGACGAGGTCGACGTGCGCGATAGGGAGCGCGCCGGCATCGTTCGCAGCCCCCGCGAGCTCCGGGGCCGGCTCGAGGCAGCCGAAGAAGTTCGGCTGCTGGAAGATCACCGCTGCGGCATCGTCTGTGACCGTCCGGAGCCGATCGGGGTCGGTCGTTCCACCCTCGTGCGGCACCTCGACGATCTCGAGACCGAAGCCGGTGGCGTAGGTCTTGATCACCTGGCGCACCTGCGGGCTCGTCGCCTCGGTGACGACGATCTTCGTCCTGCCGGTCGCGTGCTTCGCGATGTAGCAGGCGTCGGCGGTCACCGTCTCGCCGTCGTAGCCGGATGCATTGGAGACGTCCATGCCGGTGAGCTCGCAGATGGCGGTCTGGTACTCGAAGATCGACTGGAGGACGCCCTGGCTCATCTCCGGCTGGTACGGCGTGTACGCGGTGAGGAACTCGCCGCGCTGAAGGACGGTGTCGACGACGGCGGGGATGTAGTGGTCGTACATGCCGGCGCCGAGGAACGACAACTCGCGCGTCACGTCGACGTTGCGGGCGGCGAGCTCGCCGAGGTGCGCCGACAGCTCCTGCTCCGACAGCGCCGGCTCGAGGTCGAGCTCGCGGCCGAGCCGGACGCCGGCCGGCAGATCGCGGAAGAGCTCGTCGACCGACGAGACGCCGATCGTCCGCAGCATCTCCTCCCGGTCGGTCTCGGTGAGGGCGAGGAACGGGTGCTGTGTCACTGCGAAGCCAGGACGTTCTTGTACGCGGCGACGTCGAGCAGCGCGTCGACCTCGGACGCGTCGGCCATCCGGATGCGGACGAGCCAGCCGTCGCCGTACGGGTCCTCGTTCACGGTCTCGGGCGCGTCGACGACCTTCTGGTTCACCTCGAGCACCTCGCCCGAGAGCGGCGCGATGACGTCGGAGACGGCTTTGACCGACTCGACCTCGCCATACGGCTTGTCCTTCGTCAGGCTCGAGCCTGGAGGGGGCGGTTCGAAGTGCACGAGCTCGCCGAGCGAGTCGGCGGCGAACCACGTGATGCCGAGCACGGCCTCGCCGCCGTCGATGCGCGCCCAGTCGTGCGCCTCGTGGTAGCTCAGGTCGTCGGGATAGGACTCCACGGCGGCCACTATCAGCCCTCCCTCTTGTAGATCGGTTTGGTCACGACCCGCGCCCGGCGGGACTTGCCGCGCACGTCGATCTCGAGCTCGGTGCCCGGCTTCGCCTGCTCGGCGGGGACGTAGCCCATGCCGATGCCGACGTCGAGCATCGGCGAGTGCGTGCCCGAGGTCACCTCGCCGCCGCCTGCGATCGCCATCCCCTGCCGCGGGATCGCGCGATCCTCCATGACGAACGCGACGAGCTTCCGCTCGGGCCCCTCTTCCTTCACGCGCCGGAGCACCTCGACGCCGGTGAACTCCTTGCCGAGCGCGCACGTCCAGCCGAGGCCGGCCGAGATCGCGTCGGTGTCGGGGCCGATGTCGTTGCCGTGCAGCGGGTAGCAGACCTCGAGGCGGAGCGTGTCGCGAGCTCCGAGCCCGCAGGGGACGACGCCGCGGGCGAGGACGGCGTCCCAGAGAGCGACCGCGTCCTCGGCCATGCAGAGGACCTCGCAGCCGTCCTCGCCGGTGTAGCCGGTGCGGTTGACCATCGTCTCGATGCCGTCGATCGTCTCCTCGGCGAACGTGAACGCCTTCGCGGGCGAGAGCCCGAGCTTCGCGATCGCATGCGGGCCTTGGACGGCGAGGAGCGCGTATTCGTCCGAGACGTCGGTCACCTCGGAGCCGCGAGTTTCCCGCGCCTTGATCCACCGGTAGTCCGCGTCGCGGTTCGACGCGTTGACGACGAGGAGGTACCGGCACTCGCCGAGGCGGTACGCGATCAGGTCGTCGACGATCCCGCCGCGCTCGTTCGTGAGCAGCGTGTACTGCGCCTCGCCCGGCGCGGTCTTGTCGAGGTCGTTCGAGAGGAGGCCCTGGAGGAGCGCGGTCGCCTGCGGCCCCTCGACCTCGATCTCGCCCATGTGCGAGACGTCGAAGACGCCGGCGCCGGTGCGGACGGCGCGATGCTCCTGGATGACGCCCTCGTATTGGACGGGCATCTCCCACCCGGCGAACGGAACCATCCGTGCCCCCAGCTGGACGTGCCGGTCGTGCAGCGGCGTGCGGAGGAGCGTCTGGGCCATACATGGCCGATCCTAGTGCGGAGCCGACCGGTACCAGGTACCCCAACGGAAGTGTCACGAGATGCCGCGCATGGCTTCGTCGACGGTGACATTCTCGTGTGCCTTCCCTGCGCGTACCTGGTACCGGCCTTTGGCCCCTAAAACGGGGCCGCCCCGATACGTCTTTGCGGACATACCGGGGCGGCGGACCGGGTCGTGGGGTTGGTGTTTTATGGGGCACCAACCCTTTGAGGGCATCCCCTCTGTACCGCAGGAGAACCCGGCTAAACCTCCTTCGCGAGAAAGTTGAAGCTCAGTCTTCGCGCAGGAACGAGGGCACGTCGAGCGCCTCGTCCGGAATCTCGAAGCCTGTGGGCGCCCCGGCCGGGACGGGAGCCTCGAGCGCCCCCTCCCGCCGCCGGCGGCGGCGCTGCGGGCCGAACCCGGTGGCGATGACCGTCACGCGGATGTCGTCGCCGAGAGCGTCGTCGATGACGGCGCCGAAGATGACATTCGCATTCTGGTCGGCGGCGCTCGTGACGACCTCGGCCGCCTCGTTCACCTCGAACAGCCCGATGTCGGGGCCGCCGGTGATGTTGAGGAGGATCCCGGTCGCGCCCTCGATGGAGGTCTCGAGGAGCGGCGACGAGACCGCGGCACGAGCGGCCTCGCTCGCGCGATTCTCCCCCGCCGCCGTCCCGATGCCCATGAGGGCCGAGCCGGCGTCGCGCATGATCGTGCGCACGTCGGCGAAGTCGAGGTTGACGAGCCCGGGCACCGTGATGAGATCGGTGATGCCCTGCACGCCCTGACGGAGGACGTCGTCGGCCATGCGGAACGCCTCGACGACGGACGTCTGCCGCTCTACCACCTGCAGCAGCCGGTCGTTCTCGATGACGATCAGCGTGTCGACGCGCTCGCGCAGGTTCTGGATTCCGAGCTCGGCCTGCTGCGACCGCTTGCGGCCCTCGAACACGAACGGCTTCGTGACGACGCCGACCGTGAGCGCCGAGAGCTCGCGTGCGAGCTCGGCGACGACGGGCGCGCCGCCCGTCCCGGTGCCGCCGCCCTCGCCGGCGGTGACGAAGATCATGTCGGCGCCCTTCAGCGCCTCCTTCAGCTCGTCGCGGCTCTCCTGCGCGGCGGCGAGCCCGACCGCCGGATCGGCGCCGGCGCCGAGGCCGCGCGTCGCCTTCGAGCCGATGTGGATCTTCACGTCGGCGTCGCACATCATGAGCGCCTGCGCGTCGGTGTTGACCGCGACGAACTCGACGCCCGTGAGGCCGGCGTCGACCATGCGATTGACGGCGTTCGTGCCGCCGCCGCCCACGCCGACGACCTTGATGACGGCGAGGTAGTTGCCGGATTGGTCGCGCATGCTCATGGGGCCGACACCTGAACCTTTACTGGAGATACGGGGCAGAAGCAGGGACTTCGCGGCGCAGGGTAGTTGTGGAAAACCCTGCTGTCAATCGAGGTTCAGCCCGACAAGGCTGAAGCTGAAGTAGAGAGTTGAGGGTTCGCCCCCGACACCGGCCGCTGCGGGACGGCGACGTCGAGGTACGTCGAGCCGGGCGGCAGGATGCGCAGAGCGCGCCGCGCGATCGCGAGCTTGAGGCGCACGTCGACCGGCTCGCCGAGCCGGAGCTCGATGCCGAGGCGGAGCTGCATCGTCAGCTCGCCGTGCGAGAGCGAGACGGTCGTGAACCGGGCCGGGAAGCCCGCCGCGAGGGCGAGGACGTGCGCGGCGGTGCCTCCCTGGTCGGGCGCGAGGAAGTCGCCGGCGGCGACCTGTGCCGACGTCGGCACCCAGATCCGCGGGAGGCCGAGGCGCGTCCCCGTCTTGATCTCCTTGATCGCCCGCCCACGCGCCGACACGAGCCACGCCTCCCTGCCGCGATGGAGGACCGCGACGGGAACCTCGGGTACGACGCGCACGCGCAGTGTGTGCGGGAAGGAGCGGTCGTAGGTCGTGGAGACGATGGCCGGCAAAGCGTCGACCTTTCGCTCGAGCGCGCCGCCGTCGAGGGCGAGCAGGCTTCGGCCGCGGAGCGGAGCGAGCGCGGCTCGGACCTGATCCCGGAGCGCCGGCGTCCCGCCGGAGACGGAGATCGTGCGCACGGCAAACGTCGACGTGTCGCGGGCCGCGAAGTACGCGCCGACGAGCACGATCGGCGCAACGATCGCGATGGCAAGCAGACGCCGCCTTGCGGCCACCTCCCCACGTTCGCCGCGCGGCGGGGCGCTCCTACTCGACGGCGATGTCGCCGAGCAGCTCGACCTCGTGGACGAGCTCGACCCCGAACTGCTCGCGCGCCCGGCGGCGCGCCTCGGCCATGAGGGCGAGCGCGTCCTCGGTGCGCGCACCGCCCGCGTTCTCGATGAAGTTCGCGTGCTTCGGCGAGATCTGCGCTCCGCCGATGCGGTGCCCCTTGAGCCCGCAGGCCTCGAGCATCCGCCCCGCGCTCAGCTCGTGCTCGGGGTTCTTGAACACGCTTCCGAACGTCCGCCGGTTCGTCGGCTGCGCGGCCTTGCGCTCCGCGTTCAGCTCGCGCACCACCGCCTTGATCTCCGCCGGCGGCCGCGGCCTCAGGCGCAGCTCCACCTGGAGGACGACCTGCCCGTGGCGGAGGTTCGAGCGCCGGTACGACAGGCCGAGCTCCTCCGGCATCAGCCAGCCGGTGCCGTCGGCGGTCGCGACGAGCGCTCGGACGAGCACCTGCGAGAAGTCGACGCCGTACGCGCCGCCGTTCATCCAGACCCCGCCGCCGACCGTTCCTGGGATCGCGCACGCGAACTCGAACCCGCCGAGCCCGGCGGCGCGCACCCGGTGGAGGACGACCGCGTTGGCCGCCCCGCCGCCGGCGCGCACGACGTCGCCGTCGACGTCCACCGAAGCGAGCTCGCCGCCGAGCTTGAGCACGAGCGCGTCGACGCCCGCGTCGGCGACGAGGAGGTTCGACCCGAGGCCGACCGTCGCCACCGGCATGCCGCGGCGGAGGACCTCCTCGACCTCGGCGACCGTCTCCGGCTGCGCGAAGGCGAGCGCAGGCCCGCCCGTGCCGAGCGTCGTGTAGCGCGACAGATCGGTCACAGCATGTCCACTGCGCGGTCGACGTCACCGGCTCCGAGCGTGAGGACGACGTCGCCGGGACGCACCCAACCGGAGACGATCCGCGCGCCGTCCTCGAGCGACGGCGCCCATCCGATCGTCATCCCCGGCCGGACGCGCGCGAGCTCGTCGACGATCAGGCGGCCGCTCACACCGGGGATTGGCTCCTCGCGTGCGGCGTAGATCTCGGTGATGCAGACTGCGTCGGCAGTTGCGAGCGCAATCGCGAACTCGTGCGCGAGGTAGCGCGTCCGCGAGTACAGATGCGGCTGGAAGAGCGCGAGCACTCGGCCGCCGTTCCGCACCGCGGCGATGTCGGCGGCGAGCTCGGCCGGATGGTGCGCGTAGCTGTCGTACACGCGCTCGCTCCGGCGTTGCAAGCGGCGCCCGACTCCGGTGAACTCGACGATCACGCGCTCCGCGCCTTCGACGCCGGCGAGTTGGAGCGCGGCCAAGGCTGCGGCGGCGTTGCGGCGATTGTGCTCGCCCGGCACGGCGAGCGGGAGGTCGGCCGGCTCCAGCTGCTCCGCCCGGACGACGTGAGGCACCGTCGCGAGCCACGCGTCGAACAGCTCCTCCACCTCTGCGCGCGACGCGAACGTCGTGTGGTGGTCGAGGTCGACGTTGAGAAGGACGGCGATCTCCGGGCGCAGCGCGGCGACGGAACGATCCGACTCGTCGCCCTCGACGACGAGCCAGCCTTCGCCGGCGCCGGCATTCGCGCCGAGCTGCGGCACGTCGCCGCCGATGAGGAACGCGGGATCGAGACCGAGCCGGTCGAGGCAGAACGCGATCATCGCGCTCGTCGTCGTCTTGCCGTGCGCGCCGGCGACGACGATCGATCGCCGCAGCGAGACGAGCTCGGCGAGCAGGTCGGCGCGTGGCCGCCCACCGACGCGGCCGGCGAACGCCGTCGAGACGTAGACCTCCCATCCGTCCGGCGGCGCGGGCGCGTCGGGCGCGATCGTCACGTCGATGCCGTCGAGATGCTCGAGATACGGCGTCTCGACGCGATCCCAGCCCGCGACCTGGGCTCCCCACGCGCGGGCAAGCAAGGCGTAGGCGCTCATGCCGGCGCCGCCGATGCCGGCGATCCAGATCTTCCTACCGGTGAGCGGCCGCGAGCCGGACGAGCTCATCGGCGATCCTCTCTGCGGCGTCGGGCTTGGCCGCGGCGCGCATCGCCGCGCTCATCGC
>JBOGZQ010000068.1:0-16333 GCA_050697375.1 Gaiellaceae bacterium | reverse complement strand
TCTTCGACCCGACCCGCGTCAATCTCAACTTCACTGCCATTTACCTTCTCGCTTTCTTCCGTCGTTTCGTCGCGGATT
This sequence comes from Gaiellaceae bacterium, assembly GCA_050697375.1. GTDB lineage: Bacteria > Actinomycetota > Thermoleophilia > Gaiellales > Gaiellaceae > Palsa-739. The sequence goes on along the minus strand of JBOGZQ010000068.1, from coordinate 16,255 downwards.
TCCGCTTTTGTCCCGGTGCGGTGGGCATCTTGCCTGAACCCATCGCCTTGATCATCTTCGCCATCTGCTTCCGGGCCTCGAGCAGCTGATTCACCTGGGTGACGGTGGTGCCGCTCCCGCCTGCGATCCGCTTCCGCCGCGATCCGTCGATGACGTGCGGCACGCGCCGCTCGTGGGGCGTCATCGAGAGGATGATCGCCTCCACCCGGCCGAGCTGCTTCTCGTCCACGTCCTCGACGGCAGGCATCCCGGGGATCATCTTCAGGACGCCCTGCAGCGGCCCCATCCGGCGCAGCATCCTGTAGCTCTTGAGGAAGTCGTCGAAGGAGAACTCGCCCTTCATCATGTGGCGCTCGAGCTCTTCCTTCTCGTCGTCGGCGACCGCCGCCTCGGCGCGCTCGATGAGCGTGAGCACGTCGCCCATGCCGAGGATGCGCGACGCCATCCGGTCGGGATGGAACCACTCGAGCGCGTCGAGCTTCTCGCCGACGGACGCGAGCTTGATCGGCCGGCCGGTGACCGCCTTCACCGACAGTGCCGCGCCGCCGCGCGCGTCGCCGTCGAGCTTCGTCATGACGACGCCGTCGAAGTCGATGCGCTCCTGGAACGCCTTCGCGACGTTCACCGCTTCCTGCCCCGTCATCGCGTCGAGGACGAGGAGGACGTTCGTCGGCTTCGCCTCGCGGCGCACGGCGGCGAGCTCGTCCATCAGCGCCTCGTCGACGTGCAGCCGGCCGGCGGTGTCGAGGATGACGACATCGCGGTCGTCCGCCTTCGCACGCTCGATGCCGTCGTGCACCGCCTGCACCGGGTCGCTGCGCTCGTCCGCATAGACCGGGACGCCGACCTGCTCGCCGAGCTGGACGAGCTGGTCGATTGCCGCGGGTCGCTGGAGGTCGGCTGCGACGAGCGCGGGCTTCCTGCCGTCCTTCTGCAGCAGCAGCGCGAGCTTGCCGGCGGCGGTCGTCTTGCCCGAGCCCTGGAGGCCGGCGAGGAGGATGGTCGTCGGCGGCCGCGGACTGAACGCGAGCTGCGACGAGCCGGAGCCCATGAGCTCGGTCAGCTCTTCGTGGACGATCTTCACGACTTGCTGGCCCGGAGTGAGGCTCTTCGCGACGTCCTGGCCGGCCGCGCGCTCGCGGACGTGCGCGACGAACTCGCGCACGATCGCGAGGTTGACGTCGGCTTCGAGGAGGGCGAGGCGGATCTCGCGCATCGCGCGCGAGATCGCCTCCTCGTCGAGGACTCCGCGGCCGCGGAGGTCGCCGAGGGCGCTCTGAAGCTTGTCGGAAAGGGCGTCGAACACCGGTCGGCCAGTGTACTGGCGGCCCCGACGCGAAAAAACGGGCGGCGCCCCCCGCAGAGGAGCGCCGCCCTGGGGAGGAGCTACGCGACTTCTGCGCGCCCGCCGCGCCCGATCGACGGGAGCCGGCTGTTGCCGGCCAGCGTGTCGGTGATGAACGGAAGCCCCTGCGTCCGCGCGAGATGCCGGGCGGAGGCGACCGACCTGCTCGACCCGTTGCCGGCCTTCGCGGTGCGAGCTCCCACGACGGCGATCGAGGCGGCGACGGCGATCGCGACGAAGAGCTTGAACAGATAGTGCTTGCCGACCATTTCTTCCTCCTCCAATCGGGATCGCGGAGTTGCGATCTCTTCGCCCACTAGACGACGCCGCGGCAAAGGCCCGGTAAAGCGTCGGCTAACGCGCGACGTAACACCTCGCCCCGTTGGACGCCGGCCCGGCGCAGCGAATCCGTCGCAGCCCCGTCGCGACCGGCGACTCGAGGTCGGTCTCGATCCGACCGACCCGGGAGATGTGCACCGCTGCCCCACCGCCGAAGCCGCCACCGGCGGGCGCCGGGCTCGCGGCGGTGCGCGCCCCGGCGACCGCGATCGAGCCGGCGGCTGCGATCCCGGCGGCGAGCGTGAACAGCGGCTGCTTGCCGAACATGGCTCCTCCTCTCGGGTACACCCACACGACGAGGAAGCGGCAAACGGCCAGTAAAGGGTTGGCTAAGCGAAAACGCGGTGCTAGCGTCGGTCGGGGGACACATCCCAAATGGACATACGCATCCTCGGCCCGCTCGAGGTGCTCGACGATGGCAGGGCGCTCGAGCTCGGCGGCACGAAGCAGCGTGCCGTGCTCGCGCTGCTGGCTCTGAACGCGAATCGCGTCGTCACGGTCGACCAGCTGGCGGAGGCGCTGTGGGACGGCGAGCCGCCCGATTCGGGGCGCAAGGCGATCCAGGTGCACGTGTCGCAGCTCCGCAAGGTGCTCGGCCGCGAGCGCGTGCAGACGAAGGCGGGCGGATACGTCCTCGGCGTGCAGGCGGACGAGCTCGACCTCTCGCGGTTCGAGCAGCTCCGTGACGACGGCGACATCGACGCGGCGCTCGCTCTCTGGCGCGGCGAGCCGTTCGCCGAGCTCGCGGGCCATCGTTTCGCCCGCGCAGAGGGTGCGCGGCTGGAAGAGCTTCGGCTCGCATGTCTCGAGCAGCGCATCGAGCGCGACCTCGCCGCGGGGCGCCACGCGGAGGTCGTCGGCGAGCTCGAGGCGCTGGCTCACGAGCATCCGCTTCGCGAGCACCTCCATGCCCAGCTGATGCTCACGCTCTACCGCAGCGGGCGACAAGCGGAAGCGCTCGAGGCATACCAGACGGCTCGCAGCGCGCTCATCGACGAGCTCGGCCTCGAGCCTGGCCGTGTGCTGCGCGAGCTGCACCAGCAGATCCTCCGCCAGGATTCCGCGCTCGACCTCGCCCGCCGCGCCGAAGCGCGCCGCGAACCGGAGCCCGTGCACACGCCGACCGGGGTCATGCGCAAGACCGTCACCGTGCTCTTCTGCGACCTCACCGAGTCGACGCGACTCGGCGAGCGCCTCGACCCGGAGGCGCTGCGGACGGTGATGACGCGGTGGTACGACGCGATGCGCACGCCGATCGAGCGCGCCGGCGGAACGGTGGAGAAGTTCGTCGGCGACGCGGTCATGGCGGTCTTCGGCGTGCCGGCCGCGCACGAGGACGACGCCTTCCGCGCCGTGCACGCAGCCGAGCAGATGCGCGACGCCGCCGCCGCGCTCGACCTCCCCGTGCGGATCGGCGTCAACACGGGCGAGGTCGTCACCGGGGACGGGACGACGACGCTCGTCACCGGCGACGCCGTCAACACGGCGAAGCGGCTCGAGGAGGCCGCCGTGCCGGGCGAGATCCTCATCGGCGCGGCCACGCGCCGGCTCGTCGCGCACGCCACCGAGCTCGAGCCGGCCGGAAGCGTCGAGGCGAAGGGCAAGCGCGAGCCGGTGGAGGCATGGCGCGTCCTGTCGACGCTCGCCGACGCGACCGCCTTCCCGCGGCGGCTCGACGTGTCGCTCGTCGGACGCGCGCACGAGCTGGAGGTTCTCGAGCAGGAGCTCGCCGCGGCCGTCCGCGATCGCACGTGCCGGCTTGTCACCGTCTGCGGCGCCGCAGGCGTCGGCAAGTCACGACTCGCGCAGGAGCTCCTCGCGCGCGCGGACGTGCAGACCGCGACTGCACGCTGCGTCCCCTACGGCGACGGGATCACGTTCCTGCCGCTACGCGAGCTGCTGGGAGACGTCCGCGGCGAATCGAAGGACGAGATCTTCCTGGAAGTTCGCCGCGAGCTGGAGACGCGTGCGCGCGAGCGGCCGCTCCTGCTCCGCATCGAGGACGTCCACTGGGCGGAGCCTGCGTTCCTCGACCTGCTCGAGTACGTCGCCGGCTGGGCGCGCGACGCGCCGATGCTCGTCCTCTGCCTCGCTCGGCCTGAGCTGTACGACGTGCGCCCGCGCTGGCCCGGGACGATGGTCGCGCTCGAGCCGCTCTCGCCGGACGAGTCCGCGGCGCTGCTCGGCGAGCTCGCGGCCGAGTGGCCGATCGCGCCCGAGGCGCGCGCGCAGATCGAGGACGCGGCGGAGGGAAACCCGCTCTTCCTCGAGCAGCTCGTCGCGATGGTGGCCGAGCACGGGCCGACCGAGCGGATGCCGCCGACGATCCACGCGCTCCTGTCCGCGCGCCTCGACCGGCTGGAGCCGTTCGAGCAGGCGGTGTTGCAGCGCGCGGCGGTCGCGGGCCGCGAGTTCTCGCTCGCCGCCGTCGCCGACCTCGAGCCGGCCGACGAGCGCGGGCAGGTGGCGACCACGCTCCTCGCGCTCGTCCGCAAGGAGTTCGTCAGGCCGGCCCCCGACCGGTTCCCGGCCGACGACGGATTCAGCTTCCGGCACGCGCTGATCCGAGACGCCGCGTATGCGGGTGTCCCCAAAAGGGCTCGCGCCGACCTGCACGCGCGCTTCGCCGGCTGGCTCGATAGCAGGGGCGCACCACCGGAGGTGGTCGGCTACCACCTCGAACAGGCGTACCGGAATGGCGCAGAGGTGGGTGCGCCCGACGAGGAGCTCGCAGAGCGCGCGTTCCGGCTGCTCGGAATCGCCGGACGAACGGCGTACGAGCGCGACGACATGAAGGCGGCAATCAACCTGCTCGAGCGCGCGTCCGATCTCGTCTCGGGTGATGCCGAGCTCCTGATCCTGCTCGGCAGCGCCTACATGAGCGCGGGTGACTTCGCCCATGGGCACGACGCACTCGTCGAAGCCGAGCGCGTCGCGGTCGATGACCAGCGGCTCGAGATCCGCGCGGGGATCGAGCTTGCGTTCCACGCCGCGCTGACCGGCGCCGCGGCGTCGACGGCGGAGATGGTGGCGGTCGCCGAGCAGGCGCTTCCGGTGCTCGACGAGCTCGGCGACCACGCCGGCCTCTCCCGTGCCTGGCTGCTCATGAGTGAGGCGCAGGTCGCGAGCAGCTGGGAGGACCGGGCGACGGCGCTCGAGCGCGCGCTCCACCATGCTCGACGTGCAGGCGATCGCCGGCAGCAGTCGGCCATCGTTGCGCGCCTCGCGCAGGCGCTCCACTACGGGACGACGCCGGTAGAGGCTGCGATCGAACGATGCGAGCAGTTCCTCGGCGAGGCCGAGGGCGATCGCGCGCTCGCGGCCGCGCTCATGAGCACGCTCGGCGGGCTGAATGCGATGCGCGGGGACTTCGAGCGCGCTCGTTCGCTCTGGGCGGACTCTCGGAGCCTGTACGAGGAGCTCGGCCTCCACCATCGACGGGCCGCGCGTTCGCTGGTCTCGGCGACGATCGAGCTGCTGGCGGGCGATCCGGTCGCCGCCGAGCGCGAGCTCCGCGTGGGTTACGAAACGCTTGCCGCGATGGGCGAGACGTGGGTGCGAGCGACGATCGCCGCGTATCTCGCCGCCGTCCTCGTCGAGCTCAGTCGCAGCGAAGAGGCGATCGCGTTCACGCGCGAGAGCGAGGAGAACGCGAGCGACGACGATGTCGTCACTCAGGTCGTCTGGCGCGGCGCGCGAGCCCGCGCGCTCGCCACGGCCGAGCCGGCGACGGCGGACGCACTCGCGCGCGAAGCGGTGGAGCGCGCGCTCTCGACGGATTTCCTCGACCTCCGCGCCGGTGCGCTCCTCGACCTGGCGGCGGTATCGGGTGACCTCGACGCCCTCGCGCGCGCGATCGAGGAATACGAGCGGAAAGGGAACATCGTCGGCGCGGGACGTGCACGCGCGCTCGTCACCGTTTAGGGTCCGATTCCCCGCAACCAGGAGACCCCATGGCAAAGAACGATCCGTTCAAGCTCGCGGAGAACACGTTCCACGGAGCGGGCAAGACGCTCGACGATGCGATCAAGGACGCCTGGGCGCAGGCAAAGAACCCGGGCACGTTCCGCGTCGTCGACATCTACTTTTCCGCCGACAACCCGATCAGGGAGTACAGCGTCGTCATCAACGCCGGGACCGGCGGCTAGCTGACGAGCGCGTTCGCGTAATCCACCGCGTCGAACGGGCGGAGGTCCTCGATCCGCTCCCCCACGCCGACGAGCTTGACCGGGAGGCCGAGCTCGTACGCGATCGGGATCGCGACGCCCCCCTTTGCCGAGCCGTCGAGCTTCGTCAGCGCGACGCCGGTGACGCCGACCGCCTCCTTGAATAGGCGGGCCTGCTGCACGCCGTTCTGGCCCGTCGTCGCATCGACGACGAGCAGCGTCTCGTGCGGCGCGCCCGCAAGCTTGCGCTCGATGACGCGGCGCACCTTCGCGAGCTCCTCCATCAGGTTCGTCTGCGTGTGCAGCCGGCCTGCGGTATCGACGACGACGACGTCGAGGCCACGCGCCTGCGCTGCCTCGATCGCATCGAACGCGACCGCAGCGGGGTCGGCGCCGCGCTCGGAGCCGACGAAGTCGGCGCCGGCGCGCCGCGCCCAGATCTCCAGCTGCTCCTCGGCGGCGGCGCGGAACGTGTCGGCGGCGGCGACGAGGACTGAGTGACCGTGCTGCGCGAGGACCGAGGACAGCTTTCCGATCGTCGTCGTCTTGCCCGTGCCGTTGACGCCGACGACGAGGATCACCGCCGGCTCGTGCTTCACGTCGAGCGTCGGAGGCTCGCCGAAGAGCTGGGCAACCTCGTCCGGTAGCGCGGCGATGTCGCCGCGCTGCTCGAGGCGTCTCACGATCTCTGCGGTCGCGGGGACGCCGACGTCCGCCTGCAGCAGGGCTTCCTCGAGCCGCTCCCACGAGAGATCGTCGCCGGGATCGAACGCCGCGACCTGGATCTGCTCCGTCAGCGCGCGGCGCGACTTCGACAGCGAGTCGCGCAGGCGCGAGAAGAGGCCCGCCTGCTCCGTCTCCGGCTCGGGCACGGCCCCTTCTTCACTCAGTAGCTCCGACCAGCTGCGCGGCACCGGCGCAGACTAGACGGCGCGTTGGTCTGGCCCCATGTTCACGATCTCGTCACGAATGCCTCACGGATCCGTGAGGGGGAGTGTCCCCAGCACGAGCGTGTGAGAGAGGCGTCACGGTCTGGGCACACGTTGGGCCAGACCCCCGACGTGTCTCTTTAGGCGACCGCGACTGCTTCTGCTTCTTCGCGCGGCAAGCGGCGCGAGACGATCTGCGAGATGCCGTCGCCGCCCATCGTCACGCCGTAGAGCACGTCGGCGGCTTCCATCGTCCGCTTCTGGTGCGTGATGACGACGAACTGCGCGCGATCTGCGTAGCGGCGCAGCAGCTCGACGAAGCGGCCGATGTTCGTGTCGTCGAGCGCGGCCTCGACCTCGTCGAGGAGATAGAACGGGCACGGCCGCGCGAGGAACAGCGCGAAGAGGAACGAGATCGCGCCGAGCGCCTTCTCGCCGCCGGAGAGGAGCGACAGCCGCTGCACGCGCTTGCCCTCCGGCCGCAGCTCGACCTCGATGCCGAGCTCGCTCTCGTCGTCGTCGGACTCGGTCATGCTCAGCCGGCCTTCGCCGCCGGGGAAGAGCGTGGACGCGACCTCGGCGAAGTTCTCCTGCACCGCCGTGAACGTCTCGGTGAAGCGGCGCTCGACCGTCTCCGTCAGCTCCGCGCGCAGCTTCTCCAGCTCGTCGAGGCTCTGCTCGAGATCGGCGCGCTGCGTCGACAGCTCCTCGAGCCGCCCCTTCTCCGCGTCGTACTCCTCCTTCGCAAGCGGGTTCACCTGGCCGAGCGACTCGCGGCGGCGGTCGAGCCGCTCCGCCTTCTCGGCGAGCTCCTCACGGTCGTCGCCCTCCGCGCGCTCGTCGGTGCCCGCGTTCGCGAGCCTGCGCCGCGCCTCGTCCGCCTCCGCCTCGATGCGCGCCGCCTCGACGTCGATCGCCGATGCGCGCTCGGCCGCCTCAGACAGCCCCTGCCGGAGCTCGACCTCCGCTGCGCCGAGACGCCGCAGCTCCTCGCCGAGCTCGCCCGTGCGCGCAGCGCCGGCGTCGACTCGTGCACGCAAGGGCGCTTCCGATCGCGACGACGGAATGTCGAGCGCGGTGACGAGCCGCTCCGCGAGCGCAACGCTGCGCACGACAACCGGGTCGCGAGCCACCGAGTACGCCGCATCCGGAATGGGCGCATCGGCGCGCCGGCGCAGCTCCTCCCGCTCGGCGGCGAGCGTACGACGCCGCGCCTGCAGCTCGAGCAGGACGGCCTCGGCCGTCTCGCCGGCGAACCACAGCTCGCCGCGCTCGGGGTCGTAGCCGAAGCCCTCGCGCGTGACCGCCGGGACCCGAGAGGACAGCAGCTCATCCTTCGAGACGACCGGCAGCTCGGGATCGCGCCGGCCGATGACGACCGTGAGCGAGCCGAGCCCCGCCGCCTGCGCGCGCTCGAGCAGCGCGAACGCCGCGTGCGCGTTGTCGGCAACGAGCGCCGACGCGCGCTGGCGCAGCGCCGCAGCGACCGCGTGCTCCATTCCCGGCTCGACCTCGAGCAGCGACAGCGCGATCCGCTCCCCCTGCTCTGCAAGTGCACGTGCAGCCGGAGGCAATCCCTCGCGTTCCGCGAGCGCGCGGTCGAGCGCGCGCAATCGCTCTTCGTGCAGCGCGACCTGCTCCGTGAGCGCCGCGCGCTCAGCGCGCACGCGCTCGTCGAGCACGCGACGCGGCTGCTCGAGCTCGTCGCGCAGGCGCCGCAGCATCGACTCCGCCGACTCGCGGCGCATGCCGACGCGCTCTGCCGCGCTGCGCAGCCGGTACAGCTCCTGCATCGCCTGCTCGCGTGCGCCGGCGGCGTCGGCGAGCTCTTCCTCGGCGTGCCCGCGCTCGGCGAGGACGCTCTCGAGCCGCTCCTCCGCAGCACGCCGTGCGAGCGTCGCCGCGGCGCGCCGCCCGCCCGCTTCCGCGAGCCGGTCGTCGAGCGTCGAGAGATCGATCTCGGCGATGCGCGCATGCAGCTTCGAGATCTCGCCGCGCAGCTTCTCCGCGCGCTCCGCCGCCGTCGCCTGGAGCGCGAGCGGACGCAGGCGCTTCTTCACCTCCGCCTCGAGGTCACGCGCACGCTCGACCTGGATGGCGACGCGCGCGAGCTTCAGCTCGGCGCGATGACGGCGCGCCTTGAAGCGGCCGAGGCCGGCGGCTTCCTCGATGAGCGCGCGCCGCTCCTCGGGACGCGAAGCAAGGATGGCCTCGACCTTGCCCTGCCCGATGATCGAGTGCATCCCCTGCCCGAGCCCGAGGTCGTCGAGCAGCTCGACGAGGTCGAGGCGCCGGACCGCGGTCTTGTTGAGGAGGTACTGCCCCTCGCCGCCGCGATGGAGCCGGCGCGCGACCGAGATCTCGGTGAAGTCGATCGGCAGCGCGTGGTCGGCGTTGTCGAAGAGGAGCTCGACCTCGCAGAAGTCGGCGGAGCCGCGACCGGCCGCGCCGGCGAAGAGGACGTCGTCCGGCTTCTCCGCGCGCAGCTCGAGCGGGCTCAGCGAGCCGGCGGCCCAGCGGATGGCGTCGGAGACGTTCGACTTGCCGGAGCCGTTCGGCCCGACGATGACGCCGACGCCCTGCTCGAGGCGCACCTCGACCGGGTCGGGAAACGACTTGAAGCCGCGGATCTTGACGGCACGGAGATGCACCGACGGGGACCCTAACGACGGCTACGGACGGTCGTCTTCGTCCGGTTCGCGGGTCAGCGGGGCGTCCTCGTCCCGCGGAAAGAGCTCGAAGATGCCGCGTGGCTCGTCCTTCTCCGCCTCGTCTTCGAGCCGCTCGTCCAGCCGCTTGTCGGAGTGCTTCTGGCGGGTCACGCCCTCAGGATGCCAGATGTGCGAGAGCCTGCTTGGCGGCCTCCTGCTCGGCCGCCTTCTTCGACCGCCCCTCCCCCAGTCCGATCCGCTCCCCGTCGACGACGGCGGCGCAGGTGAAATGGCGCTCGTGCGGCGGCCCGATGGCGTCCACGACCTCGTAGTTCACCTGCTTCCCGGTGCGCGCGAGCGCCTCCTGGAGCTCCGTCTTGTGGTCGACGTGGGTCGTCAGCCCGTACTCGATCCGGTCGGAGAAGGCGTCGACGATCGCCTCCTCGATCGCGGCGAACCCGTGCTCGAGGAACAGCGCGCCGAGCACCGCTTCCAGGAGGGCCGCGAGGACGTTGCGGTTCTTCGCGAGCCGCGTGGCGTCCTCGCCCAGGTTGAACGCGGCGAGGCGCGGCCCGAGGTCGAGCTCGTGCGCGACCACAGCGCAGCTTGCCCGCGACACGACGAACGAGCGCACCTTCGCGAGGCGCCCCTCGGAGAACGTGGGATGGCCCGAGTAGAGCGCGTGCGCGACCGCGAGCTCGAGCACGCTGTCGCCGAGGAACTCGAGGCGCTCGTACGAGGCGGTGCGCTCTGCCGCCCAGGACGAGTGAGTGAATGCAGTCGCCGCCGCCTCGGGCGGCAGCGCGTCGATCAGGTCGGCGAGCGGTTTGACCCGCGCGCCGTTACTGGTGCGACGAGACGTAGTCGACGGCCTGCCCGACGGTCGTGATCTTCTGGGCGTCTTCGTCGGAGATCTTGATCCCGAACTGGTCCTCGAGCTCCATGATCAGTTCGACGAGGTCGAGCGAATCCGCGTCGAGGTCCTCCTGGAACGACGCCTCTTCCGTGATGTCGCCCTCTTCGATTCCGAGCTGCTCGGTCAGGACTTCCTTGACCCGCTCGAAGACTTCCTCGCGCGACGCTGCCATGTCACCTCATCCAGTTGTTGTCGGGGGCCTGAAGCGCGCCGATCATACAGCCTTGACCGGCGGCGCAAGCCGAGTTGTCAGCCGCTCGACCACGTCGTGCTCGACCCCGCGGCCGGCGAGCCGGACGGCGTTCGCGATCGCCGTCCGCGACGAGTTGCCGTGGGCGATGACCGCGAGGCCCCGCAGGCCGAGCAGATACGCGCCGCCGTAGGTGTCGGGATCGAGCCGCTTGCGCAGCCTTCTGGCAGCGGGACGGATGAGGAGTCCGCCGACCGTGCCGCGCGTGTTGGCGGCGATCTCGGCGCGGAACGCGTCGAGGAGCGTCGTGATCGTCCCCTCGAGGAGCTTCAGCGCGACGTTGCCGGTGAAGCCGTCGGTGACGACGACGTCGGCCGCGCCGGCGAGGACGTCCCGTCCTTCGCAGTTGCCGGCGAAGTTGAGATCGGACGCGGCCAGAAGCGCGTGCGCCTCGATTGTGAGCTGGTTCCCCTTCTCGGGCTCTTCGCCGATCGAGAGCAGGCGCACCTCCGGGTTGTCGACGCCGAGCATCTCCTCTGCGAAGACGGCGCCCATCGTCGCGAACTGGAGCAGATGCTCCGGCCGCGCATCCGCGTTCGCACCCGCGTCGATGAGGACGGAGGGGCCGCGGTGCGCCGGGATCGGGACGGCGATCGCGGGTCGCATCACGCCGGGGATGCGGCGCAGCTCGAGGAGGCCCGCGGCCAACATGGCGCCGGTGTTGCCGGCCGATACGACCGCGTCGGCGTCTCCGGCGGCGACGGCGCGGACGGCGGAGACGAGCGAGCTGTCCGGTTTCGCGCGCACTGCCTCGGCCGGCTTGTCGTCCATCTCGACGACGCCGTGCGTCTCGCGCAGCTCGAGGCCGTGCGTGTCGATCCCGGACGAGCCGTAGAGGATCGGGGTCAGCCCGTCACGGGCCGCTTCGAGAGCGCCCGCGACGACTTCCGCCGGGCCGCGGTCGCCCCCCATCGCGTCGACCGCGATGCGGGTCATGCCCTACGGAGCGTCGATGCGGAGCGGCTCGACCTCACGGCCCTTGTACGTCCCGCAGTTCGCACACACGTGATGCGGCCGCTTCGGCTGGCCGCACGTCGGGCACACGTTCACCTTCGGCGCCTCGATCGCGTGCGTCGCACGCCGCTTGTCGCGGCGCGAGCTGGATTGTCTCCTCTTCGGGACGGCCATGAGCGCGGCCCACTATAGCCTCAGCGCGTGGATACCGAGCCGCTCCTCGAGCTGTTCGACCGCCAGATGCGCCGCGACGCCTCCGACGACGACGGCCTGTTCGCCGGCGGCGAATGGAACGGCGTCCTCTGGCCCGCGGGCGACGTCGACCGCGCGCTCACACGGTTGCGGGCGTGCTCGGGCCACCGCGAGTGGAAGCTGTACGGCCACGACCCGGACGGGCTCGCGGAACGACTGCTCGCGGCCGGGCTCGTCCCCGAGGACGAGGAGACCGTCCTCGTCGCGGACGCCGCCTCCATACCGCCGACGGACGTCGAGATGGTGGCCGCCACCAACGCGTACCTCGACCTCGCCGCGCAGGTCTTCGGCAGGCGGTTCGGTCTTCCCGGAGACGCCGTCGCAGTGGTCGCGCTCGTGGACGGCGCGCCGGTTTCGGGTGGCCGGGTCGACCTCGAGCCCGGCAAGGATTTCGCCGGCCTCTTCGGCGGCTTCACGCTCCCGGCGTTCCGCGGCCGCGGGCTGTACCGCGCGACCGTCGCCGAACGCGCGCGCATCGCGCGCGAGCGTGGCCACCGGTGGCTCTACGTCGATGCGCTGCCGACGAGCAGGCCGATCCTCGAGCGGCTCGGGTTCGAGCGGCTCATTCACGACGACGCCCTACGTCCTGCCGTCAGACTGCTGACATGCGCACGCGAAAGCTCGGACAGGGCCTCGAGGTCTCCGCCGTCGGGCTCGGCTGCATGGGGATGTCGGCCTGGTACGGCGAGACGGACGAGGAGGAGTCGATCGCCACGATCCACCGGGCGCTCGACATCGGTGTGACGTTCCTCGACACGGCGGACATCTACGGCTCGCCGGACTTCGGCGCGAACGAGCGGCTCGTCGGCCACGCGATCGCCGACCGCCGGGACGAGGTCGTGCTGGCGACGAAGTTCGGCAATACGGGGCACGGCATCGACGGCAGCCCCGACTACGTGCGCAGCGCAATCGACGAGTCGCTCGCGCGGCTGGGAGTCGACCACGTCGACCTCTACTACCAGCACCGGGTCGACGCGAAGACCCCGATCGAGGAGACGGTCGGCGCGATGGCGGAGCTCGTCGCTGCCGGCAAAGTGCGCCACCTGGGGCTGTCGGAGGCGTCGACCCAGACGATCCGGCGCGCGCACGCTGTCCATCCGATCACCGCGCTGCAGTCGGAGTACTCGTTGTGGTCGCGCGAACCGGAAGACGATGTCCTCGACACGTGCCGCGAGCTCGGCATCGGCTTCGTCGCGTACAGCCCGCTCGGGCGCGGCTTCCTCGCCGGTCGCTTCAGCTCGCCCGACGAGCTCGCCGATGACGACTTCCGCAAGCGCCATCCGCGCTTCAGCGCCGACAACGTCGAGCACAACCGCGAGCTCGCCGAGCACGTGCAGGCGATCGCGGAGTCGAAGGGCGTCACGCCCGCGCAGGTCGCGCTAGCGTGGGTGCTCTCGCGCGGCGAGGACGTCGTCCCGATCCCGGGAACGAAGAGGCGGACGTATCTCGACCAGAACGCCGCCGCCGTCGACGTCGAGCTGACGCCGAACGAGCTCACGAAGCTGGACGCGATCGGCGAGGCGGCGGGCGACCGCTACGCCGACATGTCGTCGGTCAACCGGTAGTCGGCGAGCGCAGCCCAGCGCGGGTCGCTGCGCTCTACCTCGTGCGTGTGCGGCTCGACGTTCAAGTCCTTGCCGCACACCGGGCAGAGCCCGGCGCAGTCGGCGTCGTGGAGGATCTTGTCCGGGAGCTCGAGCGCGAGCGCGTCGTGCGCCCACGCGGACAGCTCGAGGACGTCGCCGGCGACGTACGGCGAGCGCAGGTCGGGATCCTCGCCCGGCTTCACCGCCTGGTACTCGCGCGCGCCGATCGGCAGCTCGAGCGCGGTCTCGGCGAGGCAGCGGAAGCAGGGGCCCTCGAGCCGCACGCGGAACGAGAGCTCGAAGACGGTGCCGGAGCTCGCCTTCGTCACGGTCAGGTCGGCCGGGACGAGCGCGGGCTCGGCGCGGTACTCCTGCCCGCCGAGCACGAGTGGCTCGATCTCCACCTCGACCCGGTCGTGAAACTGCTCGCCGCTGCGCAGCCGCAGCCGGCGCAGGTTGAACGTGGTCACGCGTCTACGGTAGCGCGGGCTTCGCTTCGACCCTCGGCTGGCGCGGCGGCAACGGCCGCCGGGCGAGGAGGATGAGCGCGACCGAAGCGACGACGACGAGTCCTGCGACGAGCTCGCGCGCGCCGAGGTGCTCGCCGGCGAAGAGCCAGCCGAGGAGGACGGCGACCGCCGGGTTGACGTACGCATAGGTCGACAGGAGCGGCGTCGCGGCGTTCTTCAGCAGCCAGCCGTACGCGGTGTACGCGAGGATCGAGCCGAAGCCGACGAGGTACGCGATCGAGCCCACCGACGTGAGCGAGAACGCGCTCGGGTGCACGTGCCCGAGATCGCCCTTCGCCGCCGAGAGGACGATCAGCAAAGCGCCTGCGGTGAGCATCTGCATCGACGCCGAGAGGACGGAGCCGCCGGGCAGCGGTGCAACCCTCGCATACGCAGATCCGACCGCCCAAGCGAACGAGCCGCCGAGAAGGACGAGCGCCCACAGCGGGTTCACCGAGCCGCCGCCGCCCGCGAGCAGGCCGACCCCGGCCAGCCCGGCGAGGATGCCGATGCCGGCGAGGAGCGGGATGCGAATGCCGAAGAACGCGCGGTCGAGCATCGCCATGAAGAGCGGGACGCTTGCGACGATGAGCGCCGCGAAGCCGGTGGGAACGTGCTTCTCGGAGAACGCGACCGCGCTCGTCTCGACGACGAGCAGGAGGAAGCCGACGAGTGCGGCGGCGCGCCACTGGCGCAGGCCGGGCCGTTCCGCGGCCACCTCGCCGCGCTTCCGCGCCCACGCATAGAGCAGGACGCCGGCGATGAGGAACCGGATCCCGAGCATGAGCATCGGCGGCAGGGCGCGCTCGGCCACGTCGATGCCGAGGTAGGTCGACCCCCAGACGACGTAGACGATCCCGAGCGCTGCGACGAGCTTCATGGGTTCCAGCGTGCCTACGTCGTACTATTAGGACAAATCGGGATATAATTCCTTAACATGAATAAACGTGATGGATTTCTCGGCCTCGAGCTGCGCCATCTGGCCGCGCTCGAGGCGGTCGGGCGCACGCAGTCGTTCGGGAAGGCGGCGCGCGAGCTCGGCTACACGCAGTCGGCGGTCAGCCAGCAGATCGCGCAGCTCGAGCGCGTCGTCGGCCAGCGGCTCATCGTGCGTCCCGGCGGCCCTCGCCCGGTCTCGCTCACCGAGGCTGGCTCCCTCCTGCTCCGCCACGCGGACGCGATCGTCGCCCAGCTCGACGCGGCGCAGGCCGACATGGCGGCGCTTGCAGAAGGCGCGGCCGGGCCGCTGCGCGTCGGGATCCTCCAGAGCGTCGGCGCGCGCATTCTCCCCTCGCTCCTGCGCCGCTTCCACGAGGACTACCCGCGCGTCGAGGTGCGCGTGCACGAGGAGGCGGACGAGGCCGCGCTGCTCCGCCTGCTCGAGCGCGGCGAGCTCGACCTCACGTTCGGCGAGTTGCCGCTGCCGGAGGGGCCGTTCGAGTCGGAGGAGGTGCTGCGCGATCCGTACGTCCTCCTCGTCTCGTCGAAGTCGGAGCTCGCCGGCCGCGAAGGCCCGCTTCCGCTGCGCTCGCTCTCGGGCCTGCCGCTCATCGGCTGGCGCACGACCGGCGAGCCGGATACGTATCTGCGCGGGCGCGTGGCCGATCTGAACGTCGTCTTCCGCACCGACGACAACGGCACGCTCATGTCACTCGTCGCCGAGGGGATCGGCGCGGCGGTCGTGCCGCTGCTCGTCGCCAATCCGCGCAATCCGGCGCTCGTCGCGCTGCCACTCGGCGGACGCCTCGCGCCGCGCACCCTCGGGATCGTCTGGCACCGAGACCGTTACCGCTCGGCCGCGTCGCACGCGTTCGTCGAGCTCGCGCAGGAGCTCGGCGCCGAGTACATGGCGCGTCAGTAACCCAAGTCGTCGTTGGAGCCGTCGGTCGGGCCTATCCCGGCTACGACGGTCTCCTGCGAGCGCTCGTGCAAGCGCTCGCGCCCGCGCTTCACCGCGGAGAGGAACTTGTCGAGGTTGACCTCGAGCGTCGACAGGATGCCGTCAGCCCAGTCCTCCATCTCGAGGCGCGTCTCTCTGGCCGCGCGCCTGGCCTCGTCGACGATGTCCTGCGCCTGGTGCTCGGCGATCTTGACGATCTCCGTCTGCGACGCCTCGCGAACCGCCTGCTCGCGCGCCTCGGCCAGCAGCCGGTCGACCTCGCGCTTCGCCTCGGCGAGCATCTCCTGGCGCTCCTTCACGATCCAGCGCGCCTGCTTGATCTCCTCGGGGATCGTCGCCCGCATCTGATCGATGATGTCGTAGATCTCTTCGCGATCGACCCTGACCTGGTCGGTCAGCGGGACGGCCTTCGCGTTGTGCACGAGGTCGTCGAGCTTGTCGATCAGAACGAGTACGTC
>JBOGZQ010000067.1:0-3147 GCA_050697375.1 Gaiellaceae bacterium | reverse complement strand
TCGGCGGGCGAGAGCGCGCCGACCCACGAGTCGAACAGCTGGATGACGTCGGCGCCCGCGGCCGCCTGCGCGGCGACGTAGCGCGCAAACTGCTCGGCAAGCTTCTCCATCAGCGCGTGCCACACCGCGGGCTCGCGGTACATCAGCGCCTTCGTCCGTGCGAAGTCGCGGCTCGGCTTCCCCTCGACGAGGTAGCCCGCGACGGTGAATGGGGCGCCGCAGAAGCCGACGAGCGCCTTCTCGGAGTCGAGCTCGCGACGGACAAGGCGGATCGCTTCGAGCACGTTCTCGTCCGGCTCTGTCACCGACATCCGCTCGACGTCGGCCATGCTCGCGACCGGATGGTCGACGACGGGGCCGACGCCCTCGACCAGCTCGACCCCGATGCCCATGCCGATCACGGGCGTGACGATGTCGGCGAAGAGGACGGCCGCGTCGACGCCGTGCCGGCGCACCGGCTGGAGTGTCACCTCGGCGCACAGCTCCGGCGTCCCGGCGAGCTCGAAGAACGCGTGCCGCTCCCGCAGCGCGCGGTACTCGGGCAGCGAGCGTCCCGCCTGCCGCATGAACCACACGGGCGTGCGCTCGACCGGCTCGCGGCGTGCGACCCGCACGAGGAGGGGATCAGTCACGCGATCTACAGTAGCCCGGTGCCCCTTTTCGGCGGCCCCCTCGTGGTGCGGTGGCATGCACTCGAGCTCGCACCGGTCGAGGCGGGCGCGGCGCAGCGTGCGGTCGTAGAGGCCGAGAACGCCGGCTCGGCGCCGTGGCGCTCGCGGGGGCCGCAGGACGGGATCTTCCTCGCGTACCACTGGCTCGACGAGCGCGGCAACGCGATCGTCTGGGACGGCGAGCGGACGCCGCTCGCCACCACGGTCGAGCCGGGCGGGACCCTTCGTCAGGAGATCGCGCTCCGCGGCCCGATCCCGCCCGGCCGCTACCGGCTCGCAGTCGATCTCGTCGAGGAGAGCCGATTCTGGCTCGCCGAGCTCGGCAACGCGCCGCTCGAGCGCGACGTCGACGTCGGCCCGCGCGACGCGCGCGGCGCGCGGGCCTTCTTCGGCGCCGGCGTGGAGCCTGCGGCCGACTGGACGGAGCGGGCGCGCGCGCTGCACGCGGAGGGCTACGCCGCCGTCGGCGGCGCAATCGAGCCGGGGCGCGGCCTCCTCCGCCGCGCGCCGGCGGAGCTGGAGCCGTACGGGACAGGCGGCGGCCGCCATCCGAGGTTCCCGCATCCGCTCGTGTGCCCGTCGCTCCTCCCGCCGCTCGAGCCGAACGACGAGGTCGCAGGGCTGCCCGCATACCGCCCGGACGGCGACGAGCCGTGCATGTTCGATGCACGGCTCGTGATCAAGCTTCGCCGTTGAGGCGGCGCAGCGCGTCCTTTACGCGGGTGCTGCAGCGGGCATCGCCGTCGCGCGATCCTCGCGCACGTCGGCACGCAGGATCGGAGACGCCGGCCGGAAGCCCTTCCAGGTGCAGTAGACGCCGAGCGACAGCTCCCACAGGAATTCCGGGATGGTCGCGATGGCTTGCACCGAGTGCAGCGTGCTGCTCGGGTGGTTCCCGCCGAACATGATTGCCGTCCCGGTGATGATGATGAGCGGCCCGCCGACGAGCCCGAGCCATGCCATCCGCTGCGGCACGAGGCCCGTGCGGTACATCAGGTAGCCGAGGATCAGCCCGTTCCCCCAGCCGACGACCCAGCCTGGGCCGAGAAGGAACGTCCAGTCCTTGACCGCCGCGAGCGTGTACGCGACCGTCCCCTCGGACGCACCGGCAACCTGGTTCCGCAACGTGATGACGCCCAGCACCGAGACGATGCCGACGAGAATGAACGTGGACTCGATCATCCTCGCCGTCACGTAGCCGAGTGCGAGTTCTTCGCTCTGCCGTCTGAGGATCGGGAAGACGACGACCGCGGTGCCGATGTTCGCGACGATGAGCAGCAACTCCAGCAGCGCACCGAACAGGATCCGCTTGTCGTGCCCGGCACTCGCGATGTAGCCCACCGGATCGTCGAGCACGGGGCGGTAGAGCAGAGCCGCCGGAATCGACGTGACGAACGTGATGAGGTAGAGCACGCCGAAGGCGCGCGCCCGCTTCTGGTCCAGAGACACCCTTAACCCCTTTCATTTGGCCAGCCTGGACCGGGAACCTATGGCTTGCGGGCGCAGCGGGCTATGGGCCGACCGACCCATCTTTTCAACGGCGGTCCATCGCGCCCCGACCTAGACCTCGATCGCGATCTGATCGTCGACGCGCGTGAAGACGAACGCGCCGAGTGCGAGCGCGGCGACGCACGCGACGACGAGATAGAGTGCGTCGCCCCAGAAGGGCAGCGTCCCGAGGAAGAGCGGCGCGCGCACGGCCTCCACCGCAGGCGACAGCGGGTTCACCCAATGGATGACCCAGATCACGTGCGTGTGCTGCGCCAGCGTCCCCGACGTGAGCGGATAGATGATCGGCGTCAGGAAGAACCACGGCACGAGCAGCGCGGCGACGATGAACTCGACGTCGCGGAAGAGCACGTTGAGCGACGCGAGCGCGAGCGCGAGACCGGAGACGAGGCCGAGGACGAGCAAGGCGAGCGGAATCGCGAGCAGCTCTGTCGCACGCGCGCGCGGCAGCACGATCGCGTTCACCACGAGCAGGAGCAGGAGCATCACCGCGAAGCTGACGAGATGCGCGCCGACAACCGACAGTGGCACCAGTTGACGGGGAAAGCGGATCTTGCGGATGAGATTCGCGTTGTCCAGCATCGAGCGCGTTGCCGACTGGAGCGCGGCGCGCTCGCCCGCGCTATCGTAATGGAGCCGCAAGTTTTATTATTTGATGAGCCGCTAAGCAATCTCGACCCCCTTCTGCGTGAGGAGATGCGCAAAGAGATACTCCGCGTGCAACGTGAGACGAAAATAACAAGCTTATACGTTACTCACGACCAGTCGGAGGCGCTTTCGCTGGCGGATAGGATCGTTGTGATGAACAGCGGCAAGGTTGAGCAGTTCGGCAAGGCGGAAGAAGTGTACTTCTCTACTGCAACGCCGTTCGTGGCATCATTCATCGGCATGGCGCAGCTTCTTCGCGGAGAGGTCGTTTCCAACAATGCAACAGGACTGACGATCCGCATCACGAACGATTGCGTGC
>JBOGZQ010000066.1:0-5878 GCA_050697375.1 Gaiellaceae bacterium | reverse complement strand
GGCCGGTTCGGGATCCACTCCGCGATGAGCGCCGCCGAGGCGCTCCGCCGCTGCCCGCAGGCGGTCTTCGTGCGGCCGCGACATGCGCTGTACCGCGAATACTCGCGTGGCGTCTGGGAGACCGTGCGCGGAGTCGTGCCCACGGTCGAACAGACTGGCATCGACGAGGGCTACCTCGACGTGAGCGAGGTCGCGGACGACTTCCTGGGTGCGCGCGTCGTCGCGGAGGCAGTGCAGACCGCCGTGCGTGCGGCGACGAGCCTCACGTGCTCGCTCGGCGTCGCGCCGTGCAAGGTGGTGGCGAAGGTCGCGAGCGACGCGCGCAAGCCCGCCGGCCTCACAGTCGTCGTACCGGGGCAGGAGGCGTCGTTCCTCGCGCCGTTCGACGTGCGCCGTCTTCCCGGCGTCGGGCCGAAGGCGGAGCAGCGGCTTCGCGCCGCCGGGATCGACACGGTCGGCGGGCTCGCGGCGCTCTCCGACGATGATCTCCGGCGACTCCTGCCGGGCAGCGTCGGCACCGCGCTGCGCGACCGCGCGCGCGGCATCGACCCCCGCGGGCTCGACAACGAGGTCGGGCGGATCTCGATCTCCGTCGAGAACACCTTCGAGCGGGACCTCGTCGACCGCGAGCGCCTCCACGACGAGCTGCGCGGGATGGCGAACGAGGTCGCCGGCCACCTGCGCGCGCGCGGCCAGACGGCGCGCACGGTGACGACCAAGCTTCGCTACGGGGACTTCTCCATCCGCAGCCGCTCGACGTCGCTCGACGTCGGCATCGACGATCCCGGACGGATTGGCGAGCTCGCATGCCGCCTACTCGACCGCGGCCTGAAAGACCGGCCCGGCGCATTGCGGCTCGTCGGGGTTGGAGTGTCCGGTCTCGTCGAGTACCGTCAGCTGGCCTTGCAGGCCACGGAGTGATAGGAGAGGACCCGTGCTGCGCCGCCGCCGCGCCGAGCTGCCTCCGCTCGCCGAGGAGGAGGTCTATGCACGCTCCTACGGTGACCGGAGCGACGAGGTGACGAACGTGAAGCGGCGCGACCCGGAGCCCGAGCCGGAGCCGCCGAAGCGGTTGTCCGACCGGAAGCTCCGCGATGCTTTCCGCGCTCGGCTCGAGAAGCGCGACGACTCCTAGCGGAGCGCGTACCGCCACGCGTACACGGGGTGGCGCCCTCCGGCGTGGCGGTTGAGCAGCGCGGCGACGTCGCTCTCGCGCGAGTAGCGCGACGCGCGCACGGTGAGTGCGCGGGCGCGACGGCATGCGCCGCGGATCCCGCCGCCGCCGGTGGAGGCCGCGATCATCTCGACGACGCCGTGGCGCCGCTCATGGCGGGCCATCCGCTCGACGTCGTCGACGGTGGGAAGCCGTCCGTCGCGCAGCGCGAGCGTGACCGCGAGCTCATGGAGCTGCACGACGTTCTCCTCGACGGACGCGGCGAGCCTGTTTCTCGGCTCACCGCGATACGCACGCCAGAAGCCGGCGTGCGTCTCCTCGTGCAGCAGCGTGCGCACGAGCAACGGGCGGTTCGCGCCGAGGCGGCGGCCGTTCACGATCGTGTCGAACGGGAGACGTGCGCCGGCGACGAACGCCGCGAGCTGCACGCGGCCTCGGCTCGACGGCCACGACCGGAGCGGGGTGCAGCGCCCGTCGTACATCGCCGGCGTCACCGGGTACCACGTGCCGAGCCCGCCGAGCGCGGAGAGGGCGCGCCGTCCCCAGCTCATCTCCGAGCGCTGCCACGCGTCGAGCTCGACCGGCCGCAGCGCGTGCGGATAGAAGCGGACGGCGTACGCGATCGCCATCGACATCCCGTGGCCGGGCTGCCGGAACCGCCACGGGTGCGGATACACGGACGTGCCGCCCGAGGCGAGCTCCTCCCAGGCGCACTCGAGGCTGAACGAGAGGAGGTAATGGGCGAAGCTGCCGCCTTCGTCGCGCCACCAGCCGAGCTCGAACGCGTCGGAGACGAGGGCCTGGGCGCTGCGTGCGAGGGCGAGGTCGAGCTCGCGGTCTCCGCGCCGGCCGCGCTCGCGCCGGAAGGCGATCGCCGCGTCCGCGACGGCCGGGCTCGCCGCGACTTCGCGCCGCGCCCGCCAGATCGTCGAGGGGGAGGGAGCGGCGGGCACGCCCTTAGGTCTACCCGGCGGGGCGCTACGACAACGTCGCGACTTCTACTTCTGCGGCTTGCGGCCGAGGAGCCGGGCCAGATTGACGTCGTAGCCCCAGCCGAAGGCGCGGGGGACGACGAGCCGGGCCTCGGAGGGATCCCACCAGCGCTGCTTCACGCGGGCGCCGATCCCGTCCGTCCGCCAGTCGTACGGGATGCCGAGGAACGTCCCCGTGCGCGGCGTGTTCGGATCGGCAGGCATCGACAGGGGCGGAGGGACTCGAACCCCCGGCCTACGGTTTTGGAGACCGCCGCTCTACCAACTGAGCTACGCCCCTAGGCCTGGCGGATAGTACCGTCGCCCGGTGCAGCGCAGAGGCCTCGGAATCCTCTTCTCCGTGCTCGCCGCGGCATTCCTGCTCGTCGCCGTCGCGGCCACCGGCCACGGCGCGCGCGGCTGGGTGATCGCGGTCGCGGCCGCTGCGATCGCCGCCTGGATGGGCTCGCTGGCGCTCTCTGTCTTCCGTCACTAGGGGAATCGGCCAGCCCACGCCGTATTCTCTGACCGTGAGCCGCCCCGACGAGATGCAGGCGCTCTGGCGCGAGTACCGCGCCAAGGCGGATCCGGCCTTGCGCGACCGCCTGATCGTCACGTATGCGCCGCTCGTGAAATACGTCGCCGGCCGGCTCGGCAGCGGGCTCCCGGCGCACGTCGACGACGAGGACCTCGTCTCGTACGGCCTCCTCGGCCTCATCGGCGCGATCGAGCGCTACGACCCCGACCGGGACGTGAAGTTCGAGACGTACGCGATCGCCCGCATCCGGGGCGCCATCATCGACGAGCTGCGCGCGCTCGACTGGGTGCCGCGCTCCGTCCGCTCTCGGGCGCGCGACATCGAGCGGGCCATCGGCGAGCTGGAGAGCAAGCTCGGCCGCGTCCCGAGCGACGAGGAGATCGCGACGAAGCTCGGCCTGACCGAGGAGGAGCTGGACGAGAGCCTGTCCGAGATCTCCCGCTCCTCGATCGCGGCGCTCGACGAGCTGTGGACGATCTCCGGCTCGGGCGGCGACCAGGTGGCGCTCATCGACACGATCGAGGACACGGAGGCGCCCGACCCGCAGGGCGCGCTCTCGCAGACCGAGCTGCGCGAGGCGATCGCCGACGCGATCGCGCGGCTGCCCGAGCGGGAGAAGCTCGTCGTCACGCTCTACTACTACGAGGAGCTGACCCTGCGCGAGATCGGCGAGGTGCTCGGCGTCACCGAGTCGCGCGTCTCGCAGCTGCACACGAAGGCGATTCTCCGCCTCAAGGCCCGCCTCGCCGGCGCGGCGCAGCGCGCGGCGCTCTAGCACCGTCTAGACTCCCCGTTGAACCGCGGTTCAACGAAGGAGTCGCCATGAGAATCGTGCTGGTGGTTGGTGCGTGCGTGGCTGCGGCGGTACTCGTCGGAGGTGCGTCGGCGAAGACGCACCCGAAGAAGCCCAAGGTGGACCCGACGGTCGTCGCGACGGACAATGGCGTCGTCCGCGGCGCCATCCAGGACGGGCTGCGCGCGTTCCGCGGCATCCCGTATGCGACGCCGCCGGTCGGCGCGCTGCGCTGGCGGCCGCCGCAACCGCACGCGTCGTGGAAGGGCGTGCGGCAGGCGACCGAGTTCGGCTCGGGGTGCCCGCAATCGCTTGGCCCGTTCGGCGTGCCGAGCACGGACGAGGACTGTCTCTTTCTCAACGTGTACACGCCGCCCGGCGCGAATCCGTCGTCGCGGCTTCCGGTCATGTTCTGGATCCACGGCGGCGCGCTGATCACGGGCGAGAGCACCGACTACGACCCGACTGCGCTCGTGAAGCGCGGCGTCATCGTCGTCACCATCAACTACCGGCTCGGCCTGCTCGGCTTCCTCGCGCATCCGGCGCTGTCCGCCGAGTCGCCGACGCACGACTCCGGCGACTACGGCCTGATGGACCAGCAGTTCGCGCTCGGCTGGGTGAAGCGCAACATCGCGCACTTCGGAGGCAACCCGGCGAACGTGACGATCTTCGGCGAGTCCGCCGGCGGGCTCAGCGTTCGCTCGCAGCTCGTCTCGCCGGGTGCGAAGGGCTTGTTCGCGCACGCCATCACCGAGAGCGGCTCCTACGCCGAGACCGTCCCGACGCTTGCGCAGGCAGAGTCGACCGGCCGATCGCTCGCGACGACGATGGGCTGCACCGACCAGACGGCGGCGTGCCTGCGCGCACTGCCGGTGGCGACGCTGCTCGCGAACGAGACGGCGATCAGCCAGCTTCCGAACATCAGCAGCGTGCTGCCGGCGCAGTACAACGTCGCGTTCGCGACGGGCGACTTCAACCACGTGCCGGTGCTCTCGGGCACGAACCACGACGAGTGGATGCTGTTCGTCGACCTGCTCAACTCGCAGCTCGGGAACCCGGTCACGCCCGACAACTACCAAGCGCAGGTTGCGGCGACGCTTCAGCTTCCGTCCCCGGCCCTCGCTGCTCCCATCGTCGCGCTGTATCCGTTGTCGGCGTACCCGACGCCGTACAACGCGCTCGGCGCCGTCGGCACGGACGCGATCTTCGCGTGCAACGCCCGCGAGGACGTCCAGCACCTGTCGCTGTACGTGCCGACCTACCAGTACGAGTTCAACGACCCGAGCCCGCCGATGATCTTCCAGCTCAATCCGGTTCCGTACTCGCTCGGCGCCTACCACGCGTCGGAGATCCAGTACATCTTCCCGACGAGCGGATCGAAGCTCGACACGGCCCAGAAGGCGCTGGCGACGGCGATGGAGGGCTACTGGACGAACTTCGCCAAGACCGGAAACCCGAACGGGGCGGGGCTGCCCGCATGGCCGAAGTACACCTCTGCGGGCGACCAGGCGGAGTCGCTCGTCGAGCCCGCGCCCGCGCCGGAGACGACGTTCGGGGCCGAACACAAATGCGCCGTTTGGAGTGCTGCCGGCGGATAGACGGCGTTACGATGGCGCGTCGGCCACATATCTCGAGGAGGACGCGTCTTCGATGCCTGCCACCGAGCCCGGAAAGATCCGCAACATCGCCGTCGTCGGCCACCGCGGAGTCGGCAAGACCTCGCTCGTCGAGGCCCTGCTGTTCCAGGCCGGGAAGACGAACAGGCTTGGATCGATCGAACAGGGCTCGACGGTCAGCGACTGGGACGACGACGAGCACCGGCGCCAGATGTCCCTCTCCGGGACGCTGACCCACCTCGAGTGGCACGACCGGAAGATCAACTTCATCGACTGCCCCGGCGACGCCGGCTTCCAGGCTGACACGTACGCGTCGCTCCGCGTCGTCGAGGGCGCGCTCGTCGTCCTCAGCGGCGTCATGGCCGTGGAGGTGGGGAGCCTCCGGGTGTGGAAGCGCGCCGAGGAGTACGAGCTCTCGCGCGTCGTCTTCGTCAACATGCTCGACCGCGAGCGCGCCGACTTCTACCGCGTCCTCGAAGCCGCGCGGACGCAGCTCTCCGAGCGCTGCGTCGCGATTCAGCTTCCGATCGGAGCCGAGCACGAGCTCACCGGCGTCGTCGATCTTCTCCACATGTGCGCGTACGACGACCCGTCGGGCGGCAAGGAGGGCGGGCCGCAGCCGATCCCCGACTCGATGACCGAGCTCGTCCAGGAGTACCGGGAGAAGCTCCTCGATGCCGTCGTCGAGACCGACGAGGCGCTCATGGCGCGGTACCTCGAAGGGGAGGAGCTCGACGCGGAAGCCGTCGCAGCCGCGCTCAAGTCGGCGGTGACGCGCGACGAGCT
>JBOGZQ010000065.1:0-4264 GCA_050697375.1 Gaiellaceae bacterium | reverse complement strand
CGTGGAGGTGGGGAGCCTCCGGGTGTGGAAGCGCGCCGAGGAGTACGAGCTCTCGCGCGTCGTCTTCGTCAACATGCTCGACCGCGAGCGCGCCGACTTCTTCCGCGTGCTCGAGGCCGCGCGCACGCAGCTGTCGGACCGTTGCGTCGCCATCCAGCTGCCGATCGGCTCCGAGCACGAGCTCACGGGCGTCGTCGACCTGCTGCACATGTGCGCGTACACGGATCCGTCCAGCGGGAAGGAGGGCGACGCGCAGCCGATCCCCGAGTCGATGGCGGCGCAGGTGCAGGAGTACCGCGAGAAGCTCCTCGACGCGGTCGTCGAGACGAACGAGGACTTGATGGCGCGCTACCTCGACGGGGAGGAGCTGCCGGCGGAGGACGTCGCCGCCGCGCTGAAGAACGCTGTCACGCGCGACGAGCTCTACCCCGTCGCGTGCGGCGTCACGACGAAGAACCTCGGGACGACCGCGCTCCTCGACCTGCTCGTCGAGGGCGTGCCGTCGCCGGCGCGCAAGGGGACGACGATCGAGTTCGGCGACGCGAAGCAGGCGGTCTTCATCTTCAAGACGATCGCCGATCCGTTCGCGGGCCGCATCAGCTGCTTCCGCGTCCTCGCCGGCCCGATCAGCGGCGACTCGACGCTCGTCGACCCGCGCACGCACGCGAAGGAGCGGCTCGCGCAGATCCTGCTGCTCCAGGGGAAGGACAGCGAGCCCGGGGAGGCGCTCTGCGTCGGCGACCTCGGTGCGGTGGGAAAGCTGAAGGACGTCGTCACCGGCGACGTGCTCGTCGACCACGAGGTGCCGGTCGAGCCGCCGCACATCGACTTCCCCCAGCCCGTCATGAGCTTCGCGATCTCGCCGAAGGCGAAGGGCGACGAGGAGAAGATGGCCGCCGGCCTGCGCCGTCTCTCCGAAGAGGACCCGACGCTGCAGATGCGGCGCGACCCGCAGACGGGCGAGCAACTCCTCTCCGGCCTCTCGCAGATGCAGGTCGAGGTCGCGTGCGACCGGCTGCGCAGCCGCTTCCACTGCGACGTCGAGCTGCATCCGCCGCGCGTGCCCTACAAGGAGACGATCCGCAAGGAGGCGCGCGCGCGTCACCGCTACAAGAAGCAAACCGGCGGGCGCGGCCAGTTCGGCGACTGCGAGATCGTCATCACGCCGATGGAGGGCGACGCCGACGGCCCGACGTACGAGTTCGTCGACAAGATCGTCGGCGGGGTGATCTCCCACAGCTACCGGCCTGCGGTCGACAAGGGCGTGCGCGAAGCGATGGAGCACGGCGACCTCGCCGGCGCGCCGGTGTACGGCGTGCGTGTGACGCTCGTCGACGGGATGGAGCACGCGGTCGACTCGTCGGAGATGGCGTTCAAGATCGCCGGCTCGCTCGCGTTCAAGGACGCCTACCAGAAGGCCGAGCCGGTGTTGCTCGAGCCGATCATGGAGCTCGAGGTGACCGTCCCCGACGACACCGTCGGCGCGGTGAACGGCGACCTCAACTCGCGTCGCGGCCGCCTCCACGGGATGGAACCCGCCAGCGGGATGACGACGATCCGCGCGGAAGTGCCGATGGCCGAGATCCTTACGTACTCGCAGGCGCTCACGTCGATGACCGGCGGCCGCGGCGACTACCACATGGCCTTCCTCCGCTACGAGGAAGTGCCGACGCACGTCGCGCAGAAGATCATCGAGTCGACCAAGAAAGAGCAAGAGGCAGCCAAGGCTTAGGTACCTGGTACCGCCTCAGCGGTACCAGGTACCGGTCGTTCGCTGTCACGACGACGTCGCTGTTTGAGGGTCGCTCGGCTTGTCGCGCAGGTGCGCGATCACGTCCGCGATGTCCGCGAGCTGCTGCTCGAGATCGCGCTGGTAGTTCTCCAGGCGCTCGAGGAGCTCCTGGCGATTCGGGAAGCCGCCGCGGAACAGAATCCGCGGGCCGCCCTCGCCCCAGCCGCGTCGATGGTGATGGTGCATGGTCACCTCCTCTCCTCGTAACGATCGAGAAACCGTTGCGTGCGCTGCTGCGCGCTGCGAAGCGCCTCGGCCCACTGGTCGAGGAGCTCGGAGCCGGGCTCGGTGATCGCGTAGGTGCGCTTGCCGTCGCTCCACTCGGAGGTGACGAGGCCCTCGTCCTCGAGCGCGCGCAGGAGGCGATAGAGGTTGCCCATCTCGACGCGGGCCTCGCCCGTCAGCTCGGGTAGCCGCTCCAACAGGTCGTAGCCGTGCGTCGGCTGCTCACGCAGGAGGAGGAGGAGGGCCGGCTCGGTGAAGCGCTCGACCCGCGCGAGCACGTGCCAGCGCCCTCGATGGTGCCGCCGCGCTCTTGGACCGCCCCTCACGCCGGCCCTATTGGTAAAACACACATGTAAGACACCATAGCGTATATTCGGAGGGCGGTGAGGGTCACGAAAGTGTCGACGTTGAGGCAGTGCGCGATCTGCGAGCGGACCCTTCTGCTCGGCGAGCGCTTCGTTCGCTTTGCGCCCGAAGAGGGGGCGGAGCTCGTACACGTGTGCCCGCTGTGTCAGGAGACCGCGATCGAGCACGGCTGGATCAAGGAAGGGACGCCGACGCAGCCGACGATCGCCGGCGACCGCCGCCGGCGCCGCCGCGGCCTCGTCGACTTCCTCGGCCTCTCGCGCTCGAACGGCGAGTCGATCGCGCCGCCCGAGCCGATCCTTCGCCGTCTCTCCGAGGAGGAGGTCTCGATCCTCGAGGCGGCCGACCTGTTCAACGCGAGCACGTACCGGCGCACCGTCGGCGGCATCGCGAAGAGCCTCGGCGAGGCGCACGCGAGCATCGTCCCGCTCTCGGGCGTCTCCGGCGAGCTCGCCGTGACGGTCGCGTGGGACCTCTCCTGGTACCAGTACCGCATCACCCCCGAGTCGGCGCAGCCGGTCCGGCTCGAGCGCCGCGGCCACGAGCTGGACGAGCTCGAGGACGGCTTCAAGGGCTGGAACGCGCGCGTCGAGGACGAAGGCCGTCTCGTCCCCGAGATCGCCCGCATCTAGACCCGGCCCTCCGCCTCCTTCACAATTGGAGCAGGATGATCTACTGCGTGATCCCCCGCGAGCTCGCCGACGAGCTCTACGACAAGATGGTCGAGTACTACCGGGACAACCCGAACGTGACCGTCATCGTCGACCGGCGCGAAGGCCCCGACCGCCGCGGCGGCCAGGACGCCGGCGAGTTCAAGGAAAAGCGCGAGATCCGCAACCGGCGGCGGCCGCGCATCACGGGCACGTTCCCCGACACGGACGCCCCCGAGTAGCCATTACCCTCGTCTCGTGGCGGTGACCGCGGAGACGTTCGAGAGCACGAGCCCGGCCGACGGCGAGACGATCGGCGTCTTTCCGCGCCAGGGTGTCGAGGACGTCGACCAAGCGGTCGCGCGCGCGAAGGGGGCCTTCGCGCGCTGGCGGGTCGTGCCGGCGCCGAGGCGCGGCGAGATCCTCTACCGATTCGCGCGGCTGCTCGAGGAGGAGAAGGCCGCGCTCACCGAGCTGATGACGCACGAGATGGGGAAGGTGCGCGCCGAGGCGGGCGGCGACGTCCAGGAGGCGATCGACATCACGTACTACATGGCCGGCGAGGGGCGCCGCCTCTTCGGCCAGACGACGCCGTCGGAGCTGCCGGACAAGTGGAACATGAGCATCCGCCAGCCGATCGGCGTCGTCGGCGCGATCACGCCGTGGAACTTCCCGGTCGCGATCCCGTCGTGGAAGCTCATCCCGGCGCTCGTGTGCGGCAACACCGTCGTGCTGAAGCCGGCGACCGACACGCCGGCGCTCGCCGCGCGCTTCGTCCAGCTGCTGCACGAGGCGGGCATTCCCGAGGACGTCGTGCAGATCGTGCACGGCGGCGGCGCGAGTGTCGGCGACCGCATGGCTCGCCATCCCGACATCCGCGTCATCACGCTCACGGGCTCGCGCGAGACGGGCGTGAAGGTGCTCGAAGCAGGGGCGGAGACTTTGAAGCACGTGCACCTCGAGCTCGGCGGCAAGAACGCGATCATCGTGCTTGACGACGCCGACCTCGACCTCGCCGTCGACGGCATCGTCTGGTCCGCATTCGGGACGTCAGGCCAGCGCTGCACCGCAGCGTCGCGCGTGATCGCACATGAGCGCGTCTACGACGCCCTCCAGAAAAAACTCGTCGCAGCGGTCGAGAAGCTCCGGCTCGGTCCCGGCTGGGAAGACTCGACAGACATCGGGCCGGTGATCAACCGCTCCGCGCTGGAGAAGATCGACTCGTACACGA
>JBOGZQ010000064.1:0-3829 GCA_050697375.1 Gaiellaceae bacterium | reverse complement strand
CGATCGCGCCGATGGTCGTCGTCTGGGTCAACCCGAAGCTGCCGGGGCCGCTGCAGGGCTGGGGCGCTGTCGCCGTGATCGCGACCTACCTCACCTTCTTCCCGGTGACGATCAACACGCTGCGCGGGCTTCGCGCCGCCGACCCACGCGCGATGGAGCTGATGCAGACGTATGCCGCGAGCCGCTGGACCGTGCTCTGGAAGCTCCGCGTGCCGTCGTCGCTTCCGTATCTCTTCTCGGCGCTCCGTCTCTCGGCGACGGCGAGCGTCGTCGGCGCGATCATCGGCGAGCTGCCGACCGGCCTCCAGAACGGCCTCGGCGGCGCGATCTTCAACTTCAACGAGTACTACTCGATCGAACCGCAGGAGCTGTGGGCGACGAATGTCATCGCCGCGCTACTCGGGATCGCCTTCTTCGTGCTCGTCGTCCTCGGAGAGAAAGCGATCGTGCGCAAGGCTCCGGAGAACGTCGCATGAGCGTCGTGCAGATCAAGAACGTCACGAAGACGTTCGCGCAGGGCAACGTCACGGCGCTCGAGAACATCGATCTCGAGCTGGAGCCCGGCGAGTTCGTCTCGCTCATCGGCCCGTCCGGCTGCGGCAAGTCGACGCTGCTTCGTGTCATCGGCGACCTGACGCCGCCGACGGCCGGCACGGTCACGGTCAACGGGAAGCCCGCGCGGCAGGCGCGCAAGGACGGCGACTACGGGATCGTCTTCCAGGAGGCGGTGCTCTTCGACTGGCGCACCGTCGCGAAGAACATCGCGCTGCCGCTCGAGATGCTCGGCTGGGACCGCGAACGGCGTCGCGCCCGCCTCCGGGAGATGCTCGAGCTCGTGGAGCTGGAAGCCTTCGCCGACCACCACCCGTGGCAGCTCTCGGGCGGCATGCAGCAGCGGGTCGCGATCGCCCGGGCGCTCGCTTTCGAGCCGGCGCTGCTGCTGATGGACGAGCCCTTCGGCGCGCTCGACGAGATGACGCGGGACAGGCTCAACCTCGAGCTCCTCTCGATTTGGGAGAAGACCGGCAACACCGTCGTGTTCGTGACGCACTCGATCTCGGAGGCGGTCTTCCTCTCGACCCGGGTGGTCGTGATGAGCCCGCGCCCGGGCCGGATCGCCGGCGTCATCGAGATCGACCTGCCGACCCCGCGGACGGCGGAGACGCGCGATTCGCCGCTCTTCTTCGAGCTGGTGACGAAGGTGCGGGAGCTGCTGCGAAAGCGCGGCGAGCATCTGCTGCCCGAAGAGGAGGAGCTCCTTGAAGCGGATCGCTGAGTGGCTGCCGGCGCTCGTCGTCTTCGTCCTCGTCGTCGGGCTGTGGGAGGGGCTCGTGCGCGCGCTCCACGTGCACCAGTTCCTGCTCCCGAAGCCGAGCACGATCGTGAGCGTGTTCTGGACGGAGCGGCACACGCTCTGGCCGGCCGGCTGGTACACGTTCAAGGAGGCGCTCGGCGGCTTCGCGATCGGCTCCGGGCTCGGGATGCTGGCCGCCACGGTCGTCTCCCGCTTCCGGACCGTGGGAACCGCGCTGATGCCGATCTTCATCGCCGCGAACGCTGTCCCGATCATCGCCTTCGCCCCGATCTTCGGCGCCTGGTTCAACCCGATCTCCCCGCACTCGAAGATGGCGATCGCAGGCGTCCTCTGCTTTCTGCCGGTGATGGTGAACACGCTGCGCGGCCTGCAGAGCGCGAAGCCGCGCCAGATCGAGCTGATGCGCTCCTACGCCGCGAGCGAGCTGGAGATCTGGCGGCGCGTGCGCGTCCCGACGGCGCTGCCGTTTGTCTTCACCGCGCTGAAGGTGGCGAGCGTGCTCGCGATGATCGGCGCCATCGTCGGCGAGTACTTCGGCGGTTCGCTGAACGCGCTCGGCGTCCTCATCAACAACGCCGCCGACGTTTTCCAGTTCGACGTGGCGTGGGCAGGGATCCTCGTCGCCTCGCTCCTCGGCCTCGCCCTCTACGGGGCGGTCGTGGGGACGGAGCGAATCGTCGTCCGCTGGGCACCTGACACGCGCGTCACATAGGAGTAGAAATCAACCCTGAGTCAATGGAGTCACGGGAAAGGGAGGGTTGCATGAGGAAATGGGTCGCAGGGGCGCTCGTCGCGGCAGTCGTCGCGGCGATGGCGAGCACGGCTTCCGCGAAGCCGTCGCTCACGAATATCTCGATTCAGCTGCAGTGGGTGCCGCAGGCGCAGTTCGCCGGCTACTACGCGGCGCTCGACCTCGGCTACTACAAGGCGGCGGGCCTCAACGTGAAGCTCTTGAACGGCGGGCCGCAGATCGTCCCCGGCCAGGTGGTCGCCGCCGGCCGCGCGCAGTTCGGCGTCAACTGGCTGACCGCGCTGCTCGCGGCACGCGACACGGGCACCCAGCTCGTCGACATCGCGCAGGTCTTCAGCCGCTCGGGCATGACGGAGATCACGTGGAAGTCGACCGGCGACAACACGATCGCGAAGTTGAAGGGCAAGAAGGTCGCGAACTGGCTCGGCGGCGACCAGTACGAGCTCTTCGCAGCGCTCACGGCGGCGGGAACGGATCCCGCGCACAACAAGGGCGTCACGATCGTCCAGCAGCCGTTCGACATGGGGCTGTTCGTCAACCACCAGGTCGACGCCGCCTCGGCGATGACCTACAACGAGCTCGCACAGGTGCTCGAGACGAAGAACCCGAAGACCGGGAAGCTCTTCACGCTCAGCGAGCTGAACGTGCTCGACATGCAGAAGCTCGGCTTCGGGATGCTCGAGGACAACCTCTTCTCGACGGCGTCGTACTTGAAGAGCGCCGCGCATCAACAGATCGCGGAGAAGGTCATCGGCGCAACGCTGGCCGGCTGGATCTACTGCCGCGACCACGTGGCGCAGTGCGTCAACTTCACGCTCAAGGCCGGGCCGACGCTGCCCCGCACGCACCAGACCTGGATGATGAACCAGATCAACCAGCTCATCTGGCCGAGCACGACGGGCATCGGGATCATGGACAAGGCGTCCTACACCCGGACGTGGAAGCTGATGAAGAAGTTCGGCGGCATCAAGAAGACGCCGACGGCCGGCGCGTACCGGACCGATCTCGCCGCAGCGGCGGTCGCCGGGCTCAAGGCGCAGGGCATGGACGTCTACGGCAAGGGCTACAAGCCGATCGTCGTCCACCTGACTCCGGGCGGGAAGTAGAAGTGTCGACGCTGATCAGAGGAGGACGCATCGTCACCGCGGCGGACGCCTATGTCGCGGACGTCTTCGTCGACGACGAGCGCATCTCCCTGATCGGCGAGAACCTCGACGTACAGGCCGACAAGGTCGTCGATGCAGCCGGGAAGTACGTGCTTCCCGGCTGCGTCGACCCCCATACGCATCTCGACATGCCGTTCGGCGGGACGACGACGATCGACGACGTCGAGTCGGGCCAGACGGCGGCCGCGTTCGGCGGCACGACGTGCCACGTCGACTTCATCATCCAGGGGAAGGGCCAGACGTTCGCGCAGGCGCTCGACGACTGGCGCGCGAAGGCGAGTGGCAAGCAGGTGATCGACATGGGCTACCACATGGCGGTCACGGATCTCGCGGAGGGTGGCACGCTCGAGGAGCTCGCGTCGCTGCCCGACCAGGGGATCACCTCGTACAAGCTCTTCATGGCGTACAAGGGCGCGCTCATGGTCGACGACGACACGCTCTATCGCACGATGGAGGTCGCCGCGAAGACGGGCGCGCTCGTGATGGTGCACGCCGAGAACGGCGACGTCATCGACGTGCTCGTCCGCGAGGCGCTCGAGGCCGGCCACACCGAGCCGCTCTACCACGCGCTCACACGCCCGCCGGAGGCGGAGGGCG
>JBOGZQ010000063.1:0-5469 GCA_050697375.1 Gaiellaceae bacterium | reverse complement strand
TCGGATCTCGCCGCGCACGCGTACCAGCGCACGCTCTTCCTCCAGCACGGCTTCACGCTCTGGAACAACTTCTGGTACGCGGGCCGCTACAGCTTCGTCACGTACAGCCTCATCTACTACCCGCTCGCCGCCGCGCTCGGGATCCGCCTGCTCGCGGTGGCGACGGTCGCGCTCGCATCGCTCGCGTTCGCGGTGATCGTGTGGCGCGAGTGGGGACCGATGACGCGCTGGTCGAGCCGCAGCTTCGCGGTCGTGTGGGCGGGGATCGTCCTCTCGGCCGCGTTCCCGTTCGCGCTCGGGATCGCGCTCGCGCTCCTCGCGATCTGGGCGCTGCAGGCGGGCAAGCGTTGGCGCTTCGCCGCGTTCGCCGCGCTCACGCTCGCGGCGTCGCCCGTCGCGTTCCTCCTGCTCGTCGTCGTCCTCGCGGGTGTTGCGCTCGCGCGGCGCGCGTCGGTGCCGCGCAACTGGGGGCCGGTCGCGGCGATCGCGGTCGCAGGGGGAATCGAGCTCGTCCTCTGGCGCCTCTTCCCCGGCGGCGGCGACTACCCGTACTCGTTTGCCGAGCTCGCCGCCGGCATCTCGTTCTGCCTGCTCGGGCTCGCGTTCACGTGGCGGATCGAGAGCGCGAGCGTGCTCCGCTACGTCTTCGCGGTCTACCTCGGCGCGATGATCGTCGCGTACATCGTCCCGTCTGCGGTCGGCGAAAACGTCGCGCGCATGCGCTACGCCGCGGTGCCGCTCGCGGTGCTCATCTTCTCGCTGCGGCGGTGGAAGCCGCTGGTACCAGGACTCGTCGTGTTCGCGCTCGCGCTGTCGTGGAACCTGTCGCCGCTCGCGTTCAACTTCGCGAACGCGCAGGCCGACCCGACGACGGTCGCGTCCGCGTGGACGGGCGCGATCACGTTCCTCAAAGCCCACGCCGGGCCGGACACGCGCGTCGAGTCGGTCGACACGACCGGCCACTGGGGCGCGACGTATCTCGCCGACGCCGACATCCCGCTCGCGCGCGGCTGGTTCCGCCAGGACGACTTCCCCGCGAACGAGATCCTGTACGGCAAGCTCGGCCCGCGCGCGTACCTGCATTGGCTGCACGGGCTCGGCGTCGGGTACGTCGTGCTTGCGAAGGCGCCGCTCGACTACAGCTCACGCGGGGAGGCGGCGATCGTGAAGAGCGGGCGCGCCGGTCTGCGGCTCGTGTTCGAGGATCCGACGACCAAGATCTACCGCGTCCCGCACTTCCAGCCGATCGTCACCGGGCCCGGCAAGGCGCGTGTCGTCGCGATGACGCAGGCGCGCATCGTCGTCGCCGTGCCGCGCGGCGGCGAGTACCGGATCGCGGTGCGCTACTCGCCGTACTGGCGCGCGTCCGACGGGTGCCTCAGCAAGGGCAAGGACGGAATGCTGCGGCTGACGACCCTGCACGCGCGCACGGCGAGCATCGGCATCATCGTCAGCGCCGACAGCGCGTTCGACCAGCTCGCCGGTACGCGGCAGAGCTGCACGCTTCCCTAGGTCAGGATCAGAAGGACCGCGATCGCGACCGCGGCCACGCCGAGAATCTCGAGGGAAAGCCCAATACGGAGGTACCACGCCTTTCTGTTGTTGGCCCTCCTCGCCTCTTCGATCATCGTGATCTCCATCTGCGCTACCTGGCGTTGAGCCGACGGGACGTCGCCGATCCAAGCGCCGTCCGTGAGTAGCCCGCGGAGCGACGTCACGGTCGGTTCGCCGTATCGCGTCGGATCGTTCGCAGTGATACCGCAGCAGGTCGCAGCGACGAAAAGAACGAGAGCCACGATGAGGAAGTCCTTGGTCCCTCCTCCCGGCGTGAAGGTCTTGAGATTCGTGACAACGGCGGCGAGCGCGAAGAGAAGCGTCACGATCCCACCCGCACTGCTAACGATCTGTAGGCCCCGCGACTCGAAGGACGACTTGCGATCGGTCTCGCGCGCGAGTTCATCGTCGATCAGCGACCGATAGACCGAGCCGGCAAGGCTCGTCCACGAGGAATCAACGTTGCTCAAGTGACCGTGGAGGCAACTACGAACGCCGGAAGGGAGTGGTCTCCAACAGCTTCTTGACCACGATCGGCGGAAGATCGCGGAGCTTGAACTTCTTTTTCATGCAACGAACGTAACGAGTTGGTCGCCGATAGTCAACGAAGCCCGACAGGGCCGAAAGAGCCAATTGCGCGCGGTCCGAGCTCGTGCTTGCATGGTGCTAGCATGACCGCCATGCCGACCCTCTACGTTCGCGACATCCCGCCTGAGCTCTACGACCAGCTCAAGCGCTGGGCGAAGGACTCCAACCGCT
Source organism: Gaiellaceae bacterium (assembly GCA_050697375.1). Taxonomy (GTDB): domain Bacteria; phylum Actinomycetota; class Thermoleophilia; order Gaiellales; family Gaiellaceae; genus Palsa-739. The sequence goes on along the minus strand of JBOGZQ010000063.1, from coordinate 3,156 downwards.
CCCTGAATGCCGAGATCCTCACCGTCCTCGAGCAGGAGGCCGCGCGGCGGAACGAACAGAGCGACTGGTTCCAGACACTGCTCGAGTTCCGTAAGGAACTGACGCTGCCGCGCGAAGTCGTCGACGAGGGGATCCAGGCGATCAGGGATCACCGGGACGGCCTCGACCGCTGACATCGTCCCGGACGCGAGCGTCGCGATACGCGCTCTCATGGATGAGGCGCCAGACGCGCTCGGGTGGTTCGAGCGGATCCACACGGGCGACGTCGTCGCGCAGTGGCCGGAGCTCGCCTGCCTCGAAGTTGCGAACTCCTTGCGGACGTATGTCCGGGCGAAGCGCGTGACACGAGACGGGGCGATTGCACGGTTGGACGAGATGCTGCGCTGGCCGATCGCGACCGTGCGGCTTTCGGAGCTCGCAACAGGAGCATTGACGGTAGGCCTCGATCGCGGACTGACGCCGTACGACGCGTGCTACGTCGTCCTCGCGGAGCTCCGGGGAGCGACGCTGGTCACCGCAGACCGCAAGCTCGCCGCGGCGACGCCGAACGCGGTTCTGCTCGACTAGAAGCTGATCGCGTCGCCGACGCGGATGACGCCGTCGCTCAGGATGTCGGCGTTGATGCCGGCGCGATGGACGAGATCCTTGATGATCCCAGGCCGCGTCATCGACTGGAGATGCTCGCACGGCTCGCACAGCTCGACGCCGTAGCACTCCACGTCTCCCACCTTGAACTTCTTGCCGACGAGATCGTTGAGCTGCACGCCGCGCGTCGTCAGGTTGCGACGCGTCTCTCCCAGGCCAAGCCCAACGTCCGCGACGTTCTCCGCCTCGACGAGCGTCAGCGCCTGCCCCGGCTTCGCGCCGTTGGGACGAAAGTGCCGGTCGCCCTCGAGCCCTTGCCCGGCGACCGCGCGCACGGAGTCGACGGCGCCGAGCGGCCCGCTCTCCTCCGGCCCGATGTGGATCGCCTCGATCACGACTTGCCGGCAGTGATGAACGCGACGAGCTCTTCGATCTTCTTCGCGCCGAGCGACGACTGGAACGTCTTCGGCATGAGGCCCTTCGAGTAGCCGGGCGAGATGAAGGCGTCCGGAGCGATGATCGACTTCATCACGAACCCGACGAGCGGTGTGTTCGTCGCCTTCGCGTCCTTCTCCGGGGCGGTGTCGAGATCGGGCCCGATCGTGCCCGTCGCGCCCGCCGCCTTGAACGTGTGACACGCGGCGCAGCCGGCTGAGAGGAAGATCGCCTTGCCGGCCGCGCTCGGCGCCGCAGCCGCGGTGGTCGTCGCGGCCTTCGCCGTCGTCGTCGCCGCGGGCGCCGTGGTCGTCGTCGCAGGCGCCGACGCGCTGACGGTCACCGTCCGCGTACCGCCGCCGTGGTGCCCCGTGTAGTGCCCGATCGCCCACCCGACCGCGCCCGCCGGGACGAGCAGCACCGTGAACAGAATCCACATGAGGATCTCGCCCATGGCGACGACCGGCTTTGAACGGGGACGCGGCATCGGTGAAAACCTATCGAACGACGAGGTCGTCGAGCGGCTTCCTATTGGCGCGCGCGGACCACTCCTCCGCGCTCCGCGCCTCGACCTTCAGCTCGCGCTGCGGATAGCCGAAGCTCAGGATCATCTTCACGTCGCCGCCCGTCCGCGCTGCGGCCAGCTCGGGGTCGCGGATCCCGTTCGGGCACGAAACGACGCCGAGATCCCACGCAGCGAGCATCATGTTCTGCGCGCAGCGGCCGACGTCGAACATCCCCGCCTCGCCGACGATGGCGACGACGAGCGCGGCCGTCTGCACGTTCTCCGGCGCCCACACCACCTCGGCGAGCGATGCGTCCGCGATCACGAACCGCCAGTTCTGCGTGTTCCGCGAGCTGCCGCTCAGGCGGCCGGCGTCGAGGATCTGCGCCACGACGTCTTCTGGAAGTGGGCGATCGTCGTAGCGGCGCTCGTCGCGCTTGCTCGCGATCGCGAGGAACGTGTCCACTAGTTCTTCAAGAAAGACGGAACGTCGACGTCGTCGTTGTCGACGAGCGACGGCGGTGCGAACGTCGGCCGCGACGGGCGCCGGCCGCGGCCGATGCCGGTCGCAACGACCGTCACCCACACCTGGCCGTTGAGCCGGTCGTCGACGGTGGCGCCGAAGATGATGTTCGTCTCCTCCGTCGCCGCGGCGCGAATGACTTCGGCCGCCTCGTTCACCTCGATCAATGTCATGTCGTCGCCGCCCGCGACCGAGAGCAGGATCCCGCTCGCGCCGGTGATCTCCTCGTCGATGAGCGGCGAGCGCAGCGCGCGCTCGGCCGCCTCTCGCGCGCGGTTATCGCCCGCCGAAGAGAAGCCGATGCCCATGAGCGCCGTACCGGAGTTGCTCATGATCGTGCGCACGTCGGCGAAGTCGAGGTTGATCAGGCCGGGCAGCGTGATCAGGTCGGTGATGCCCTGCACGCCCTGGCGGAGGACGTCGTCGGCGACCTTGAACGCGTCGAGCATCGACGTCGATTTGTCGAGCACCTCCAGGAGCCGGTCGTTCGGGATGACGATCGTCGTGTCGCACGCCGCGCGCAGAGCCGCGACGCCCTGATCGGCCTGCGTGCGCCGCTTCGTCCCTTCGAACTTGAACGGCATCGTCACGATGCCGACGGTGAGCGCGCCGAGGTCGCGTGCGATGCGCGCGACGACCGGTGCGGCGCCCGAGCCGGTGCCGCCGCCCTCGCCCGCCGCGACGAACACCATGTCCGCGCCGCGGAGCGCGTGCTTCACCTGGTCGTAGCTCTCCTCCGCCGAGCGGCGCCCGACCTCGGGGTCGGAGCCGGAGCCGAGGCCGCCGGTGAGGTCGCGGCCGATGTGGATCTTCTGGGGCGCGTCGCTCATGTGCAGCGCCTGGCTGTCAGTGTTCACCGCGACGAAGTCGACCTCGCTGATGCCGGCGTCGATCATCCGGTTGACCGCGTTCAGCCCCGCGCCGCCGACGCCGACGACCTTGATGACGGCGAGGTACGCGCCGGTGTCGGCGGAGGGCGCGCGATACAAGCGCGGCGGCGCCTCCGGCATCGGCTCGACGTACCGCGTCACGGGGGGCGGCGGCGGCTGCCGGCGGATCTGCGGCGGCTGGGGATCCGGCGGCCGCGGCGGCGGCACCGGGCTCGGCG
>JBOGZQ010000062.1:0-27635 GCA_050697375.1 Gaiellaceae bacterium | reverse complement strand
GAGCAGGTCGTTCCAGGTCCAGAGGAACTGGAAGATCGAGAGCGACGCGATCGCCGGCAGTCCGAGCGGCAGGATCAGCCGCAAGAAGATTCGGATCTCGGAGGCCCCGTCTATGCGCGCCGATTCGGGGATGTCCTTCGGTAGCCCGATGAAGAAGTTCCGCAGCAGGAAGATCGCGAACGGGAGCCCGAAGGCGGTGTGGAACAGCGCGATGCCGTACCAGGTGTCGAAGAGGCCGAGCGAGTCGTAGAGGCGGAACATCGGGATCAGCGCCATCTGCAGAGGCACGACGAGCAGACCGATCACGCCGATGAAGACCCAGTCGCGGCCGGGGAACTCGAGCCATGCGAACGCGTATCCCGCCATCGCGCCGACGACGACCACGAGCACGGTGTTGCCGACCGCGATGTAGGCGGTCGTCTTGAGCGCGGTGATCAGGCCCGAGTTGTGCAAGAGGGCGCTGTAGTTCGCCCAGGTGGCGTGGCTCGGATGCGTGAAGATCTGCCACCAGCCGCTCGTCGCGAGGTCCGACAGGGGCAGGATCGAGGTGATGAACAACCCGACCGTCGGCACGAGCCAGAGCACCCCGACGACGACGAGCAGGATGTTCAGCGGCCCGCGGGAGACGACGCGCAGGATCTTGGCCGACACCCGATCGTGCGGGTTGGGCAGCGGGACCGTTTCGGCGACCGCGGCCACTCAGACCTCCCTCTTGAAGCGGCGGATATTCAGCGCCAGCACCGGGATCACGAGCAGGAAGAGGAGAACGGCGATCGCCGAGCCGACTCCGAAGTTCCCGCCGCCGGCGAACGCGGTGTTGAACATCGCGAACGCGAGCACGTTCGCCGCCGCCTGCGACGACTCGGGGGCGAGGGCGTACACGATGTCGAACACCTTGAGGACGTTGATGATCATCGTGATGAAGACGACGCTCAGCACCGGGGCCAGCAGCGGCACGGTCACGCGCCGGAAGACCTGCCACTCGGTCGCGCCGTCCGTCCTGGCGGCCTCGAGCACGTCGCGCGGCATCGACGACAGGCCCGCGGCGATTACGACCATGGCGAAGCCGGCCCAGATCCAGATGTACGCGATGAGCAGCGACGGAACGATGAGATTGGGCCCGAGCCACGCGTAGCCGGCGAACGGCTTCGCGAACGTGCTCGCGCCGATACCGGCGTTGTACGTTCCGGCGGGAACCTTGGCGAAGTCGAACGAACCGTCCGACGTCGACTTCGTCGACTGCACGACCTTGCCGGCCGCGTTCCTCAGCTCCACCGTCACGCCGCCGAGCCCGAGCTCGCCCTTCTCGACGACACCGGGCTTGCCGCCGCCGGGCTTGAAGTCGCGCCACACGGTGCCGACGACGTCTCCCGGCTTCGGCGACGGCGTCACAGCCTGCACCGAGCTCTTCGGCACCTGGTCCGGCGGGATGCCGGTGACCCCGAGCAGGGCGACGCCGCCCGGGTGCAGCGGCGTCTTGAGGATCATCCCTCCGCCCTTCGGCTGCAGCGCCGGTGTCGACGGCAGCGCGGACTGGAGCGGGCCGGCGGGGCTGAACACCCCGGAGATGGTCTTGCCGAGCGCATTGACCGCGCCGAGGCCCGGATCCTGCTGGTACATGATCCGCCATGTCACGCCCGTGGCGAACGCGGAGATCGCCATCGGGAGGAAGACGGCCGTCTTGAACGCGACCGCCCAGCGGACGCGCTCGGTGAGCACCGCGAAGACGAGGCCGACTGCGGTCACCATCGCCGGCACGACGGCCACCCAGATGGCGTTGTTCTTGATCGCCGTCGTCAGGTTCGACGTCGTGAACAGCGTCTTGTAGTTGTCGACGCCGACCCAGGCGCCGATGAAGCCGGTCGGCCCGAAGAAGCTGCGGATGATCGTGTAGACGGCCGGATAGACCATCCACACGCCGAGCATGAACAGCGCCGGCGCGAGGAAGAACGCGCCCACGAGATACCGCCCGAGCCTTCCCGGCTCGGCGGAGGGGGGCGGAGCCGCCGCGACCGGCGGCTCCGCAGTGATTCCCCCTGCCGTCACTCGATCACTTCTTGTACGCCGCCGCTGCCGCGGTCTCGAGCTGCTTCTGGATCCCGCTGACGTTCTTGGGGTTCTTCAGGAAGTTCTGGAAGAGGCCCCACTCGCCCTGGCCGGTGGTCGCGCCGAACGCCGGCGGCTGGTTGTCGGACATGTCGAACACGACCGACTTCGCCGTCAGGATCGGAGCTTCCGTGGCCTTCGTGATCGGGTCCGGATAGATGCTCGCCGGCACGTTGTGATTGCCGGTGCCGAAGCCGCCCTGCTTCGCCCAGATCTCCGCGGCCTGCGGCGAGGCGAGGTACTTCACGAACGCCTCGATCGCCGGGTTGTCGCGGAACGTGACGAAGAGGTCACCGGCGATCTCGACCGCGCTTGCGTCGGGACCGGGGGTGATCGACGGCCACGTGAACGTGTTGAAGCCGGTCTTCGGCTTCGCCTTCGTCGAGGACGTGATGACGCCGCCGACGAAGTCGGCCTCGAACACCATCGCGGCCTTGGCCGGCGTGCTGAACGCGTTCGTCACCGACTGGTTGAACCCGTTCTGCAGCGCCCCGCTCGTGCCACCGGCGATGTTCGACGTGTCACCGACGATCTTCGCCATCGTCTTCAGCGCCGTGGTAACGGACGGGTCGGTCCACTTGATCTTGTGCGTGCTCAGCGCGTCGTACTTCGCCGCGCCGAACGTGCGGAGATAGATGTTCTCGAACATGTCGGTGAGCGTCCAACCGTCCGCTCCGCCGATCGAGTAGGCCGGCGTGCCCGACGCCTTGATCGTCTGCGCGGTCTTCAGCAGCTGCGAGAACGTCTTCGGAGCGGTAACGCCCGCTGCCTTGAAGGCCGGGACGTTGTACCAGACGACCGACTTGTTGGCCGCCTTGAAGACGAGCGCGTACAGCTTGCCGCTGAACGTGCCGAGCGACTGCCATGCCGGTGCGAAGTTCTTCGCGATCGTCGACTTCGCATAGGTGATCGGCTTCAGCTTCCCTTGCTTCACGAACTGCGCGATCGTGCCGGGCTGCGCGATGTCGGCCATGTCAGGCGGATGACCGCCGGCGACCGCCGTCGCGAGCACGGTCGGGAGGTTGTTGCCGACCGGCTTGTAGTGGACGTGAACCTTCGGATAGAGCTTCTGGAAGGCGTTGATGACGTCCTGGAACTGCACCTGGCCCGACGACGAGGTCCAGATTCCATCGAAGTTGATCGTGCCGGAGACGGCCGTGTTCACGTGCGCCTTCCCCGAAGCGCTCGTGCCGGCGCCTGCCAGCCCGACGACGAGCAGCGCGGTCGTGAGTGCGGCGACGGCGACGACCGCGATGCGAGTACGGATCATTCCGCTCCTTTCGTATGTGTTCCGTCGTAAATACCGAGACCCGTCTGCGGGTCGAAGAAATGCAGCGAACGCGTGTCGACGGCGACCTCGACCGGTTGCCCGGGCCGGACGCGCGAACGGGCGCCGAAGCGGCCGACGAGCGTGGCGGTGTCGCTCGCGGCGGCTTCGTCGACGGCGCGTTCGTCGCCGACGTCCTGCGCGAGCTCGCGGACGTCTTCCGTCGTCGCGTGCCTCGCCTTGATCTCGAAGTGCACCATGATCTCCGAGCCGAGCGCTTCCGTCAGAGCCGTGCTGCCGCGCAGGCGCTGCTCGTTCGGCGAGCTTGGCGCGAGCGCCGCGTCCTCGAGGTCCTCCGGGCGGATGCCGAGGATGACGGCTTTGCCCGTGTAGGCGCCGAGGCCGGGGCGGGCCTTCACTTCGTCCGCCTCGATCGTGATCGATTGCTCGCCGATGTTCGCTGCGTAGCCGCCGTTCTGGCGCTCGAGCGTCGCCTCGATCATGTTCATGGCCGGGCTGCCGATGAAGCCGCCGACGAAGAGGTTGACGGGCCGGTCGTAGAGCGTCTGCGGATCGGCCACCTGCTGGAGCTCGCCCTTGCGCATGACGGCGACGCGATCGCCCATCGTCATGGCTTCCACCTGGTCGTGCGTGACGTAGATCGTCGTGACGCCGAGGTCGTGCTGGATCCCGGCGATCTCGGCGCGCATCTGCACGCGGAGCTTCGCGTCGAGGTTCGACAGCGGCTCGTCCATGAGGAAGGCGGCAGGCTCGCGCACGATCGCGCGGCCCATGGCGACGCGCTGCCGCTGGCCGCCCGAGAGCGCGCGTGGCTTACGCTTGAGGAACGGTTCGAGGCCGAGGATGCGCGCTGCGTTCGCGACGCGCTTCTCGATCTCGACCTTCGGCAGCTTCTTGATCTTGAGGCCGAACGCGATGTTGTCGTAGACCGAGAGGTGCGGATACAGCGCATAGCTCTGGAAGACCATCGCGATGTCGCGGTCGCGCGACGGCACGTGGTTGACGACGCGGTCGCCGATCTTCAGGACGCCGCCCGAGATGTCCTCGAGCCCCGCAACCATGCGGAGGGCGGTGGTCTTCCCGCATCCGGACGGGCCGACGAGGACCATGAACTCCCCGTCGTTGATGTCGAGGTTCAGGTCGTGGACCGCGGTGGTGCCATCGGCATAGGTCTTCGTGACCCGATCGAACGTCACTCCAGCCATGCAGCGAACCCTCCCGGTTCGACTCCCAGGTCAGCGATCCTAGAAGACAGAGCGCCTCCGGTCGAGTAACGTGCGGATCGGCACCAGCGACAGGGGAGGTCGAGGATGCAGATCGGCGGTGTGATGCGCGTCAAGCTCGTGACCGCACGGCCCGATCAAACGGCGGCGGAGGCGATCCGGACGATGCTCGATGCAGGCGTCGGATCGGTGCTCGTCGTCGACGGGCCTGGGCTCGTCGGCATCTTCACGGAGCGTGACGTATTGCGGCTCGCCGGCATCGGCGCGTCGTTCGGGACCGTTCTCCTGCGCGACGTGATGACCCCGAGCCCGCTGAGCGTCACCTCCGACGTGAGCATCCTCGATGCCGCGCAGATGATGGGCGAGCGCAACCTGCGGCACCTGCCGGTGGTCGAGGGCGGCAACCTCGTCGGGGTGGTCTCGATCCGCGACGTGCTCGCCTTCCTCGCGGAGCGCCTGTGGGCCGAGCGAGACGAGGCGGCACGCGACACCGCGCGCGCCTTGTTGGACAGGCGCTAGCGGGACCTACGGGGGACAGTCCCCGTCACGACAGCGTTCGAGTCCCGTGACGCTTCCGCGCGGGTCGGATCGCGCGAAGACGAAGAAACGCCGCATGTGCGCCTGTTCAAGACGCGTTACGAAAGCGTCACGACTCTGCCAACGGGGACTGTCCCCCGTCATGTCTCGGTCAGCCGAGGCCGGGCGGCGTTGCGTCGGGCGCGTGGACACCTTCGATCGGGACGCCCCCGTCGATGCCCCGCTTCGCTGCGTAGCGATTACGCAGCGCGAGCAGGGCGACGGCGAGGATCGACGCCAGCGCGAGCCCGATCGTCCAGTGCTCGAGGCTGAGCGCGGTCTGCCGCGCCTGTCCCTCCCACTCGCCCGGGTCGTAGCGGTTCGAGATGATGCTCGTCGGGATCAGGTCGACGCCTTGCGGGAAGCGCGCGGTGTGATGCGCATCCCACGTCTTCGTCTTGTGCACGACCGCCATCGCGTCGATCACCGCCGCGACGCAGGCGACGTAGAACCCGTACGGCAGCCGCGTCGCCACCCACCCCGCCAGCACGAGCAGCAGCGGCGGCAACAGCGCCCACAGCCAGATGCGCAGCTCGTTCGAGCCCGCGGGGTCATGGAAGCGGACGTGGTGCACGCTCCCGTCGTGCCAGGCCAGCACGTGCGGCTTCTCGAGCGCGAGCGACGCCGACATGAGCGACGAGAAGAAGAGCGGGATCGCGATGAACGCGGCGATCCCGAGCGGCCCCCGGCCGCGCGACTCCGGAGGCTTCACGCGAGCTTCTCCGCCTCGAGCACGCGCGAGAGGAACTCGCGCGTCCGCGGCTCGCGCGGCTCGGTGAAGATCCGCGCCGGCGGCCCCTCCTCGAGGATCTGCCCCGCGTCGAGGAAGCACACCTTGTCCGCCACTTCGCGCGCGAATCCCATCTCGTGCGTCGCGACGATCATCGTCATGCCGCTCTCGGCGAGCTCGCGCACGAGCGCGAGCACCTCGGATACGAGCTGTGGATCGAGCGCGCTCGTGATCTCGTCGAGCAGCAGCACCTTCGGGCCCATCGCGAGCGCGCGTACGATCGCGACGCGCTGCTGCTGGCCCCCGCTCAGCCGGTCGGGATACTCGTCCGCCTTCGACTCGAGCCCGATGCGCCGCAGCAGCGTTCGCGCCTGCGCCTCCGCGCCGTCGCGGCTGAATCCGCCCGCCTTCCGCGGCGCGAGCGTCACGTTCTGGAGCACCGTCATGTGCGGGAACAGGTTGTACGCCTGGAAGACGATCCCGACCTTGCGCCGCAGCACGTTGACGTCGAGCTTCGGGTCGGTGATCCGCTCGCCGTCGACGACGATCTCGCCCTCCTCCACGTGCTCGAGCCGGTTGAGGCAGCGAAGCAACGTCGACTTCCCGGACCCGGATGCGCCGATGAGGCAGACGACGTTGTGCTCGCCGACGTCGAGGTCGATCTTGTCGAGGACGCACAGCGGACCGAACCACTTGCTCACGCCGCGCATGTGCACGAACGGCGTATCGCCGTTGCTGCTCACGTTAGAACGCCTGCGCGCGCTCGCGCCGCTCACGCTGCGCGACGAGATGGTCGGTGAACCGCGCGAGCGGGATCGTCAGCAGGATGAAGAACACCGCCGCGGCGACGAGGGACGGGAAGTCGTTGTTCTGCGTCGAAAACTGCTGCGCGAGCTGGGTCGCCTCGCCGACGCCGATGACGGAGATGATCGCCGTGTCCTTCTGCAAGCCGACGAAGTCGTTCAAGAGCGGCGGGATGACGCGGCGCACCGCCTGCGGCACGACGACGTACCGCATCGTCTGGGCGTAGCTGAGCCCGAGCGACCGCGCAGCTGCCCGCTGGCTCGGGTGCACCGACTCGATGCCGGCGCGGTACACCTCGGTCACGTAGGCGGTGTACACGAGCGTGAGCGCAGTGATGCCGTACACGATCACGTGCTGGTTCGAGATGAAGCCGAGCTGCAGCCCCGGGACGCCGAACCCGATGATGAACGCGACGAGGATGAGCGGCGTCCCGCGGAAGAAATCCGTGTACGCGATCGCCACGACCCGCAGCGGTCTCGCTGCGGGCCCCGGCAGACCGCGGACGATTGCAAGTGCGAGCGCGAGCACCAGGACGAGCGCCTCCGCGATGACCATCATCTTGATGTTCAGCTGGAACCCGGACCAGACGTCCGGCAACGCGAGCCGGAAGCTGTGCGGGTAGAAGAAGGTGCGGTAGACCTGGTGGAGCGCGTGCACGTCTTTACTTCAGGACGGGGATCGCCCCGAAGTTGAGGTTGAACCATTTCTTCTGGAGCTTCGCGATCGTCCCGTTCGCCGTCAGCTTCTTGATCTGAGCGTCGATGAGCGGAGCGAGCTTGGAGCCCTTCTGCATGACGGCGCCGTACTGCTCGTGCGTGACGATCTGCCCGGCGACGGGGCCGAACTTCGTCGGGTTCGACTTGCGCTCGAGCGCGACGATCGGCACGTCGAGGACGATCGCCTGGCACTGGTTCAGCTGCACCGCCTGGAACGCCGCCGTGGTCGTCGGGTACGTCAACGGCCGCGTCGATGGCTTCAGGACGCTGTTGATCCAGTCGAGGCCGGTCGTGTTCGTCTGCGCGCAGGTCTGCAGCTTCTTCAGATCCGCGATCGACTTCGGCGGTGTCGTCTGCTTCGAGATCAGCACGCCCTGATTCGCGTTCATGTACGGCGAGCTGAACGTGACCGTGCGCCCTCGCTGCGCGGTGATCGTCGCCTCCTGGAAGGAGATGTCGAACTTCTTCGTGCCGGGCAAGAACAGCCCGTTCCACGAGGTGTACATCCAGCTGGGCGTGACGCCGAGGCCCTTCGCGATGTCCTTCGCGAGGTCGACCTCGTAGCCGCGCGGGTTCGTGATCGTGCTGCCGCGGACGGTGCCGGACGCGAAGCCGACGGCCGGATCGCCGAACGCGACGATGAGCTTGCCGGACTGCAGGGTCGGGGCCGATGCCCGCTTCGCCGTCGCCGCCGGAACGGCGACGAGGGCCGCGAGCAGGACGGCCGCAAGAAGACGCTTCAAGATTGCCCTCCTCTGAGTTGCAGGAAGCCTGAATCTACAACTGCAACGCCGCGGCCGTAAGAGCCTGGAAATGGCCGATCAGCTGCTCGCTCCTGCCCATGAGGACGCCGTGGTCGAGCGCGCCGCTCGCCATCCCCCGGTGGACGCCCTCGACGAGGCCGCGATCCTCGTTGCCGACCTGCGTGTCGAACGCCATCAGGTCGTCGATCCACGCCGGCTCGACGTCGCTACCGAAGAAGTAGTCGAGGAACCGGTACGTCCGGTCGGGCGTCAGCGGCACCATCGGCCCGATCGAGACGTTCGCGTGCCCGGCGAAGATGTTCACGCCGAGGTTCGGCCACAGGAAGTGGAACTGGGAGCGCTGGAGGGCGCCCTCGAGGCTCACGTTGGGACGGACGGGCCCGCGCTGGCTCGAGAGGCGGCCGTCGGTCGACAGCGCGTATGCGTCCACCGACGTGTCGATCACCTCGGCGAACGCCGGGTGCGCGACCTGGCAGTGGTAGCACTCGAGGAAGTTCTCGCAGACGATCTTCCAGTTCGCGTCCAGCTCCGCCTCCCAGCGCGAGTGGAAGACGAGGTCGTCGACGTCGAGCCCGAGCTCGGCGACCTGCGCCGGCATCGACCCGAGTGCGTCCGGCAACGGCTCCGGGTCAGGCCCCGCGTTGACGAACACGAACGGCCCCCATGTCCCGGCGGCGGCGGGCCGCAGCCCCAGCTCCTCGCGTGGGAAGCCGGCCTCCTCGTCCGAGCGCGGCGCGCTCCGCAAGCAGCCGTCGAGCCCGTACGTCCACGCGTGATACGGGCATTGGAGCGTCTCGCGCCTGCCTTCGCCCTCGGCGACGACGTGGCCGCGATGGCGGCAGACGTTGACGAACGCACGGATCACGTCGTCGCGCGCGCGCGTGACAACTACCGGCGTGCGGCCCGCGCGTCCGGCGAAGAACGTCCCCGGCTCGGGCAGCTGCCCGAGGTGGCCGGTGTACTGCCACGCGGAGCGGAAGATCCGTTCCTGCTCGCGCCGGAGGATCTCCGGATCCGTGTACCAGCCGTACGGCAGGGTGTGCTGCACAGGTACGAATCTACTCGTGCGCGCGATGGTGCTCTCCGCGCAGCGCGAGCCGCTCGAGCTGCGCGACCTGCCGGTGCCGGAGCCCGGCCCGGGGCAGATCCGCCTCCGCGTGCGCGCCTGCGGCGTGTGCCGCACGGACCTGCACGTCGTCGACGGCGACCTGCCCGATCCGAAGCTGCCGCTCGTCCTCGGCCACCAGGTCGTCGGCGAGACGGACGACGGCCGGCGCCTCGGCGTGCCCTGGCTCGGCTGGACGGACGGCACGTGCCGTTACTGCGCGAGTGGACGCGAGAACCTCTGCGAGCACGCGCGCTTCACCGGCTATGACCTCGACGGGGGCTATGCGGAGCACATCGTCGTCGACGAGCGCTACTGCCTCTCGATTCCCGACGGGTACGACGACGCGCAGGCCGCGCCCCTCCTCTGCGCCGGGCTCATCGGCTACCGCTCGCTGCGGCTCGCCGGCGATGCCGAACGTCTCGGCCTGTACGGCTTCGGCGCATCGGCGCACATCGTCGCCCAGGTCGCCCGCCACGAGGGCCGCCGGCTGTTCGGCTTCGTCCGCCGCGGCGACGAGGAGGGACGCGCGTTCGCGCTCGAGCTCGGCTGCGAGTGGGCGGGGTGGTCGGACGAGCTCCCGCCGGAGCAGCTCGACGCGGCGATCGTCTTCGCGCCCGTCGGCGCGCTGGTCCCCGCCGCGCTCGCGGCTCTTGCACGCGGCGGCGCGGTCGTCTGCGCCGGAATCCACATGAGCGACATCCCGTCGTTCCCGTACGAGCTGCTGTGGGAGGAGCGCAGCGTCCGCTCGGTCGCGAACCTCACGCGCCGGGACGGCGAGGAGTTCCTTGCGCTCGCGCCGCAGGTGCCGGTGCGCACCGAGATCGAGGTCTTTCCGCTCGAGGAGGCGAACGCCGCGCTCGACCTGTTGCGAAGCGGAGCGCTGCGCGGAGCGGCTGTGCTCTCTCTATAGGCTGGGCGCGTGGGGCAGCAGGCGCCGTTCGAGCAATTCTTCGCGTATCGGCGGTTCCTGTCGGTGGCCGAGCTGACGCCGGACGGCAAACGCCTCCTCTTCGTCTCGAACATCTCCGGCCAGTTCAATCTCTGGGCGGTCGACCTCGACGGCGGCTGGCCCGAGCAGCTGACGACGTTCATCGACAACACCGTGCGCGGCGTAGCCGTCCGCGAGGACGGCACGATCCTCTTCAACGCCGACCACGACGGGGACGAGTTCCACCAGCTCTACCGCATCCCCGCCGGCGGCGGCTGGCCGGAGCAGCTGACCGACTCGCCGCAGGTCCAGCACGAGATCGCGGGCGGCGCATGGGCGCCGGACGGCAAGAGCTTCGCCTACTCGGCGAACTCGCGCCGGCCGACCGACCAGGAGACGTTCATCTGGAGCGAAGGCGACAAGGAGCCGCGCTGCCTCTTCGGCGAAGGGAGGCTCACGGTTCCCGTCAGCTTCTCGCCCGACGGCGCGAAGCTGCTCGTCGCCGAGTTCCGCTCGAACACCGACATCTCCCTCTGGATCGTCGACCTCCCGTCCGGCGACGCGACGGAAGCGACGCCCCACGAGGGCCAGGTCAAGTTCTTCCCCGGCCCCTGGGTGAGAGACGGCTCCGGCTTCTACGTCCTCACCGACGAGGATCAGGAGTTCGCAGGGCTCGCCTTCCACACGCTCGCGACCGGCGCGCGCGAGTGGGTCGCGACGCCCGACCGCGACGTCGAGGAGATCACGGGCTCGGCCGACGGCCGCGTGCTCGCGTGGATCGAGAACGTCGACGGCTGGGCGGAGCTGCACGTGCGCGACCTCGAGCGCGGCGTCGACCTTCCTGCTCCGAAGCTGCCGAAGGGCGCCGTCTCGATGCTCGGCTCCGGCTTCTCGCTCTCGCGCGACGGCTCGCGGCTCGCGCTCGTGTGGGACCAGCCGACGCGGCCGGCCGAGGTGTTCGTCGTCGATACCGCGACCGGCGACGCACGGCCGGCAACGGAGAGCCGGGCGGCAGGCCTGTCCGCGCTCGACCTGCGCGCGCCCGACCTCGTCCGGTACCCGAGCTTCGACGGTCAAGAGATCCCGGCGTGGCTCTACCGCCCGAACGGCGACGGCGGCCCGTCGCCGTTCGCGCTGCTCATCCACGGCGGGCCGGAGGCGCAGGAACGGCCCATCTTCCGCCCGTACGTCCAGTACCTCCTGTCGCGCGGGATCGGCGTGCTCGCGACGAACATCCGCGGCTCGACCGGCTACGGCAAGACGTACCAGAAGCTCGTCCACCACGACTGGGGCGGAGGCGACCTCGAGGACTGGCGCCACGCGGCCGAGTGGCTGAAGGCGCAGCCGTTCGTCGACGCCGACCGCCTCGCCGTGTTCGGCGGCTCGTACGGCGGATTCGCGACGCTCACGTGCGTGACGCGGCTGCCCGAGTACTGGCGAACCGCCGTCGACATCGTCGGGCCGTCCAACCTCATGACGTTCGTCCGGGCCGTTCCACCGCAGTGGCTGCGGTTCATGGCCGAGTGGGTCGGCGACCCGGACACGGAGGAGGAGTTCCTGCGCGAGCGGTCGCCGATCACGTACGTCGACCAGGTGCGCGCGGCGCTCATGGTGATCCAGGGCGCCAAGGACCCGCGCGTCGTCCAGGCGGAGTCCGACCAGATGGTCGAACGGCTCCGCGAGCTCGGCCGCGAGGTCGAGTACGTCGTCTTCGACGACGAGGGCCATGGGTTCACGCGCTACGCGAACGAGGTGCACGCGTACCGGTTGACGTGCAACTGGCTCGAATCACATCTGAGCTGAGGGCTCACCCGCGGCTGCGTGTCGCGGTCGAGCTCGCCCTCCTCGCGATCTTCCTCGGCCTCTTCGCGTGGGGCATTCGCGGATCGTTCCACGCTGCCGGCAAGGACTTGAGTAATGCCGAGCCGTTGTACCTCGTGCTCGCGTGCGTCGCCGTTGCCGCGTACTACCTCGTCTTCGTCATCGGGTGGATGCGCATCCTCGCCGACTGGGGCGTGCACATCTCGTACCCGACGTCGCTGCACGCGGAGATCCTGTCGATGCTCGCGAAATACGTTCCCGGCGGTGTGTGGACGCCGGCCGCGCGCGTCGTCGCGATGCGCCGAGCCGGCGTGAACGACGCCGCGCTCGTCACGGCGGCAATGCTCGTCGAGGCGGGACTGTCGGCGGTGGCGGGCGTGCTCGTGTTCGTCATCTCGCTCGCGTGGGTGCACGGCGTCAGCGGCCCGGTCATCCCGATCGGGATCTTCGGGATCGTCATCGCGGTGCTGCTGTACCCGCGCATCTTCCATTCGCTCGCGACGCGATTTCTCCGGCGGTTCGGATTTCATGAGCTCCCGCCGCTGCGCATCTCGACCCTCGTGTCGCTGCTGTTCTTCTACGCAGGCACGTGGGTGATCGGCGGTCTCGGCCTCTGGTGCCTGCTGCGCTCCGTCGGCGTGCACCCGGCCGTATCGACGGTCGTCTTCCTCGGCGGGACGTCGGCCATCGGCGCGATCGTCGCCGTGCTCGCGTTCTTCGCGCCGTCGGGCCTGGGCGCGCGCGAAGGATCGATGTACGGATTGATGCTCGCGGTCACGACTCCGGGCGCGGCGCTGTCGGCGACGCTCCTCAACCGCATCGCCATCACCGTCGTCGAGGTGCTGCTGTTCCTTCTCGGCTCGCTGGTGCTTCGCCGGGTGGAGCGACGAGGTTCGCGCGCAGCTTCGCCAGCGTCCGTCGCAGGCGAGCCTGCTCCGCGTCCGTGATGCCCTTCATGGCTTGCGCTTCGAAGCTGCGGGCGACGGACCACAGTTCCTTGTAGACGCGCTCGCCTTCGGGCGTCAGACGAAGGCGCTTCACGCGCCGGTCGTCGGGGTCGACCTCGCGCTGGACGAGGCCGAGCTTCTCGGCGCGGTCGACGTGGTACGTGATCGTCGCGCCGTCGACGTGCGCGCGCGACGCGAGGATGCTGTGCGAGACGAACCCTTCGTCGCTGATCGCGTTGAGCACGATCCAGGTGCCGAGCGAGCCGCCCGCGGCGGCCAGAACGTCTTCGAACCCCTCGCGCATCTCCTTCGCGGTGAAGACGAGGTCCCGTCCGAGCGGAATGTTACTTGGAGGTGAAATGATTTGACATGCTAGCAATCGGCTGGCTAGGGTCGAATCATGCTGGCTCGTCTCGCACACATGATCGTTCGGCGCCGCCGCTGGGTGATCGGCGCCTGGGTCGCCCTCACCCTGTTCGGCGCCTTCTCGGCGAGTCAGGTGTCGAAGCGCTGGTTCCAGACGTTCTCCATCCCCGGCTACTCCGCGTACGAGGCGAACCAGCGCACTCTCGAGCGATTCGGGACGGGGCAGCAGGCGCCGCTCGTCGCCGTCTTCCACACGAACGGCGATGTCGCGAAGGTCACCGGCCTCGAGCGGGCCGTGACCAAGGCAGCCGCGATCGACAAGGGCTCGCGCACGTCGTCGTACTGGTCGACCGGCAGCCGAGCGTACCTCTCGAAGGACGGGCACACGGCGTTCGCGGAGATCTACCCGCCCGGCACCCCGGGCTTCAGCTCGGACACGCACATCAAGCAGGTGGGCGCAGCACTGAAGAAGGCGACGCCGAAGGGCGTGGCGGCGTACCTGACCGGCCGCGACGCGCTCGAAAATGCGTCGTCGGGCGGCGGGAAAGGCCCGAGCGTTCTCACCGAGGGGCTCATCGGCGGCGCCGGCGCGCTCATCATCCTCTTCTTCGTCTTCGGGACGCTGCCGGCGGTGTTGATGCCGATCGCGATCGCCATCGCGGCGATCCTCAACACCTACTCGCTCGTGTGGGCGCTCACCTACGTCACGAACGTGTCGATCATCGTCGAGTTCCTCATCGCGCTCGTCGGCCTCGGCGTCGCCATCGACTACGCGCTCCTGATGATCTTCCGCTTCCGCGACGAGCTGCGCGAGGGCGAGGACGTCGAGACCGCGCTCGTCGAGACGATGACACACGCGGGCCGCTCGGTGATCGTCTCCGGCTCGACCGTCGCCGTCGGCCTCGTATCGATGATCGTCCTGCCGCTGCCGTTCATCCGCTCGATCGGTCTCGGCGGCCTGCTCATCCCCGCCGTGTCGGTGCTCGCCGCGATCACGCTGCTGCCTGCGCTTCTCGCCGTTCTCGGCGAGCGGATCAACAGCCTTCGCATCCTGCCGAAGCGCCTCGTCGACCGCGGCCATCCCGAGGACGGCCTGTGGGGACGCTGGGCGAACTTCGTCATGCGCAGGCCGTGGCAGGTCGCCGTCGCGGGCCTCGCGATCGTCGGCGTGCTCGTCTTCTTCGGCGTGCAGCTCAATCCGAGCGAGGCGCAGGCGAAGGACCTGCCCGGCAGTGGCGACGCGATCGTCGGTCGCGACACGCTCACGACCGCCGGGATCACCCCCGGCGTCATCAAGCCTTTCGACGTGCTCGTCGAGCACGGAGCGGCCACCGGCCCGATCGTCGCCAAGCTGCGCGCGACGCCGGGGATCGAGGCCGCCGTCGCGCCGAGCGGTCCGGGCTGGGTCAAGGGCGACGACGCGATCGTCGAAGCATTCCCCAACGTGGACGGCTCGAGCAAGCACATCCAGAGCGTCGTCACGAGCGTGCACAAGGCGCTCAACGGCACCGATGCGACGCTCGGCGGCATCGCTCCCGCCGATCGCGACTTCGTGCACGCGGTCTACGGGAACTTCCCGTACGTCCTCGGACTCGTCGTGCTGCTGACGATCATCCTGCTCATGCGCGCGTTCCGCTCGGTCGTGCTGCCGCTGAAGGCGGCGATCCTCAACCTCATCTCGCTCGGCGCAGCGTTCGGGATCATCGTCTTCATCTTCCAGCAGGGGCACGGCTCGAATGCGATCTGGGGCGTCCCGGCGACGCAGTCGATCATCCCGTGGATCCCATTGATGATCTTCGCGTTCCTCTTCGGCCTCTCGATGGACTACGAGGTCTTCATGCTCACGCGCATGCGCGAGGCATACGACGAGACCGAGGACACCCCGAAGGCGATCGCACTCGGCCTCGCGCGCACGGGCAAGCTCGTGACGAGCGCGGCGGCGATCCTCATGTTCGCGTTCTTCGTATTGTCGATGAGCCCCGGCACCGACATCAAGCAGTTCGGCATCGGCCTCGCGGCGGGGATCATCTTCGACGCGACGGTGATCCGGGCGCTCCTCGTGCCCGCGATCATGCGGCTGCTCGGCGATTGGAACTGGTGGCTGCCGACCTCGTTCGCGCGCGTCCTGCGCGTGGGCGGCGGTGAACAGCTCACGCAGGCTCCCGAAGCCGGCTGAGAGCTACCGTCACCGGGTGCAGCTGAGGCTCACCGCAGCGCTGCTCGCCCTCGCGGCGGGCGCTGCCGCGGTCGCACTCGCAGCGCTCTTGCTGCAGTCGACGCCCGGCCCGGTCTCGGCCGCGCTTTCGGCGATCGCGCCGTCACCCGCTCCGTCGCAACCGGCTCGCGCCTTCCCCGCGCCGCCGTCGGGTGCGATCGTCTTTGCGCGCGAGGACGGAGCGAACGCCCTCGCGCTCGCGGTCTCGCCCTCGTCGGTCCAGGTCTCCGTCGTCGGGCAGCAGGGGAAGGGCGTCACCGGTCTCACCGTGTCGGTCGACGAAGCCCGGGCGACCCCCTGCGGCGCGGGCTGTTACCGCGCAACCGTTGTGCACGCTCGAACGGTCGACGTCCGCGTCGGGGAGACGCGCTGGCGCGTCGTCGTCCCGGTGGCGCGCGACGCATCGGCGCTCGTCGCGCGCGCGGCGCGCACGTGGCGCGCCCTCCATTCGCTCGCGTTCTCCGACCGTCTCGGTTCGGACGAGACGCACGTCGTGTTCAGCAACTGGCGCACCGTCGCCCCCGACCGCCTCGCGTACGTCGTCCGTGGCGGCTACAGCGCCGTCATCGTCGGCGGCCGCCGCTGGGACCGCGCGCCCGGAGGCCGCTGGGTCGAGTCGCCGCAGACCGTGCCCGTGAAGCAGCCGGTTCCGCTCTGGCAGTCGGCGACGGATGCGCACGTCATCGGGCAGACGAGAACGACGTGGCGGATCACGTTCTACGACCCCGGCACGCCGGCGTGGTTCGCGATCGTCGTCGACAGGCGCAGCTTCAGGACGCTCGACCTGCGGATGATCACGACCGCGCACTTCATGCACGAGCGCTACGGCGCCTTCGACGTGCCGCTCGCCGTCGAGCCTCCGTCCTAGGAAGAAGCGGGCCCGGTCGTGTTGCGCACGATCAGCTCGAGCGGTAGCAGCTCGGTGCGCACGTCGACCGGACGTCCCGAGAGGGCGCGGAGGAGGAGCTCGGCGCCGCGCCGGCCGCTCTCGAACAGCGGCTGCCTGATCGTCGTGAGCCCGACGTAGGACGCGATCTCGATGTCGTCGAAGCCGATCACCGACAGCTCGTCGGGCACGCGAATGCCAAGCGCGCGCGCGGCCTCGAGTGTCCCGACCGCCTGCGTGTCGGAGGCCGCGAAGATCGCCGTCGGCCGGTCGGAGAGCGATAAGAGCTCCGTCGCGACGCCGCGCGCGACGTGCAGCAGCCGCGTGCCCTCGCGCACGTATTCCGGGCGGATCTCGATGCCGGCGCGCTCGAGCGCACGCTCGTAGCCGCGCGTACGGTCGCGGCTCCAGTCGAAGCGGAACTCCGGCGGCGTGTCGCCGATGTGTGCGATGCGGCGGTGGCCGAGCTCGATCAGGTGGCGCGTCGCCGTCTCGCCGCCGCCGACGTCGTCGACGGCAATGCACGGCAGCGAGGGATGGATGCCGTCGACGAGGATGCACGGGAGGCCGGCGTTGTGGATGCGCTCCACCTCCGCCTCCGGCGGCAGCGTCGACACGACGAGGAGGCCGTCCGCGCGGTCGCCGCGGTCGAAGAGCTCGAAGGCCCGGCGCTGCCGGTCCTCGGACTCGACGTCGAAGACCATGAGGTCGTAGGGCGAGCCGCTGAGCACGTCGACGATCCCGCGCACCCGCTGCACGGCGGACGGGTTCGTGAACCAGGGAAGGACGGCGCCGACGACCATCGTCCGCTGGAGCGAAAGGCTCCGCGCGACCGAGCTCGGCCGGTAGTTGAGGACCCGGATCGCATCGAGCACCCGGTCGCGGGTCGCCGGCCGGACGTTCGCGTGCCCGTTGAGGACGCGGGACACCGTCGCGACGCCGACCCCGGCGCGGGCGGCGACGTCGGCGATGCGTGCCTGCCCAGCCGAGCCTGATAGCGGTTCCATCGCTAACCAACCTTTGCTCGCCGTCGTCTGAGAGTCAAGTGGATGGGTCCTTGCAATTTGGGGTTAGAGGGCGTAATCTGGCCGCCCATCCGGTCTGAAACCGGTTCCAAACAGGAGGGTTATAGGTCATGCGCAAGCGCTTGGGAGTCGCTCTCGGCCTGTTGATCGCCGTGGTGCTCCTGGCTGCGACGGCACAGGCCGGCACGCGGGGGACGAAGGTCACGAACGTCACCCTGGCCGGCTGGTCGTCGGGCCCTGACGAGGACACGCTGCTCAACCAGGTGGTCGCGAAGTTCAACGCGACGCATCCGACGATCCATGCCACCTTCACGGTCATCAACGGCGACTACCCGACCGCGATGACGGCCCGGTTCGCCGCGCACAACCCGCCCGACGTCTTCTACGTCGACTCGAGCGTCATCGGCGCCTGGGAGCACCAGGGCGTGGTGCAGCCGCTCAACAGCTTCGTCAAGTCGACGAAGTTCGACACGAACGCGTTCTTCCCGAAGCTGCTCGGGGCGTTCGAGTCGGGCAAGACGATCTACGGCTTCCCGAAGGACTGGTCGCCGCTCGCGATGGAGGTCAACAAGGGCCTGCTCGGCCAGGCCGGCGGCAAGGCGCCGACCAGCTGGTCGGCGCTGCTCAAGGTCGCTCAGACGATGAAGGCCAAGAACCTCACCCCGGGTGGCGCGCCGATCTGCCTCTCGCCGGACTGGGCGCGGATGCTCGCGTTCGTCTACCAGGCCGGCGGCTCGCTCTCGAACATCACCTCGCCGGCCGCAGCCGCGGCGGTGAACTTCTACGTGGGCCTGCTCAACAAGGGTCTCGCCGAGACGCCGACGCAGCTCGGCGTCGACTGGTGCGGTACCGCCCTCGGCAAGGGCAAGTCCGCGATCATCTTCGAGGGCAACTGGTTGCTCCCGTTCATGACGTCGACCTACCCGAAGGTGTCGTACGGCATCTTCCCGATGATCAAGGACAAGACCGGCGGCAACCTCGCCTTCACCGTCTCGTACTCGATGGCGAAGGACTCGCCGAACAAGGCGGCCGCCTGGACGCTCCTGTCCTGGCTCGTCGGCAAGCAGGGTCAGACGCTGTGGATGTCGAAGGGCCTCGCGCTGCCGTCCCGCAAGGACGTCAAGGCGATCGGCGGCCGGACGAACTTCCTCGCCGCCGCGCCGTACGCGGTCGGGTGGGGCTTCGGCAATCCGAACTTCGCCAGCGCCTACACCGTGATGAACAACGACCTCACCGCCGTGATCTCCGGTAGCAAGTCGGTGTCGTCGATGCTCTCCGACGTAGCCTCCGCGCTGAAGGGCTAGCGCAAGGCATCTCGATCGGCACCTCCGCGCGGGCGAGCGCGCGGCGGTGCCACCATCAACCATGGCAACCGCGAGCCAAGCCGTTCCTCGCTCGAGCATGCTCGGGGCGCGCCTCCGCGAGGCCGGCTGGGGCTACGCGTTCGTCGCGGTGCCGATCGCGGTCTTCGGGCTGTTCTTCGTCTACCCGTTCGGCTACGCGATCTACATCAGCTTCTTCCACTGGGGGATCCTCGGGAAGCTGTCCGGCGGAACGGGGACGTTCAACTACGCCAAGGTCCTGCACGACCCGATCTTCCACACGGCGCTGAAGAACGTCGCGGAGTACACGCTCGGCGTCGTCCCGCTGACGATGGGGCTCGGGCTGTCGCTCGCGCTCGTGATCAACCAGAAGATCCGAGGGCGGAACTTCTTCCGCTCCGCGTTCTACTTCCCGTCGATCGCATCGTCGGTCGCGATCACGACGATCGCGCTCTACATCTTCAACGCGAACGGGCTGTTCAACAGCATCATCGGCAGCCGCACACCGTGGTTCCAGAACGCTCCGACGGTGATCTGGGCGATCGTCGGACTCAACTCGTGGACGTCGGCGGGAACGGCGATGCTCTATTACCTCGCCGCGCTCCAGTCGATCCCGACCGACGTCTACGAGGCGGCGGCGGTCGACAACACGGGCGCCTGGCGCACCTTCTGGAAGATCACCTTCCCGTTGCTCCGGCCCGCGCACTTCTTCATCCTCGTCGTGTTCGGCATCGGCGCGCTGAAACTGTTCGACCAGGCGTTCATCGTTTCGGGCGGCGGCGGCGGCCCCAACTACTCGACGTACACGCCGGTGTTCTACATCTACCGTGAGGCGTTCACGAGCTTCGACTTCGGCGTCGCCGCGGCGGCCGGCGTCATCTACTTCGTCATCATCTTCGGGCTGACGATGGTGCAGCGGCTGACCATCGGCCGCCAGGAGGCGTCGTGATGTTGCAGACCGTCGCTGCAACGGAGCCTTTCATCCCGCGCCGCGCACGCTCGGAAGGGGTGCGCAAGGCGTTCTTCTACGCCGTCATCCTGCTCGTCGCGGCGATCTTCTTCGTGCCCTTCATCTACACGGTCACGACGTCGTTCAAGACGCTCCCCGATGCCGCGAACGTCACGTTCATCCCGCATCCGTGGACGACGTCGGCGTGGCACACCATCTGGCACGACTACGACTTCAAGACGTACATCAAGAACAGCGTCTTCCTCGCGGTCGTCATCACCGTGTGCAGCATCTTCCTTTCCGGCCTCGGCGGCTACGCGTTCGCGCGGCTGCATTTCCCCGGCCGCGAGGTCCTGTTCCTGCTCGTGCTCGGGACGCTGATGATGCCCGACCAGCTGCGGCTCATCCCGGTGTTCGTGATGCTCACGAACTGGCACCTCATCGGGAACTTCAGCGGCTACATCCTCATCAACCTCGTGAGTGCGGGGAACCTCTTCTTCATGCGCCAGTACTTCCTCACCATCCCGAGGGACTTCGAGGAGGCGGCGAAGCTCGACGGCGCCGGCTACTTCAAGACGTTCTGGCGCGTGATGCTGCCGCTCGCGCTGCCGGCCATCTCCGCGCTCGTGATCCTCCAGTTCCAGGGGACGTGGAACGACTTCTTCTGGCCGCTCATCCTCTTCGGCCAGGGGAACCCGGCCCACTACACGATCCAGCTCGGGCTCGCGGAGCTGAACTTCCAGTACGGCGTGCTCTGGCCGGAGATCTGCGCCGGCAGCATCATCGCGATCCTCCCGATCCTCGCCATCTTCCTCGCGTTCCAGCGCTACTTCGTCTCCGGCGTCGTCTCCGCGGGGGTGAAGGGATGACCGCACCCGCCGCACTCGGAGCCGCCGGCCGCGACCTGTTCCACAACTCGTGGCGCCTTGTTCCCGTGAACGCCGCGCTCGGCGGCGTCCTCGTCGCGGTCGCGGTCCTCACGTTCGCCATCCACGTGGCGCTCGTGCTCGCCGTGCTCGCAGGCCCGGTCGCCGCCGCGCTCGTGCATTGCTCCGTGACGCTCGTGCGGACGGGCAACCTCGCGCTCGCGGATGCGCGCGAGGGTCTGCGCCTGCATTGGCGCCGCGGGCTCCAGCTCGGCGCAGCCGGCACCGCGCTCGTCGTCTTCGCGATCTTCGCGGTTCGCTTCTACGCCCGGACGGCGTTCGGGTGGCCGTTCGCCTTCCTCACGATCTACCTCGTTGTGCTGATCGGCATCTATGCGGTCGTGCTGGCGACGTACGCGATCGCCGAGCCCCAACGGCCGCTGAGGCACGCGGCCGCTGAAGCGGCCGCACTTGGAGCGCGCAGGCCGGGCGCAACCCTCCTGCTCGGCCTCGCGCTCCTGCTCGTCAATCTCGCCGGCGTCGCCGCCGCCGTCATGCCGTTCCTGACGCTGACGGTGGCGTATTCGTTCGTGGCGGTCGCGCATTTCGCGCTCGAGAAGGAGACTCCGTAAATGGCACCGATCACGTTCGAGCACATCACGAAGAAGTTCGACGATTCGACCGCGGTCGACGACCTGAACATCGACGTCGCGGACGGCGAGTTCCTCGTGCTCGTCGGCCCGTCGGGATGCGGCAAGACGACGGCGCTCCGCATGCTCGCCGGCCTCGAGGAGATCACCTCCGGCCGCATCCTCATCGGCGACCGTGTGGTCAACAACGTCCCGCCGGGCGCGCGCAACGTCGCGATGGTCTTCCAGTCGTACGCGCTCTACCCGCACATGACGGTGTATGACAACCTCGCCTTCAGCCTGCGGAACTTCGACGTGCCGAAGCCGGAGATCGAGCGGCGCGTGCAGGAGGCGGCGAACGTGCTCGAGCTCGGCGACTATCTCAAGCGCAAGCCGAAGCAGCTCTCCGGCGGCCAGCGGCAGCGCGTCGCGCTCGGCCGCGCGATCGTCCGCGAGCCGCAGGGCTTCCTCATGGACGAGCCGCTGTCGAACCTCGACGCCGCGCTGCGCGTACAGACGCGCGCGGAGATCCTCAAGCTGCAGAAGCGGCTCGGCACGACGACGATCTACGTCACGCACGACCAGGTCGAGGCGATGACGATGGGCGACCGCATCGCCGTCATGAGCAAAGGCGTCCTTCAGCAGATCGGGACGCCGGAGGAGCTGTATACGCGCCCGGCGAACACGTTCGTCGCGAAGTTCATCGGCTCGCCCGCGATGAATCTCCTGCCCTCGGGAGTGCTCGGCATCGGCGGCGCCGGGCAGCTCGTCGGCTTCCGTCCCGAGCACGTGCAGCTCGGGAACGGGCGCGGCGGCAGCGCGCAGTACCAGGCCGACGTCGAGGTGGTCGAATACCTCGGCGACGAGCAGCTCGCGCATCTCCGTCTCGGCGACCACGACGTCGTCGTCAAGCTTCCGGTCGAGCCGCGTCTGCAGGCGGGGACGCAGGAGACGTTCTCGGTGCCGTTGCAGAAGGTGCTGCTCTTCGACGAGGAGAGCACGCACGCAGTCGGAACCGCCGCGTAGCTCGACGTGCCGCTGACGGTCCTCGACGGCTCGACCTTCTGCGTCTGCGACGAGCGCGGCGACGTCGACGGCGTCGCAACCGCATCCGGATTCTTCGCCTCGGACACGCGGTTCCTCTCGCGCTCCGTGCTGACGCTCGGCGGTGCGCGCCTCGAGCCGCTCTCGCACGACCAACCTGCGCCGCATCTGGCAGCGTTCGTGCTGCGCAACCCGCTCGTCGACGGCCTCGAGCCGAACGAGCTCTCGATCGAACGCGAACGGTTCGTCGGCGACTGCATGGAGGAGCGCATCACCGTCGAGAACCACGGCCACCGGCGTGTCGAGGTCGAGCTCGGCCTCGAGCTCGAGGCCGACTTCGCGGACATCTTCGTCGTCAAGAGCCTCGAGCCCGGCTTCGGGACGCCGAGCGACGAGACGCTGCCGCCGTCGCGGCCGCTCGAGCGCAACGGCAACGGGACGATCGTGTTCGCGGACGACTCGTATCCGGCAAGGACGACCGTCCACCTCTCCGAGCCGTTCGGCGAGGAGAGCGGCGGCGCCCGCTTTCCGCTCAGGCTCGAACCGGGCGAGCGCTGGCGCCTCGTCGTCGCCGTGCAGCCGCAGCTCGACGGAGACGATCCGCTTCCTGCGGGATCGTTCGCACGCGAGCTCGACGACGAGCGGCGCCGCGCCGAGGAGTCGCTCGCCGCGTGGCGCGCGTCGGCGCCGCGATTGCGCGCGCGCTGGGACGACCTCGTCCACACGTGGAACCGCTCGGTCGCCGATCTCGCCGGGCTGCGCATGCGCGCGGGCGAATCGGACTTCGGCCGTCTGCTCGCCGCCGGAACGCCGTGGTTCATGACCGTGTTCGGCCGCGACACGCTCATCTCGTCGCTCCAGACGCTCCTCTTCGGTCCCGAGCTCGCGGCGAGCACGCTGCGCGTCCTCGCCGCGACGCAGGCGACGACCGACGATCCGGAGCGCGACGCCGAGCCGGGGAAGATCATCCACGAGATGCGCCGCGGCAAGGCGGCGCTCGCGTGGCCCGACCGCTACTACGGCACCGTCGACGCGACGCCGCTCTTCCTCGTCCTCCTCTCCGAGCTGTGGCGCTGGACGGACGACCCGGCGCTCGCGCTCGAGCTCGAGGAGCCGGCGCGGCGCGCGCTCGCGTGGATCGAGGGGCCGGCCGACGCCGACGCCGACGGCTTCGTCGAGTACGAGCGCCGCGCGTCGTACGGCATCCGCAACCAGACGTGGAAGGACTCGGAGGACTCGATGGCGTTCCACGACGGGACGCTCGCGCTCGCGCCCATCGCGGCCGCGGAGGTGCAGGGCTACGTCTACGACGCGAAGCTCCGCACCGCCGAGCTTGCGCGCGAGGTGTGGCGCGATTCCGAGACCGCCGATCGGCTCGAGCGCGAGGCCGCGGAGCTGCAGCGCCGCTTCGACGAGGCGTTCTGGGTCGCCGACCGCGGTTTCTACGCGCTCGGGCTCGATCGCGAGAAGCGGCAGATCGACTCGCTCGCCTCGAACATCGGGCACCTGCTGTGGAGCGGCATCGTCCCGCCGGAGCGGCGCGACGCGGTCGCGGACGCGCTCGTCGGCGAACAGTTGTGGTCGGGCTGGGGCGTTCGCACGATGGCCGCGGGTGAAGGCGCGTACAACCCGCTCGTCTACCACAACGGCACCGTCTGGCCGCACGACAATTCGCTCGTCGCATGGGGGCTCGCGCGCAGCGGCAGGCCTCACGACGCCGCGCGCATCCTCCACACGATGATCGAGGCGGCCGCGCACTTCGACTACCGGCTGCCGGAGGTCTTCGCCGGCTTCCCGCGTCACCGCACCCGGTTCCCGGTGGTCTACCCGACGGCGTCGTCACCGCAGGCGTGGGCGGCGGCGACGCCCGTTCTCCTGCTCCAGATCGTGCTCGGTCTCGTGCCCGACCGCGTGGCGGGTGCGCTGCGCTCCGACGCGACCGAGCTGCCGGAGTGGGCGGACGGGCTCGTACTCGACGGCGTGCGCGCATTCGACCAGCGCTGGACGGTTCGCGCGGAGGACGGCGGTGTCACCGTCGAGCCCGCCGACTCGTAAGCCGGAACGCTGCGCGTTTCCGGCTTTAGAGGGTCCCGCTTCGCGGGAGCGGAGGCGGGCTGAGCCCGCCTCCTCTTTCGCTGTGGGTGGAGGGTTTGGTTTTGCGCGGGCGGGCGTGCCTGCGGCATGCCCGCCCGCTGGTTCGGTCTGCGCGAACGCTTCGCGTTCGCTTCGTCCTTTGATGGATGAGCTGGGAAAGCGGTTTCAACCCTTCAGCAAGACGCTGAAATCGGGCCGGAGCCGCGCTCGGCCCGCTCCCGCGAAGCGGGACCCTCATTCAGCTGGAAGTGCGCAGCACTTCCAGCTGATTCTTACGTTGCAGGCACTCTCTCCTGGGAGAATCTGAATCTCAGCGAGAGTAGGAGGAACCGTGGCAGAGGACCGGTTGGAGCAGGCACTCTTCGAGATTCGCAGGGTGATTGCAGGGCAGGACGCGATGCTCGAGCGCGTGCTCGTGTGCCTGCTCGCACAGGGGCATCTGCTCATCGAGGGAGTTCCCGGCCTCGCGAAGACCCTGACGATCAAGACCACCGCCGCGGTGCTCGGCGGCTCGTTCGCGCGCATCCAGTTTACGCCCGACCTCGTCCCGGCCGATCTCGTCGGCACGCGCGTCTACCGGCCGGACAAGGGGAGCTTCGACACCGAGCTCGGCCCGGTCTTCTGCAATTTCCTCCTCGCGGACGAGATCAACCGCGCGCCGGCGAAGGTGCAGAGCGCTCTCCTGGAAGTGATGCAGGAGCGCCAGGTGACGATTGCGCACACGTCGTATCCCGTGCCGGACCCGTTCCTCGTGCTCGCGACCCAGAACCCGATCGAATCGGAGGGGACCTATCCGCTGCCGGAAGCACAGATCGACCGGTTCATGCTGAAGATCCTCATCGACTACCCCGAGCACGACGAGGAGCTCACCGTCGTGCAGCGCCAGCTGTCTGCGCCGCCGCAGCTGCGCGAGATGCTGAGCCTCGACGATCTCCGCGCGCTTCAGCGCTCGGTCTTCGACGTGTACGTCGATCCCACGCTCGTCAGCTACGCGGTGGCGCTCGCGGCGGCGACACGGCGGCCGAGCGAGTACGTCTCGTACGGCGCGAGCCCGCGCGGGCCGATCAGCGTCACGCAGGCGTCGCGGGCCCTCGCGCTCATCCGTGGCCGCGACTACGCGACCGTCGAGGACGTGAAGACGCTCGCGAAGGACGCGTTCAGGCACCGGCTCGTGCTCAGCTACCAGGCCTTCGCCGAGGGCGTGACGCCCGACTCGATCCTCGACGGCGTGCTCGCCGAGGTGCCCGTACCCGAAGTCGAGCTCTCGCGGCCGCCCGCGGCATGACGGATCGTCCGCTGCTCGGGGAGGGGACGCCCGAGCGGCCGGGGCCGGGCCCGTTGCCGCCGGAGCTCCTGCGCGCGCTCCAGCTCGACGTCGCACGCCGGCTCGAGAGCACGCTCGCGGGCGACTTCCGTTCGGCGCGTCACGGCTCCGGCACCGAGCTCGCGCAAGTGCGTCCCTACGTTCCCGGCGACGACGTGCGCCAGATCGAGTGGAACGTCACCGCGCGGACGGGCGAGCCGCACGTCCGCGTGCAGCTCGCCGAGCGCGTGCTCGTCACGTGGCTCGTGCTCGACACGTCGCCATCGATGGAGTTCGGCACCGGCGACCGGCGCAAGGCGGACGTCGCGGCCGGCGTTGCACTCGGTCTCGGGCACATCGCGACGCGGCGCGGCAACCGTCTCGGCATCGTCACGTTCGGCGATGCGGATCCGACGACGATCCCGCCGACGCAGGGACGCCACGGACTGCTCGGCCTCCTCGGAGCGCTGGGACGCGAGCCGGAGGTGCAGCCGGTCGGCGCCACGTCGCTCGGCGGCGCGCTGACGCGCGTCGGCGCCGTCGCTCGGCAGCGCGGCATCGTCGCGGTCGTTTCCGACTTCCGCGGCCCGCTCGACTGGCGCACGCCGCTGCTGCGCGTGCTCGACCGTCACGACGTCCTCGCGATCGAGGTGCGCGATCCACGCGAGCAGGAGCTTCCCGACGTCGGCGAGATCTGGCTCGTCGATCCCGAGACCGGGCGGCAGGTTCGCGTCGACACGCGCAGCGAGTCGCTCCGCGAGCGCTTCAAGGTCGCGGCGGCGGAGGAGCGCACCGGAGTCGCACGCATGCTGTCGGCGCTCGGCGTCCCGCACGTCGTGCTCTCGACGAGCGGCGACTGGTTGCGTCCGTTCGCGGCGTTCCTCGGCGGTCGCCGGTGAGCTTCCAGCACCCGATCGCGCTCGCGGCCCTCGCAGCGGTGCCGCTGCTGGCGTGGCTCTGGTTCCTCTACGACCGCCGCCGGCGCGCAGGCGCGCGCGCGTTCACGAATCTGAGCCTTCTGCCGAACCTCGTCGACCGCGCGCCCGGCCGGCTACGCCTTGTTCCGCCGGTGCTCTTCCTCGCGGCGCTCGCCGCCCTCGTCGTCGGCTTTGCACGGCCGCATGCGAACGTCACCGTTCCGCGCCACGAGGCGACGGTCGTCCTCGCGCTCGATCTCTCCCGGTCGATGCAGGCACGCGACGTCGCGCCGACGCGGATGATCGCGGCAAAGCGCGCGGCAGCGGGATTCCTTCAGCACGTGCCCGACACCTATTCCGTCGCTGTCGTTGGGTTCGCGAGCCGCGCGTACGTCGCCGTGCCGCCGACGCGCGACCGGCTGCTCGTCGAGCAGGCGCTCGCGGATCTCTCGCCCGGCGACGGCACCGCGATCGGCGATGCGGTCGCGCTCTCCGCGAGGCTCGGTCAGCGCCAGAAGTCGGTCGACGGCGTCGTGCCGCCCGAGTCCGTGCTGCTCATCTCCGACGGCGCGCCCGACGGCGGCCGCACGACGGCGGCCGCCGCGGTGAAGCAGGCGCGTGAGCTGCACGTGCCGGTCTCCACGGTGCTCATCGGTACGAATCACGGTGTCGTCACGCGCCCGCTCACCGGCGGGTACACCGCGCAGATCCGCGTGCCGCCGAGCCCGGGCACGCTCGAGCTGATCGCGAAGGGAACGGGCGGCGAGTTCTTCCGTGCGCGCTCGGCGTCGGCGCTCGACGCGGTGTACAAGCACCTCGCGACGCGCATCGGCCACCGCACGGAGAACCGCGAGATCACCGATCTGTTCGCGATCGGCGCGCTCGTGCTCGTCCTCGTGGGCGGCGTGTTTTCGCTGCTCCGCTTCCGGAGAGTCCCGTGAGGTTCACCGTTCTCGCCGCAGCCGTCGTCGTCTCGTTCGTCGCCGCGGGCAATGCGCGCGCGACGAA
>JBOGZQ010000061.1:0-7652 GCA_050697375.1 Gaiellaceae bacterium | reverse complement strand
ACTTCGGCAAGGGCGACCCGAACGAGCCGACCGATCCGATGATCCGGCAGGCGCTCGTCGATGCGCTGCCGGAGCGGTCGCCGTACCCGCTCGCGCAGGGGCTGCCGGAGCTGCGCGAGGCGGCCGCGGGCTGGTGCTGCCGCCGATTCGGCGTCGAAATCGATCCCGACACGGAGATCGTCCCGACGTACGGCTCGAAGGAGGCGATCTTCTCGCTCGCGCAGGTGCTCGACACCGCGGGGAGGACGGTCGTCTACGGCGAGCCGGCCTATCCGGTGTACGAGCGGGGCGCCCTCTTTGCGGGCGCCGACGTGCAGACCCTGCCGCTGCTGCGCGAGAACGGCTTCCTTCCCGATCTGGTCGCGATCCCGGACGACACCGCGCTCCTGTGGGTCGACTATCCGCACAACCCGACGGGCGCGGTCGCGCCGCTCGAGTTCTACGAGCGCCTCGCCGAGGTGGCCGCGGAGCGCGACTTCTACGTCGCATCGGACGAGGCGTACACGGAGCTGTGGTTCGACGAGCCGCCGCCGTCCGCGCTCCAGGTCGCCGACCGGTCGAGGACGATCGTGTTCCAGACGCTGAGCAAGCGTTCGTCGATGACGGGCTACCGCTCCGGTTTCGTCGCTGCGCCGCCCGACGTCATCGCCGCGTTGAAGGCCTACCGCCCGACGGTCGGGACTGCGCCGCAGGAGTTCGTCCAGCGCGCGTCCGTCGTCGCATGGAATGACGAGCGCCACGTCGAGGAGACGCGGGCGCGGTATCGGGCAAAGCGCGACGTGATGATCTCCGCCATCGAGGCGAAAGGCTGGGAGATCGTCGCGAGCGAGGCGACGATGTACCTCTGGGTCGTCGGCCCCGACGCGGACGCCCTGCTCGAGCGCGGCATCCTCGTCTCGCCCGGCGAGTTCTTCGGCCCGAGTGGCGCCGGCTACGTCCGCTTCGCGCTCGTGCCTACGCTGGAGGAATGCAAGCGGGCGGCGGAGCTGCTTTGAGCACGGAGGAGACCATCGCCGCCCTCGATCGGGGCGACGTGCGCGTCGCCGAGAAGATCGACGGCGACTGGCGTGTGAACGAGGATGCGAAGGCCGCGATCCTCGACTACTTCCGCCTGCGCAAGGTCGAGCCGATCGAAGTCGGCCCATACGAGTACATGGACAAGATCCCGCTGAAGCGCAACTACGGCGACGGCGGGGTGCGCGTCGTGCCGCCCGCGACCGCGCGCTACGGGTCGTATCTCTCGCCGGGCGTCGTGATGATGCCGAGCTACGTCAACATCGGCGCCTGGGTCGGGCCGAACACGATGATCGACACCTGGGCGACGGTCGGCTCGTGCGCGCAGATCGGCGCCGACGTCCATCTCGCAGGCGGCGTCGGCGTCGGCGGCGTCCTCGAGCCCGTGCAGGCGCGGCCGGTGATCGTCGAGGACGGCGCGTTCATCGGCTCTCGCTGCATCCTCACGGAGGGCGTGCTCATCGGCGAGCGCGCCGTCCTCGCGCCGAACGTCTCGCTCACCGGCTCGGTGCCGGTGATCGACGTCACCGGCCCGGAACCGGTCGAGCACCGCGGGTACGTGCCGCCGTACTCGGTCGTCGTGCCCGGCACGCGGCCGAAGGACTTTCCGGCCGGCACGTACCAGATCGGCTGCGCGCTCATCATCGGCAAGCGCAGCGAGCAGACGGACATGAAGACGTCCCT
Source organism: Gaiellaceae bacterium (assembly GCA_050697375.1). GTDB lineage: Bacteria > Actinomycetota > Thermoleophilia > Gaiellales > Gaiellaceae > Palsa-739. The sequence continues at coordinate 5,954 of JBOGZQ010000061.1, read as the reverse complement.
GAACGACGTCCTGCGCGAGTACGAAATTGGGTAAGCGACCGCTGGCAGGCGTCCTGGCCGTCGCCACGTTCGTGCTCGCAGGCGTGGGATTCGGCTTCCGGCACCACATCTTCGGCGTCATGCTCGTCGTGCTCGCGATTCCCGTCGCCGTGCTGGCGTGGATCGCGCTCGGCGCGCCGGTCAGTCGACGCGGGTTGCGGGACCGGTGAGCGTCGCGCGCCCGCCCTCCAGGCGGACGCGCAGGTCGCCGCCCGGAAAGTGAACGACGACGACGCCCTCGTCGTGTGTCGCCGCTGCGACCGCGACTGCGCTCGAGCCGGACGCGGTCGTCTCCCCCACGCCGCGCTCCCACACGCGCGCCGTCACCTCGCCCGGCGCATCGACGCGGGCGACCTGCACGTTCGTCCGATCCGGGAAGCGCGGATGCGTCTCGAGCATCGGGCCGATCAGCAGGATGTCGTCCGGGTCGCCGGCGACGACCGCGTGCGGATTCCCGACGTCGACGACGGCGACGTCGAGGCCGGCGATCCGCTCGCGCGCGACCACCTTCGCCTCGCCGAGCTCCGACTCGTACTCGTCGCCCGCGCGACGCACCTCGACGACTCGAGGGCCGACGTGGACGTGCGCGACGTCTCCGCCGGTGCGCTCCATCAACCACGCGCCGGCGATGCGCGTCCCGTTACCCGACATCTCCGCGTGAGATCCGTCCGGATTGACGATCGCTATCTCCATGGAGTCGCCGTCAACGGAGAGGACCTCGATCGCGCCGTCGCCGGCCATCTCGTACGCGCCCTCGGCGACGAGGTACTCATTCCCGTGTGCGTGCCAAAGCGACGACGTCATCGGCGATCTCGCCCGGGGGGCGATCCGCGGCGACCATAGCGATGCCGGGAATGCGCCGCATCCATTTGCGCTGATACGCCGCGTACCGGCGCGTCCGCACGACGAGCGCCGCGATCGCCTCCTCGCGCGGGAGCGTCGCGATCTCCTCGAGCCCGAGCGCCTGCCGCGCCGTCAGCGAAATGGGCCCCGCGAGCGCACGGTGCACCTCCTCTTCGACGCCGGCGTCGAACATCGCGCGCGTCCGCTCCTCGATCCGGCGCTCGAGCACGGCCTTGGGGACGTCGAGCCCGACAACGACGGTCGGATGCCGGGTCTTCCCCGACCAGAGGCGAACCTCCGCCGGTGCGAGCGACGCCCCGATTTCGGCGAGCTCGAGCGCCCGGACGACCCGCCGCCGGTCGTTCGCGTGGACGGCGGCGGCGGCCGTGGGGTCGAGGCGGGCCAGGTGCCGGTGGGCCTCCTCGGCGTCTTGCTCGTCGTAGAACCGCTCCCACCGCTCTCGGGCGCCGTCGAGGGGCGCTGGAGGCAGGGACAGCTCGGCGAGTGCGGCCCGGAGGTAGAGCCCAGTCCCGCCGACGACGATCGGTGTTCGTCCTTCCGCGAGGACCTCGTCCACGGCGGCGTGGGCCAGCGGCGCGTACTCGCCGACCGAGGCATCGCGGTCGAGCGGCCAGATCCCTACCATCCGGGTCGGCTCGCTAGGCTGGTTCGTCAGGATCGGCAGCCCGCGGTAGACCTGGAGCGCGTCGGCGGACACGAGCTCCGCAGGAATCCGTTCAGCCACCGCCGAAGCAACCCTCGATTTGCCGCTTGCGGTCGGTCCGAAGATGCCGATAACCGTCACCGGATGATTCTCCCCTGCGTTACGTGAACATCGAGCCGAGAAGCGAAATCAACCGCACGCGGACGGAGTCCACGGTGTTCCTCGTCGCGGCCTCGGCCCTCGCCCTCGTTACGCTCTTCGCGCTCAGCGAGGTCGCAGGCTTCGAGCCCGTCTGGGACCGGCTCCAGCACGTCAACCCGATCTGGTTCCTCGTCGCCTTCGGCGCCGAGATCGTCGCGTATCTCGGGTACGTCATCGGCTACCGCGAGGTCTCGCGCGTCGACGAAGGCCCGAAGATGGGCCACGGACACGCGGCTGCGGCGGTCGCCGCCGGCTTCGGCCCGTTCGTCACCGGCGGCGGCTTCGCACTCGACCTGCACGCGTTCAAGCAGACCGGCATCTCCGACCGCGAGGCGCGCGTCCGCGTCCTCGGCCTCGGGGCGCTCGAGTACGCAACCCTCGCGCCCGCAGCCTGCATCGCGTCGATTCAGCTCCTCGCCGCCGGCGCGCACACGCCGACCATGGGATTGACCCTCCCCTGGGCGGTCGCAGTCCCGCTCGGCTTCGTCGCCGCGCTCTGGGCGATGGGACATCGGCAGCGCTTCCAGGGCAAGGGCTGGCTCAAGGATGCGCTCGCACAGGCACTCGAGTCGATCTACGTCCTCAAGTGCCTCTTCGCGCGGCGCCACCTCGCCGGCCCGCTCGGTGCGACGGTGTACTGGTTCGGGGAGATCGTCTGCCTCTGGGCGTGCCTGCACGCGTTCGCGCACGGCGCGCCGAACGTCGAGCTGCTCCTCATCGGCTACGCCACCGGCTACGCGCTCACGCGGCGGACGCTGCCGCTCGGCGGCGCCGGTGCGGTCGAGGCGCTGCTGCCCTTCGCGCTGTACTGGACGGGCGTGCCGCTCGCAGCCGCCGTGCTCGCCGTCTTCACGTACCGGGTCTTCAACTTCTGGCTGCCCGTCGTCCCCGCGGTCGTCGGGATGCGCAGCCTGCGCGCCCAGACGGCTTGAGCGGCCACGCCGGCCAAGCCGGCGGGGCCTCTTATGGTCGGCGTCGCAAGCGAGCGCCTTAGACGGCGACGATCGCAGCCTGCGCGCCGGCGAGCGACGTCGACGTCGCACGCTCGATCCGCACTTCGACGATGTCGCCGGGTTGCGCATCGCCGCTGAAGTTGACCATGGTGTTGCGGCGCGTCCGCCCGCTGAGCAGGCTCGCGTCGGTGCGGCTCGTCCCCTCGACGAGCACCTGTTCGACGCTCCCCACCCGGCCTGCGTTGCGCTCGGCGGCGACGCGCTGCACGACGTCGACGAGCCGCTCGATTCGGTCGCGCTTGACGTCGTCCGGTATCTGGTCGGCGCGTGCCGCAGCCTCCGTGCCCGCGCGCGGCGAGTACACGAACGTGAACGCGCTGTCGAAGCCGACCTCTTCGACGGCCGTAAGCGTGTCGCGGAAGTCGTCCTCCGTCTCACCGGGGAGGCCGACGATGAGGTCGGTCGTGAGCGCGAGACCGGGGATGGTGGCGCGCATCTCGTCGACGAGCCGCAGGTAGCGGTCGCGCGAGTACGTCCGCCGCATCTCCTTCAGCACGCGCGTCGAACCCGACTGCAGCGGCAGGTGCGCGTGCTCGCAGACGGCGGCGCATTCCGCCATCGCCTCGATCACCGGCCGGCGGAAGTCCTTCGGGTGCGGGCTCGTGAAGCGGATGCGCTCGACTCCGTCGATCGCGTCGACGGCGCGCAGCAGCTGCGCGAACTCCGTCCCGAGATCGCGGCCGTACGAGTTGACGTTCTGCCCGAGCAGCGTCACTTCGCGCACGCCCGCGGCAGCGAGCGACTCGATCTCCGCGAGGATCTCGCCCGGACGGCGCGAGACCTCGCGCCCGCGCACGGCGGGGACGATGCAATACGAGCAAACCGAGTTGCAGCCCATCGAGACCTGCACCCATGCCTGGAAGCGCCGCTCCCGGTGCATCGGCAGCGTCGCCGCGAACGCACGCTCGTCTGCCGTCCCCCACGCTCCGCGGGCGACGCCGAGACCGCCGGCGCCGAGCCACTCGCCCAGGTGCGCGATCGTGCCGGGACCGAACGCGACGTCGACCTGCGGATAGAGGGAGAAGATGCGGTCGCGCTGCGCCTCCGCGTAACAACCGCCGACCGCGATGACAGTGTCGGGGCGCTCGCGCTTGCGCGCGCCGGCTTCGCCGAGGTACGCGGCGAGCTTCGTGTCCGGCTTCTCGCGGATCGTGCAGGTGTTGAAGACCACGACGTCCGCCTCCGCCGGCGTCGCCGCCTCTCCGAGGCCGAGCTCCTCGAGCATGCCCTTGATGCGCTCCGAGTCGTGCGCGTTCATCTGGCAGCCGAAGGTCGTGACGGAGTACCGCTTCACGGACTGGAAGGGTAGCGTCCTCCCGCCGTGCTCAAGCTCAGCATCCTGGCAGTCGTCGCCGTCGCACTCGCCGTGCCGCCCGCTGCCGGCGCGCATCTCCGGACGGGGACGGTCGCCGTCTCGCACCGCGCGCGCGTCACCTCGGAGCCTGCCGGACCGTTCACGCTCGGCGTCTACGAGAGCGATCTCGCGTTGCACCTGAGCGTCGAGCGCGGCCACAGCGTCGTCGTCTACGGCTACCTCGGCGAGCCGTTCCTGCGCGTCCCGGCGGACGGCGACGCGGTGAGCACGCACTCTGCGACCGCCGCCGCCACCAAGCTCGTCACGCACGGCCGGTCGGCCGTGTGGCACGACGTGCGGACGAGCAGCTCGCACTGGCGGGTGCCGATCCTCGTCGACGGCCGGCGCGAGGTGGTCATGGGCGTCACGACGACTCTCCCCCGCCCCCCGTCGTGGCCCTGGATCGTCCTCCTCGCCGCCATCGCCGCGGCGGCCCTCCGCGCCACGCCGGCCATCCTCGGCTCCGTCTCCGCGACGGCGGCGGTCGTCGTCGCCGTCGCGTTCATGCTGAGCGCGTACGCCGATCCGGGGACGTGGATCGCCGGCGTCGACGAGCTCTTCTTCGTGGCGGCCGGGATCGGCGTCCTCCGGTGGGGGCCGCCGGCCGCGCGACTGCCGAGCGCGCTGTGGCTGAGCCTCGTCGGCCTCGCGGTCGGCTTGAGCAAGGGCGAGATGTTCGTCCACGCGCTCGTCCTCTCGGCGCTCCCGGGTACGGCAGCACGGCTCTTTGCGACGGTCGCGATCGCCGCGGGAGCGGCCGGAGCCGTCGCCGGCTGCATCGCCTACGTGCGTTCCGAGGCATGAGCACGCAGACGGGGATCGCCGTCGCGCTCGCTCTCGGAGCGACGGCGCTGACGAACGTCGCCTACCTCCGTGAGCACGACGCGGTCGCGGGGCTACCGGAGCTGTCGGCGGCGCACCCGCTCCGGTCGGCGAGGCATCTGCTGAACGATCGCAGCTGGCTCGGCGGCTTCGCACTCGAGAGCACCGGGTTCGCGCTCTACGTCGTCGCGCTCGCGCTCGCGCCGCTCACGCTCGTGCAGAGCCTCGCAGCCGGTGGGATCGGCGTCCTCGCATTCGTCTCGGCACGAGTGAGCGGACGCGCGCTGCCGCGCCACGAGGTCGTCGGCGTGCTCGTGTCGATCGTCGGCCTCGTCGCGCTCGCAGTGTCGCTCGCCGGCGGCAGCGGCGAGGGCAGCGGCGGCAGAGTTCTCTCCATCGAGCTCTGGCTCGCCGCCACAGCGGCGGCCGCGTTCGGCGCGGTCGCCATCGGCCGCCGGATGGGCGCGGTCGCCGTCACCGAGGGCATCGCCGGCGGCCTCTTCTTCTCGATCGGCGACATCTCGGTCAAGGTGGCGACGCAGGGAGGCGGCCGCGCGACGTTCGGCCTCACCGTCGTCCTCGGCTACGGGCTCGGCACGGCGCTCCTCCAGCTCGGCTATCAGCATGGCGGCGCGCTCACCGTCGCCGGCCTCGCGACGCTGCTCACGAACGCGCTGCCGATCGCAGCGGGAACCGTCGTCCTCGGCGAGCCCGTACCGACCGGCGCGCTCGGCGCCCTGCGCGTGCTCGCGTTCGTCGCCGTCACGATCGGTGCGATCCTGCTCGCGCGCCGGACCCGAAGCTAGGGTGAGCCCGTGGATCACGCGAACACGATCGAGGCGGAGAAGCTCGTCCGCGAGTTCAAGAAGGGGCCGCGCGCGGTCGACGGAATCGACCTGCACGTCGACGCGGGCGAGATCTACGGCTTCCTCGGCCCGAACGGCGCAGGCAAGTCGACGACCGTGCTCATGCTCACGACGCTGCTGCCTCCGACGGACGGGACGGCGCGGGTGGCGGG
>JBOGZQ010000060.1:0-7905 GCA_050697375.1 Gaiellaceae bacterium | reverse complement strand
TGGCCGGACGACACGTTCGATCTCGCACTCGCCCAGCTCGTGATCGCGTTCATGAGTGACGCCCGCGGCGGTGTCCGCGAGATGCAGCGCGTCGCCGGCACGATCGCGGTGTGCATGTGGGACCGCGACAGCATGGAGATGCTCGCCGCGATCAATCGCACGCGCAACGCGCTCGGGGATCCCGGCGAAGGAATCGGGCCGTACCGGACGCAGGAGTCGATCGAAGAGCTCGTGCCCGGCGCCACGGTCGAGCTGCTCGAGGTCGACGCCGACTACGCGGACTTCGAGGACTTCTGGACGGCGCTGCTCGGCGGTGTAGGGCCGGCAGGCGTCTGGGCGGCTTCGCTCGAGGGGGAACAGCGCGAGGCGGCGCGGTCGGAGCTCTTCCGGCAGCTGGACGAGCCGGAAGGCCCCTTCACGCTCACCGGCCGCGCCTGGGCGGCGAAGGTCACGCGCGCGTGAGGACGCTCTCGCGCTCGGCGCCGGTGCCGACGAGCGTGACGGCGACGTCGAGCTCGCGCTCGACGAAGTCGACGTAGGCGCGCGCTGCGTCGGGCAGCTCGTCGACGGACGAGCATCCCTCGAGGTCCTCGCTCCAGCCGGGGAGCGTCTCGTACACCGGGCGCGCGGCGTGGAAGTCGCTCTGGTGCGCCGGGAAGTGCTCCGTCTCGCTCCCGTCCGGGAGGCGGTAGCGCACGCACACGGGGATCGCGGCGAAGTGCGAGAGGACGTCGAGCTTCGTCAAAGCGAGACGGTCGAGCCCGTTGACGCGCACCGCGTACCGGAGCGCGACGAGGTCGAGCCAGCCGCAGCGGCGTCCGCGGCCGGTGACGGTGCCGTACTCGCCGCCGAGCTCGCGCACGCGGTCCTGCTCCGGCCCTTCGATCTCGGATGGGAACGGCCCTTCGCCGACGCGTGTGACGTACGCCTTCGCGACGCCGATGACGGTGTCGATGCGCGTCGGCCCGATGCCGGTGCCGATCGCGGCGCCGGCCGCCGTCGGGTTCGACGACGTGACGAACGGATACGTGCCGTGGTCGAGGTCGAGCAGGGTCGCCTGCGCTCCTTCGAACAGCACGTCCTTCCCCGCGCGCAGCGCCTCGTCGACGATGAGCGACGTGTCGGCGATGTGCGGACGCAAACGATGTGCGTACTCCTCGTACGTGCTGGCGACCTCTTCGAGGTCGAACGGCTCGACGTCGTAGATGCGCTCGAGCCAGAGGTTCTTCTCGGCGAGCGCGACCTCGATCTTCTGCCGCAGGATCTTCGGGTCGAGCACGTCCTGCACGCGGATGCCGATCCGCGACGCCTTGTCCGCGTACGCAGGCCCGACGCCGCGCTTCGTCGTCCCGATCTGGAGCTTTCCGAGCCGCCGCTCGCTCGCCTGGTCGATCGCGACGTGCCAAGGCATGATCAGGTGCGCGTTCCCGGAGACGTACACCTCGTCGACCGGGTAGCCGAGCTCGGTGAAGCGGTCGAGCTCGCCGATCAGCACCTCGGGATCGATGACGCAGCCGTTGCCGACGACGCACGGCTTGCGGTTGATGATCCCCGTCGGGATCTGGCGGATCTTGAACGTCTCGTCGCCCACGACGATCGTGTGCCCCGTGTTCGGGCCGCCTTGGTAGCGGCAGACGAGATCCGACTGCTGGGCGAGCAGGTCGACGATCTTTCCCTTGCCTTCGTCGCCCCACTGCGCTCCGACGACGACGGTCGCGGGCACGACCGGAAGTGTGCCCTACGTGGAGGCTGACCCCGCGATAAGTGTGTAGAAGCCCCAAACCGCCAGGCCGGACGCGACCGCGGCGGCCAGGAGGGCCGGGACGCTGCGGCGGAAGCGAGGGAAAACGAGGAAGACGACGAGCTGCGAGACGAAGAGCGCGCCGAGGGACGGCTTCAGCAGGTCGTCGTAGAAGCGGTCCGGAGAGATGAGCGAGATCGCGTCGAGCCCGAGGAACGGGACTGCGATCCACGCGTACGACGTGCGCAGCGGGATGCCGTTGAGCCAGCGGAGGAGGCGCGCGAGCGCGAGGTACTCGGCGACGACGAGCGCGAGCGTGCCGCCGGCTGTGAGCAGGCCGACGACGATCTCGAGGCTGCGTCCGGAATAGGCGCGCGCGATCGCTCCCCCCGGGAACGCGTTGTCGAGGAGCGATTCCGGCACACCGCTCAGCGGGATCGCGGACACGAGGAACGCCGCGCCGACGATGGCGACGGCAGCGGCGAGCACCCAGCGCATCGTCCGCCCGCCGCCGCGGACTTCCGCGCCGAAGTAGAGCGGGAGGCTCGCGCACACGAAGAGGAGCGCCGCGCCGCCGGTCGCGCGGCCGGTGTCGTCGAGGCTCGGATGGGACGCGAATCGAGCGCCGGCGTGGCGGTACTCGAAGCCGGCGAGGACGACGAGTGCGATCACCTGCGCGACCCCGAGCACGCCGAGAGAGACGAGCACCGTGCGGACCGGCAGGAACACGAACGCGACGATCGCGGCCGGGATCACGAGCTCGAGCGCGGCGCGGTACGGATTGATGCCCGGGAACACGGGCGGCAGCAGCTCGTAGACGACGAACGTGATCGTGTACGGGAGGTAGAGGAAGTACGCGAGCGCCCAGATCCAGGCCTGCACGACGGCGGCCGGCCGTCCCGCAGCCGCCTCGACGAATGCGCTCAGCCCGCCGGCGGAGGCGATCCTCTTCGAGAACGCGAGCCAGATCGCGAGCGGCGCGGCGAAGACGACGAGCGCGAGGACGACGACGAGCCCCGCCGAATGCGTCCCGTCGCCCGCGGTCCCGGGCAAGAAGGAGAGGAGCGCGAGCGGGCCGCCGATCGACGCGATGGCGAAGCCGAGGAGAAAGAGAGCCGGGACGCCCTGGTCGGGGCCTCCCGGCTCCTTGGGGCGCGCCCCCGCGATGGGTCAGCCCCAGCTGCTTCCGGCGTGGCCGGAAACATCGAAGAGCTCGCGCATGCCCTCCATACGCAGGCGGGGGCGGATCGGTTTGGTCAGGCCGCGGCGGTGCTGGTCTTTGCCGGCTCGGCGGGGAGCTCGAGCCGGACGACGCTGACCTGGTGGCCGCGGCGGCAGAGGAAGACGCCCTCGTCGAGGTCGAGGTCGAGCCGGCCCGCGAACGTCGACGCGGTCAGCCCGACGGCGGTGTCGATGCCGAGGCAGACCTCGCAGACGGCGGTGAAGGTGGTCGCCGCGCGCGAGATGCCCAGCACCTGCGACGGCTCGGCGCTCATGCTGCCGCCAGGTCCGAGAACTTCGCGTATCGCTTGAGGAACGAGAGCTTGACCGAGTCGGTCGGGCCGTTGCGGTGCTTCGCGAGGATCACCTCCGCAAGCCCCTGCTGGTCGGACTCCTCGTTGTAGTACTCGTCGCGGTAGACGAAGGCGACGAGGTCGGCGTCCTGCTCGATCGAGCCGCTCTCGCGGAGGTCGGAGAGGATCGGGCGTTTGTCGGTGCGCTGCTCGACCGCGCGCGACAGCTGCGACAGCGCGAGGATCGGGACGTCGAGATCGCGGGCCAAGATCTTCAGGCTTCGCGACATCTCCGACACCTCCTGCACGCGGCCGTCGCTCTCACGCCGGTGCGACGGAGTGAGCAGCTGCAGGTAGTCGACGACGATCAGGCCGAGGTTCGGATGGCGCGCCTTCAGCCGCCGCGCCTTAGACCGCACTTCCATCATGTTCAGGAGGCCGGTGTCGTCGACGTAGATCGGCGCCTTCGCGAGCTTGTCGCATGCGGCCGTGAGCCGCGGCCAGTCGTCCTGCGCGAGCTTGCCGTTGCGGAGCCGCTGCGACTCGACTTTCGCCTCGCTGCACATGAGGCGCTGCGTCACCTCGGACTTCGACATCTCGAGCGTGAACAGGCCGACCGGGATGTTGTGGCGCACGCCCATGTTCGCGGCGATGCAGAGCGCGAGCGCCGACTTCCCCATCGACGGGCGCGCCGCGACGATGATGAGGTTGCCGGGCTGGAACCCGGACGTGAGGCGGTCGAGGTCGCGGAAGCCGGACGGCGTGCCCGTCAGGTCAACGCCGGACTCGTAGAGCAGCGTGATCCGCTCGAAGCTCTCCTTCAGCAGCGACTCGATCTCCGACCACTCGCCGGTGACGCGCTGCTGCGAGAGGTCGTAGAGGACCTGCTCCGCCTGGTCGACGAGGTCGGCGGTCTCGCCGGGGCGCTCCCAGCCGAGGCGCGCGATCTCGCCGCCGGCGCGGATGAGCCCGCGGAGCGTCGCCGTCTCGTGGACGATGCGCGCGTAATGCGCGGCGTTCGCCGTCGCGGGGACGAGCGCGGCGAGCTCGTGCAGGCGGACGCGGCCGCCGACCGCTTCCAGCTCGCCGCGCTCCTCGAGCTCGTCGGTGAGCGTGATCGCGTCGACCGGCTCGCCCTTCGCGTACAGGCCGAGCGCGGCGCGGTAGATCTTCGCGTGCGACTCGCGGTAGAAGTCGCTCGCGTCGACGATCTCGCTGACGGCCCCGATCGCGCCGGGGGAGATCATCATCGCGCCGAGGACACTCTCCTCGGCTTCCAGGTTTTGCGGGGGAACGGGGGCCGCAGACGCGACCGGGGCCAACTGAGCCATGCGTCCTGATTCCAGCAGGGTTACGGCCCTGTCGCCAGGTGTGGGGGAGTCCGTTGTGAACATGTCTTTCCGCGCCATTTGCAGGGGAATCGTGCATCCTCGCACCGGCGTCGGACGGTGCGGGTGTGGATGGATTCACCGCTGCTTGCGGGAACTTCTCGAGAGATTCCCCGAGCTCCACAACGGGTGTGGAGAGAGCTAGAGCTCTTGCTCTTCGGCGGCGACTTCGACGGCGGCGTCGAAGTCGTCCGATTCCGACTCGATCGCGATCTCGGCCGGGCCGGGCTCGAACGCGTCGTCGGGCGCGGCCGGCTCGGCCGCCGCCTTCTGCGCGGCCAACTCGGCAGCCTCGACCGCCGCCATCGCCTCGAGCTCCTCGTCGGACGGCAGCTCGCCCCCCTCCGGGACGACGAGGGTCTTCACCTCGACACGCACGTCCTGGAAGACGTCGATCGGCACCTCGTATCGGCCGATGCGCTTGATGTTGTCGAGATCGATCTTGCGCCGGTCGACGCGGACCTTGCGTGTGCGCCAGATCTCGTCCGCGATGTTCGTCGGCGTCACCGAGCCGAAGAGCGCGCCGGTCGGCCCGGCCTTCACCTCGAAGCGAAGGACGGTCTCGCGCAGCGTCTTCGCAATCGCCTCGGCCTGGTCCGCATTCGACGCCTCGTGCCGCGCGCGCTGCCCCTCGCGCTTGCGCAGCTCGGCGACGCGCGCGTCGCTCGCCTCCTGGGCGAGGCGGCGCGGGAACAGGAAGTTGCGTGCGTAGCCGCGTGCGACGGAGACGACGTCGCCGCGCAGGCCGACCTTGTCGACGTCTTCGAGCAAGATGACGTCCATCAGCGGTCCCTGTCCCTGTCGCCGCGATCGCGGCGGCCGCCGCGCTCCCGCTCCTCCTGGCCCTCGGCGACGTACGGCAGCAGCGCCATCTCGCGCGCACGCTTCACCGCCTGCGCGATCTGCACCTGGTGCCGGCGGCACGCGCCTGTGATGCGGCGGCTGCGGATCTTGCCCTTCTCGGAGATGTACCGGCGGAGCTGGTTGACGTTCTTGTAGTCGAGCTCCGCGACCTTCTCCTTGCAGAAGTAACAGTTGCGCCGCTTGATCGCGGTCGCCGGCCCACCGGGGCGCTTGCGACCTTGCTGCTGCTGCGTTCTCTCTCTCGCCACGTGTGCTCCTAGAAGGGGATGTCGTCGTCGGCGGTCTGCGGGAAGTCGGCGGCGGATTCGGCCGCCGCACCGGCAGGCACGAACTGGTTGCCTCCCTCGGGCGCGTCGCCGCGGCTTCCGAGGAACTGGACGCTGTCGGCGACGATCTCGACGGACTCGCGCTTTCCGCTGCCGTCCTTCGCCTCCCATTCGCGCCATTCGAGGCGTCCGTCGACCGCGACCGGACGGCCCTTCGACAGGTACTGCGCGCAGCTCTCGGCCTGGTTGCCGAAGACCGAGATGCTGAAGTAGTTCGGCTTGTCGGCCCACTGGCCCGTTTCGTCCTTGCGCCGGGTGTTCACCGCGATCCGGAGGCTGCAAACGGGCGTCCCGCCCCCGGTGTGCCGAAGCTCGGGATCCTTCGTCAGGTTCCCCACCAGCACGACACGGTTGATGTTGGCTGCCATCTAGACCTCCTCGTCCGAACGTGTGTTCGCCTCAGCGTACTCGGGGGTGGGGACGGCGGCGGCGGCTGCCGCCGGGGCGGGCGTCTCGTCGCGCGGCGCGCTCGTCCGCGAGCCCTCGATGTGCTTCGTCGCCATCTGGCGGAGGACGGCGTCGTCGATCTTCAGGACGCGGACGATCTCGTCCAGCGTCTCCGGATTGCTCTCGAAGACGACGAGGTGATAGACGCCTTCCGCCTTCTTCCCGATCTCGTACGCGAGGCGGCGCCGGCCCCACGCGTCGTGGCTGCGCCATGTTCCACCGCCGGCCTCCACGAGCGAGCGCAGGCGTGAGACCAGCTCCTCCTGATGGGCCTCGGCCTGCTCGGGGTCGAGCAGCAGCAGAATCTCGTATGTCGTCACGTCCCGATGTCTCCTTCCCACGGTCTTAGTCGGCCCCGACTGCCGGTGACGCTCGGGACCGAACGGCACGCTGACGGGGCAGGAAGCGCGCCCACTGTAGCATCGGCCACGTGCGACGGCTGATCACGTGGGTCGCCGGTGCGGCTGGAGGCCTCGCCGCGTACAAGGCGGCCACGCGGCGGAAGGTCGAGCCGGAGGCCGTTGTTCCCGTCGAGGGCGATCCGGCGTCGGAGCTGCGCGCGAGGCTCGCGCAGGCACGCGCGGAGGAGGCGGAGCCTGAAGGCCCGGATGCGCGACGACGCGCCGTGCACGAGCAGGCTCGTTCCGCTCTCGACGAGATGAGCGGCGACGGGGCGGCGACGGAACGTAAAGGCCGGTAGTCTCGCCCGCGGGGGTCCGGGGACGTGGCAAGGGAGCCGCAGCCTTTGCCTACCTCGGCCCCCTTTTTACTGCTACTGGGGCGGGCCGCTCGCGAGCGTGACCTTGCCGCGGTGTGAGTCGCCGAGGCGGTCGGTCCACGAGACGGTGATCGTGTCGCCGGGGTGGTGCAGGAGCAGCGCGGCGACGAGCGCGTTCTGGGATGCGACCGCGCGGCCGTTCACCGCGGTGATGATGTCGCCGGCGAGGAGGCCGGCCTTCGCGACGGGGCCGCCCGAAACCACGCGGCCGACGAGGACGCCGCCGCCGCCGAACGCGTCGGCGGGCTGGATCGAGACGCCGAGGAACGCCGTCTTGCCGACGTGCACCGTGGCCGACCCGTGTCCTGCGACGACCTGCTTCGCGATCGTGACGACGCGGTCGATCGGGATCGCGTAGCCGTCGTTCGCGTCGCGGAAGCTGAAGCCGGCGGAGGCGGCGGTGTCGATGCCGATCACGTGGCCGGCGGAATCGAGCAGCGGGCCGCCCGAGTCGCCCGGCTGGAGCTGCGCATCGGTCTCGACGAGCCCGGCGAGGCGCTCCGCGCCGCCCTCCTCGTCGGAGACGGTGATCGCGCGCGCGACACCGGTGATCTTCCCGGTTGTGACCGTGAGCGATCCGGTGCCGCCCGCGTTCCCGACAGCGGTTACCGATTGGCCGACCTTGACGCCGGCGGAGTTGGCGACCGTGACGGTCGCGAGGCCGGATGCGTGCTGGAGCTGGAGCACTGCGACGTCGTCGGTGACGTCATAGCCGAGGACGCGCGCGACGTACGACTTGCGCGTCTGCGGGACGACGACGGTGATCTTCGACGCGCCGCGAATCACGTGGTTGTTCGTCACGACCTCGCCGGAGGAGGTGAGGACGAGGCCCGTGCCGGCCGCGGCG
>JBOGZQ010000059.1:0-3544 GCA_050697375.1 Gaiellaceae bacterium | reverse complement strand
GCGAGCGGCGTGTCGTTGCCCATCGAGCCGACCGCTTCTTCGGCGTTCCGCGCGAGCGGCGCGAGCAGCACCTTCATGTCCTCCTGCGCGTAGCCGAAGAGGAGCTGGCGCTGCCGCAGCGGCTCGGTCGGCTTCGGAGGCGCAACGCGAGCGGGTGGCAGGTTCGAGAGCCGCTGCACGTTCTCCGCGTACCACTGCGCGTACGGCCTGCGCGTCGCGACCTCGCGTTTCGCCTCCTCGTCGGGGACGATGCGGCCCTGCTCGAGGTCGACGAGGAACAGCTTCCCGGGCTGGAGCCGGCCCTTGCGCAGGATCCGCTCCGGCGGGTCGTCGAGGACGCCCGTCTCGGATGCGAGCACGACCAAGCCGTCATCCGTCTCGTACCAGCGGCCCGGGCGGAGCCCGTTGCGGTCGAGCGTCGCGCCGATGACGCGGCCGTCGGTGAACGCGATCGCCGCCGGCCCGTCCCACGCCTCCGTGAGGCACTGGTGGTACGCATAAAAACCCTGCAAATCGCCGCAAGGCTGCGACTCCGGGATCATCATCATCAACGCGTGCGGGAGTGACCGGCCGGCGAGCACGAGCAGCTCGAGCACGTTGTCGAACACCGCCGTATCCGAGCCGCCCTCCCTGATCACGGGCAGCACCTTCTTCAGGTCGTCGCCGAAGAGCTCCGACGCGAGCTGCGATTCGCGCGCGCGCATCCAGTTGACGTTGCCGCGCAGTGTGTTGATCTCGCCGTTGTGGGCGATCATCCGGTACGGGTGCGCGAGCTCCCAGCTCGGGAACGTGTTCGTCGAGAAGCGGGAATGCACGAGCGCGAGCGCGCTCTCGAACGAGGGGTCCCGCAGGTCGGGATAGAAGCGAGCGAGCTGTGGCGCGGTGAGCATTCCCTTGTAGACGAGCGTCCGCGACGAGAGGCTCGGGATGACGAGCTCGGGGCCGGCGGCGAGCTCGGCGACGCGCCGGATGACGTAGAGCTTCCGCTCGAACGCGTCGCCCTCGAGGCCCTCGGCGGCGACGACGAACTGGCGGATCCGCGGCATCGAGTCTCGCGCCGTTCGCCCCACGTGCGCGTCGTCGATCGGAACGTCGCGCCAGCAGACGAGCCGCTGCCCCTCCTGCTCGATCGCCTCCTCGATCGCGTCGCATCGCTCTCCGAAGCACGTGCCGACGCCGTAGAGGCGCGGCAGCTCCGGAATCAGGCCGCGGAAGAACGCATCCGGGACCTGGACGAGGATGCCCGCGCCGTCGCCCGTATACGCGTCAGCCCCGGCCGCGCC
The DNA here is from genome assembly GCA_050697375.1 of Gaiellaceae bacterium. Taxonomy (GTDB): domain Bacteria; phylum Actinomycetota; class Thermoleophilia; order Gaiellales; family Gaiellaceae; genus Palsa-739. The sequence continues at coordinate 2,261 of JBOGZQ010000059.1, read as the reverse complement.
GCGGTGCTCGAGGTTCGCGAGCGCGACGAGCGCCCGGTCGACCGTCTCGTGTCGAGGCGCACCATCCAGGCGGGCGACGAACGCGACGCCGCACGCGTCGTGCTCGAAGGACGGGTCGTACAGGCCGGTTTGACGGTGCGGCAACGGGCATCTCCGGTGGAGAAGGGACTCCGCCTTGTGGGCTAGTCGGCGGCGGCGGGGGCGAAAGCCGACTAGCGCGAACGCTTGATGCGCGCGGCAAAGACGGTCGAAATGGGCTTCGTGAAGACCGTCGCGCGGGGCATCAGGACACTGAGGCTAGCGGGGTGACCGGACGCGCACCACCACCGTTATCCGGTTTCGACGGCGCAGCTCGATTTGACAAGCGCGGCTGCGACATGCATCCTCGAAGAGTGATGACGACCGCGATCACACGCGCCGCAGCCCTTTCCGGGCTCATTCTCCTCGTCGTCATCTTCATTCTCCCCTAACGGGGAGAGCACACGAACACGCGTCTTTTAGACGCATACGCCGACCTCATCGCACCACAGGTGCGTCCTCTCTTCGTAGAGCCAAGGAGGAAGTGTTCGTGTCCCGCAGGATCCAGATCTTCGATACGACGTTGCGCGACGGCGAGCAATCGCCGGGCATCGCCCTGCAGCCGGACGAGAAGGCGGAGATCGCGCAGCAGCTGGAGCGGCTGGGCGTCGATGTCGTCGAAGCGGGCTTCCCGGGCGCATCCCCCGGCGATTTCGAGGGCGTCCGCTCCGTCTCCGCCGCCGTCGAGCGGCCGACCGTCGCCGCGCTCGCCCGCACCGTTCGCGAGGACCTCGACGCCGCAGCCGAGGCGCTCGCGGGCGCGCGCCGCTCACGCATCCACGTCTTCATCGCGACGAGCCCGATCCACATGGAGCGGAAGCTCGGGCTCGAGCCGGCCGAGGTCGTCGCGCAGGCGCGCTGGGCCGTCGCCTACGCCGCCGAGCACGCCGACGAGGTGGAGTTCTCCGCCGAGGACGCCACCCGCTCCGATCCCGATTTCGTCGCACGGGTCTGCCGCGTCGCGATCGAGGCAGGCGCCACCGTCGTCAACCTCCCCGACACCGTCGGCTACGAGCTGCCGCACCAGTACGCGACGTTCCTCGCCGACGTGCGCCGCCGCTGCCCCGAGCTGCGGCGGGTGACGCTGTCCGCGCACTGCCACGACGATCTCGGCCTTGCCGTTGCGAACTCGCTCGCTGCGATCCAGGCCGGCGCCGACCAGGTCGAGTGCACCGTCAACGGGCTCGGCGAGCGTGCCGGCAACGCCTCGCTCGAGGAGATCGTCGTCGCGCTCAAGATCCGCGCCGACCACTTCCAGGTCGAGACCGGCGTCGACACGTCGCAGATCGCGGCCTCGTCGCGGCTCGTCTCCGAGCTCACCGGCTACGTCGTCCAGCCGAACAAGGCCGTCGTCGGCGCAAACGCGTTCGCGCACGAGGCGGGCATCCATCAGGACGGGATGTTGAAGGACGCGAGGACGTACCAGATCATCGATCCGCACACCGTCGGCGCCGGCATGACGCTGCCGCTCGGCAAGCACTCGGGCCGGCACGCGTTCGCGCGCGCCTGCGCCGAGCGCGGGATCCATCTCAGCGGCGACGACCTGAACGCGGCATTCCGCCGCTTCAAGGCGCTCGCCGACAGCGGCGGGGCCGTCCCGCTCGACGCAGTCTTCGAAGGGGTGCCGGCATGAAGACCGTCGCATGTCTCACCGGTTCCGGCACCGCGCCGGAGCTGATGGCGGAGGCGATGTACGCGCTCGACGCAGTCGCGCGCGTACACGGCTTCGCGTTCGACCAGGTGCACGCGCCGTTCGGCGGCGTCGCCCTCGCGCGGCTCGGCCAGACGGTGCCGGCCAGCACGCGGGACGCCGTTCTCGGCGCGGACGCGGTGCTCGTTGCGGGCGCCGAGGAGCCGGCGCTCGACGACGTGATGGCGGAGCTCGACCTGCGCGCGAGGGTGACTCGCGTGCGCTTCGGCCAGCACGACGACGTCGCATTCGTCACGGCTGTCAGCGAGGACGCGGCCGAGTGGACGGTCCGGCGGGCGTTCGAGATCGCCGCGACTCGGCGCATGCGACTCGCGTGCGTCGGCGACAACGGCTGGTGCGAGCTCGTGAACGTCGCCGCGCCGGATCACGAGCACGTGCGCGTCGAGCACGTCTCGCCCCGCGACGCGATGCCGTTCGCCGCGTTCAACCCGGGCCGCTTCGACGTCGTCGTCGTCGCTCCGCAATGGGCGGA
>JBOGZQ010000058.1:0-8546 GCA_050697375.1 Gaiellaceae bacterium | reverse complement strand
CTCATCCCCGACTGGAACGACCTCGTCTACCGCGACCGCTTCCGCGATGCGCTCGACCAGCTCCACCGCACGAACAACTTCCCCGAGTTCACCGGCCGCCTCTGCCCCGCCCCGTGCGAGGCGGCGTGCGTGCTCGAGATCGAGGAAGGCAACGCGGTGACGATCAAGCAGATCGAGCTCGCGATCGTCGACCGCGGCTGGGACGAGGGCTGGATCGTTCCGCGGCCGCCCGCGCGCCGGACGGGCAGGAGCGTCGCCGTCGTCGGGTCCGGCCCCGCGGGGCTCGCGTGCGCGCAGCAGCTGAGCCGCGCCGGCCACTCGGTGACGGTCTTCGAGCGCGACGAGGCAGGCGGGGGCCTCCTCCGCTTCGGCGTCCCCGACTTCAAGATCGAGAAGCGCGTCGTCGAGCGACGCCTGCAGCAGTTGCGCGACGAGGGCGTCGAGTTTCGCTTCGGGACGGAGGTGGACGGCCCGCTCATGGGCTTCGACGCAACGGTGCTCGCAACCGGTTCGCGCGTTCCGCGCGACTTGCCGGTGCCCGGGCGCGGCCTCGGCGGCGTCCACTTCGCCATGGAGTACCTCTATGGCCGCAACCGCGCCGTCGCCGGAACGGCGGAGCCGCCCATCTCCGCCGCGGGACGGCACGTGATCGTCGTGGGCGGCGGCGACACGGGGGCCGACTGCGTCGCGAGCGCGCACCGCGAGGGAGCTGCGTCGGTGACGCAGATCGAGCTGCTCGGCGAGCCGCCGGAGAAGCGGCCCGACGATCTGACGCCGTGGCCGCTGTGGCCGATGAAGCTGCGCACGTCGTACGCGCTGAAGGAAGGCGGCAGCCGTAGCTTCGCCATCTCGACGACCGGGCTCTCCGGAAACGGCAGCGTGCAGCAGATCCACTGGCTGCGCCAGGGAACGGACGAGTCGCACCCGGCGCAGCTCGTGCTCCTCGCGATGGGCTTCACCGGGCCGGAGCCGGAGCTCCTCGACGCGCTCGGAGTCGCGAGAGACTCGCGCGGCAACTGCGAGGCGCCGGCGTTCGCGACGAACGTCCCCGGCGTTTTCGCCGCCGGGGACGCGCGCCGCGGTCAGTCGCTCATCGTGTGGGCGATCGACGAGGGCCGGAAGTGCGCCCTCGCCGTCGACGAGTTCCTTACGCGCTAGTCGTTACGACTTCCAGTGCCAGTCCTGGATGTCCCAGAACGGACCGAGGTTCGTCGGGTTGTTCACCATCCCGAGCAGGCTGCTCTTGTAGATGAGCGGCGTCGGCCGCTGGTACAGCGGGAACACCGGAACGCTGTCCGACATGAGGGCGTCGGCCTTCTGGAAGTCGATCGCGCGCTTGGCGGGATCGAGCTCCCCGTTGCCGGCCTTCAGAAGGTTGTCCACCTTCGTGCTGCAGTAGCCGGTCCAGTTGCTGTTCGCCTTGCAGCTGTAGAGGTCGGCGAAGTCGCCCGGGTCGCCGGTGGTCACCTCGGCGAACTCGGCGATGTCGTACTGGCCGGACGGGATTCCGCTCGAGCCGAAGATGACGTTCGGCGGCAGCGGCCTGTCGTTGACCTGGATGCCGATCGATTTCATCTCGGCCTTGGCGATGGCCTCAGAGGTGGCGCGGACCGAGTTGCCCGACGTCCACGACCAGTTGATCGACGCCGGAAGACCCGAGCACTGCCAGATCTTCGAGTTGCTCGGATCGACTGAGGAAGGACCACCGGTGCAGTGCTTCGCCATCACGGCGAGCGCCTTCTGCGGGTCGAAGTTCCACTTGCCGAAGTCCTGCTTGTACGCCGCCTCGGTCGAGTAGTAGATCGCGCTGTCCATCGGCTTGAGCCCGGAAGCGAGCGCGCCGTAGACGGTGTTGATGATCGACTGACGGTCGATCGACATGGCGATCGCCTCGCGGAACCACGGCGCACGCAGGAGCTTGTTCGAGGAGCCACCCGTCACGCTCGCACCCGCCGGCGCGTTGCCCTCACGGAACTCGAGGTGCTCGTAGTAGTAGCCCGGGATCTGGTTGAACGTGATCCCAGGGGTGCTCTTGAGCGGCTGGAGATAGAGGCCGAAGGTCGGCGAGATCGCGTCGACCTCACCACCACGCATTGCCTCTTCCTCCGAGTTGGTGTCGGAGATGATCTTGAAGTCGACCTCGTGGATCTTCGCCTTGCTGCCGACCCAGTACGGGTTGGCAATGAGCGTCGATCCCTGGCCCTTGGTGTAGTTCGAGAGGTAGTACGGGCCGTCAGAGACCGGCTTGCCGTCCGAACCGCAGATGCAGTTCGTCCAGATCTTGTTGAAGTCCATGCCCTTGAGAGCCGTAGCCGGGAACAGGGTCGAGAATAGGTATTGCCAGTTCGCATAGACCCCGCACGGGAAGTTTGCCGAGCACTTTGTCGTGTTCCAGTAGAAGGTGACCTGCTTCAGGCCCTTGTGGGTGTAGTGCGTCGGGTTGATCTGGTTGAAGCCGGTCGATTGCGAGATGTTGTTGTGAGGATTGTCGATCTGCTGAACCGTGTAGACGAAGTCCCTGTACGTGACCGGAATCTTCTTACCGCCCCAGTACCAGTATGCGTTCGGGCTGATCGTGTAGGAGACGGTCTTCGTGTTCACGGTGGCAGAGGTCGTTATGCCGGTGGGGATCCAGTTGCCCTTCTGGTTCTGGATGAACGGCCCGTAGGTCGTCTCGTCGCCCCCCATCCAGGCGGCCCACGCCTCGTTGCAGCAACTGAGGAAGGTGTTGAAACCGTCGATGTCCTGCTCGGCGCCGAACACCACGACGTTCGCGGCCTTGCGGCCGGCCGTCGTCATCGGAACCTGGGACCAGGCCTGTGCGAATGGCGCAGCCGCCGGCGTGCCCAGAGACGCACGCGCGGCACTGCTCTTCGCGGTGGCTGACGCAGTCAGCAGGAGTGCTGTCACTCCCACGACGGCGACGAGCCAAAGCCGCCTATGCATTGACGCTCCCTTCGAGTCGGCGATACACCGATTGCGAGAGCTACGACGACGGGCGGAAGGAAACTGCGTACGCCTTATTGCATCCGATTCATGGATCCAGCTACGCAGCCGCTTCGAAGGCTCGCTGGAGCTCTTCGACAGCGCCGGGCACCGCGGCCTCGGAGATCTGCCCGAAGCCGATGAGGAGGCCTTCCGGCCCGTCATAGCCGGGAAGGGCGTGATCGCCGATCGAGTCGAGCGCCACACCTCTTTCCCGAGCGATGGCGCAGACGCGCTGGGCAATCCCGTCATGACCGGTCAGCATCACGACGTGCAGTCCCGTGGCCGGCCCGGTGAACACCGGATCGGGGAACGCTCTTCGCAAGCCGTCGATGAGAACGGCACGTCTCTTTCGATAGATGTCGCGCATCTTGTGTATGTGACGGTCGTAGTCTCCGCGGCTGAGAAAGTCGCGGAACGCCAGCTGATCGAAGCTGGAGACATGGAGAAGCGACGTCGACAGCTCCTGCATGACCGGAGTGAGCTTGTTGTCGGGCAGGACGGCCCAGCCCAGACTCGAGAAAGGGCCGAGAGTCTTTCGGGTCGAGCCGAGATAGATCACTCGGTCGGGCGCGCGCTTCTGCAACGAGGCGACGGAAGCGTTGTCATCGCGGAGCTCGGAGTCGAACTCGATGATGAGCCCGTCCGTCTCGATCGCCCACTCGGTCAGTGCGGCCCGTCGCGATTCGGAAAGTCTCGCTCCCGTGGGGAACTGGTGCGTCGGCGAGACCACCACCGCTCCGAACCCGGCATCGCGGAGCTCCGACACGACCAACCCTTCCTCGTCGACGCTCACGCCACGCGGCTCGCACCCGGCCTCGCGTACGACTTCGTGGGAATACCAACAGCTCGGATTCTCGAAGGCGATCTCCGACACTCCCTCGACGGCAAGCGCTCGCGTGACCAGACTGAGAGATTGAGACGTCCCGGACGTGATGACGACGGTCTCCGGCTGCACGATGAGGCCGCGTGACCTTCCGAGATACGCCGCGAGCTCTGCCCGCAACGACCACAGGCCGCAGCCGTCGATGTTCCCCAGGTCTCGCGTCGACGCGGAATGCAGTCCACGCTGTTGCGCACGCAGCCAGCCGCCACGAGGGAAGCTGGCCAGGTCGGGAAGATCGGCACGCAGATCGATTCGGAACCTCTCGGCCGATCCGTTCTGCCGCTGAGCCGTAGCCCGAAAGCCGTTGACGCACGGGTTGGCCCCCTGGCGAAGCGCGATATAGCCCTCCGCCGCAAGCTGTCTATATGCACGAGTGACCACACCGCGAGAGACTGCGAGATCCTCGGCAAGAACCCGACTCGACGGCAGCGCCGTCCCCATCGGCAGCAGGCCGGCGCTGATCTTCTCCTTCAGCTGGTCTTCGATCTGGCGGCCGATACCGATGGCCCGATCACGGTCGATCGAGACCAGAAGCTCGCGAACCTGGCGATGACGGGGCACCTCATTGCTTTAGACGCTCGGTCTCACGCGAAGTTCATCGACGGCCCCGAGTCCAAAACGACCCAACCTTTCGGATCCACTCGACTGGCGCCGAAAGTGGCCGATGTACTGGAGCGCAGATCGCTGCGAGCGCTCGGCATTGTCTTGTCTTCCCTCCGTTCGAGGCGGGAGGGCCAGGACGCCTCCTTCCCTCCCGCCTCTGCCGGTCAGGTGCTAGGTGTCGCGGCGGACGAGCAGCACCGCTGCGACGCCGACCGCGAACGCGACGTAGCCGAGCGTCACCGCGAGACCGCCGGCGGGCGACAGGCTGTGCGAGCCGTGCGTCAGCTGGAAGATCGAGCGGAAGGCGCTGTTCGGGATCCACGGGTTGATTGCGTTCTGCCAGCTCGTCGGGAAGACGTTCAGCAGCGGCGGGATGACGAAGAAGAGGGCAACGAATGCGGCGATGCCGCCGGCGGTGTTGCGCACGATCGCGCCCATCGCCATGCAGAAGACGCCGAACAGCGTGAGATAGAGCGCGCCGCCAACGACCGAGCGGAGGATGCCGTGCGCCGACAGCGAGGTCTGCAGCTGCGGAATGTTGTGCAGGATCGACTGGCTGACCCAGAAGGAGATCAGCACGGACGGGAGCATCAGCACGAACGTGACGACCGCAAAGACGATGATCTTCGCCCACAACACCGGCAGCCGCTTCGGGACGGCGGTGAAGCTCGCGCGGATCATCCCCGTCGCGTACTCACCGCTGATGACGAGGACGCCGAGCACGCCGATGGCGAGCTGCGACAGGTTCACTCCGCCGAGCGCGAAGTCGAGCGGATGCCGGTCGGCGCGATCGTGCGGGCTCATGTGCCCCCAGTGAGAGGACGTCACAGCCGCGAAGATCGCCGGCAGGCCGATGGTGAGCACGATCGCGACGAGGATCGACCACCGCGTCGACCGCAGCGAATGGAGCTTCGTCCACTCGGAGCGAATCGTGTGGAGCTGCGTGACGCGCCCCTTGAAGCCGAGCGGCGGAATGGTCGGCTGCGCGACGGCGTTCATGCCGCCACCTCCGCCCTGAACTCGACGTCGTCGCGGGTCAGTTCCATGAATGCCTCCTCGAGCGATGCCTGGACGAGCGTCAGCTCGTGCAGCGTGATGCCGTTGGCCGCAGCGACGTCGCCGACCATGTCGGTGGTGATGCCGCTGATCTCGAGCACGCCGGACTCCTCGCTCGTGACGGAGATTCCGTCGCCGAGGACGAGGTCGCGGAGCGCCGTCGCCTGCGGCGAGCGGACACGCACGATCGCGCCCGAGGCGCGCCGCACGAACTCTTCGACGCTTGTGTCGGCGATGAGCCTCCCGCGCCCGATGACGATGAGATGGTCGGCGGTGACCGCCATCTCGCTCATCAGATGCGAGGAGACGAAGACCGCGCGCCCTTCGGCGGCGAGCCCCTTGAGGAGTGTGCGAATCCAGTGGATGCCCTCGGGATCGAGGCCGTTCACCGGCTCGTCGAGCAGCAGCGTGTGCGGATCGCCGAGCAGCGCGGTGGCGATGCCGAGCCGCTGCCCCATGCCGAGCGAGAACTTGCCGGCGCGCTTGCGCGCGACCTCGTGCAGGCCGACCAGGTCGATGAGCTCGTCGACGCGCTTGCGGCCGATGCCGTGCGTCTGCGCGAGCGAGAGCAGGTGGTAGTACGCCGAGCGGCCCGTGTGGATCGAGCGCGCCTCGAGCAGCGCGCCGACCTCGTGCAGCGGCGCCTTGTGGTCGCGGTAGTGCTTGCCGTTCACGGTGACGTCGCCGCTCGTCGCGCGGTCGAGTCCGAGAATGAGGCGCATCGTCGTGGACTTGCCGGACCCATTCGGGCCGAGGAAGCCGGTGACGACGCCGGGCTTGACCTCGAACGAGAGGCCGTCGACGGCGCGCTTGTCGCCGTAGTCCTTCGTGAGAGCTTTGGCTTCGATCATGCCCCTGACCGTAGTCGCCGGCGTCTCCGCCACAGGGACGAAATCGGTCTCATCCAAAAGGAGGAAGTGCCGTCCCGGAAGGGGACGGTTCCCATCTATGACCTCAAGGAAGTCTTGGCGCCCAGAGCGCGGCGAGGATGCCGGCCACGAGGAGCAACGCCGCCGCTCCGATGGCAAAGTCGACCGTCACCTCGCTGCGGCCGGAAACGCGTCCGAGGCTGGAGCCGAGCGTCTTGTACGCGTCCTGCACCGCGCCCGCCGTCTTCGCCGGGAAGAACTTGCCGCCGGTCACGTTGGCGATCGCGTGCAACGTCTTCGGGTCCGGAGCGAGCGCCTGCCGCAGCCCGGGGCCGCCGCCGAACACGCCGCCGTTGAAGCTGCCGCCGCCGAACGTGAAGTTCGTGATCTTGCCGCCGAGCGTGCCGAGCGCGACGGTGAACACCGGGATTCCCGCGCGCTTCGCGATCTCCGCCCCTTGGAGCGGTTGCAGTTCGCCGCGATTCTGGTGCCCGTCGGACAGGAAGAGGATCGTCACGAGCGTGCTCGCCGGCCCGGGCGCCGCCACCGGGTGGTAGACGGCCAGCCCGCGCGCGCCCGTGATGCCTGCGGACGCGAGGCCGACCTTCACCGCCGCTGCGAGCGCGTCGCCGATAGCGGTCCCCCCGAATCCGCCCTGAAAGATGTCGGCGTCGTCGACCGACTGCGCGACGAGATTGTGATCGGTCGTCGGCGGCGTCGCCTCCTCGGGAACGCCGGCGAAGAGCACGAGCCCGACCTTCACGCGCTTCGGCACGCGGTCGAGGAACGTGTGGATCGCCTGCTGTGCCGCCGCAAGCCGCGTCGGCTTCACGTCGTTCGCCTGCATCGAGCCCGACACGTCGAGGACGAGGACGATGGTCGCCCGGTCGCTTGCAACGAGCGAATGCACGCGCGGGCGCGCAGCCGCAACGCACAACGTCGACATCGCCAGCAAGAGCACCGCCGGCGGGATGAGCCGCCGCCACTGCCGCCCGCCGGCGACCGAGGCGAGCACATCGAGGTTCGTGTAGCGCACGGCGTACCGCATCCGCTGCCGCTCGGAGAGCAGGTAGAGGCCGATCGCGAGCGGGATGACGAGGAGCGTCACCAGCATCCATGGCGACCCGAAGCTCATGCGCACTCCAGCTCGACCTGGACGATCGCCTTCACACCGGGCAGTGAGCCGGCGCGGACGACGAGCCGCACGACGCCGCCGCTCACGCTCTGCGTCACGGCGACGCTTCGCACGAGCGCCGCATCGGGCGGTGTCACGGTGTAGAAGCCGACCGAGTGATTCGCACCGGTGAGGCGCTTGCCGGCGGCGCAGCGCTCGACGAAGTGGTGCACACCCGGGCGCACCGCGAGCTGCACGGCGGCCGCGGGAACAGGAGGCTGGGGTCGCACGACGGTCGGGAACCGCTCCCCGCTCCCCTTTGCGGGCACGCAGCCGATGTGCGGCCGGAACGTCGCCGGCTCGCCGGGGATGAGAAGCCGAGCGAGGAACTCGGCCGCGCGCGACGTCGTGATCCCCGGATTGACGGGGCTCCCGAGCGAACCGCGGAACGTGACGTCGATGCCGCGGCGGCTGAGCTCGGCGTCGAGGCCGGCGACGACGAACTTCGCCGGGCACGAGAGCTGGAACGAGACCTGGCCGGCGTCTGCCGCGACGACCCACGGCCCGGCGACCGGCACGCACACCTGGAGGCCGCGGCACTCGTTCGTCGCGCGTGCATCGCCGGCGGCGACGAACGCGACGACGACGGCTGCGGCGAGAACGGCGAATCTCAAGGGACTCTCCGGAAGCGGAGCAGCGAGAACACGCCGCCCACGAGGACGAGCACGAGCGCGCCGATCGCGAACAGATCGGTGATCTCGCGGTTCTCCGTTCGGTGGCCGATGCGCGTCGCGAGGTGCTTGTACACCGCGTCGAGCGCGGACGCCGAGCGGGCGCGGAAGAACTCGCCGCCCGTTCCCTTCGCGATCAACTCGAGCGTGCCGGGGCTCGGCGGCACGCGGATCTGCGCGGTGTACCCGCCGGTGAGCGGCCGCGTGACGACGCCCCGATTCGTTCCGACGAGGACCGTCGAGACGGGCACGTGCAGCTCGCGCGCCTGCTTCACCGCGGCGGCCGCCGTCGTGCGGCCGCC
>JBOGZQ010000057.1:0-23603 GCA_050697375.1 Gaiellaceae bacterium | reverse complement strand
GCCGGCGCCGCCGATGCCGGCGATCCAGATCTTCCTACCGGTGAGCGGCCGCGAGCCGGACGAGCTCATCGGCGATCCTCTCTGCGGCGTCGGGCTTGGCCGCGGCGCGCATCGCCGCGCTCATCGCCGCGAGCCGATCCGGATCGGCAAGTAATGACGCGACGACTTCCGGGACTCCCTGCGCATCGGCCTCGGGGACGACGACCGCGCCTCCCGCGCGCGCGAACCACTCCGCGTTCTTGCGCTGATGCCCGCCGGTCGCGAACTCCCCGGGGACGAGCACCGCGGGCAGGCCGGCCGCCGCGAGCTCCCACACCGAGCCGCCGGCGCGCGCCACCGCGACATCGGCGGCGCCGTACGCGAGCCCGATCTCCTCGATGAACGGGCGCAGCACGTAGTCGGGACGGGTCGCGCGTCCGCGCAGCGACTCGTAGTCGCGCTCGCCGCAGAGGTGCAGCACCGCCGGCCCGGACGCTCCCCACGCGTCGAGCGCGAGCTCGTTCAGCAGACGCGCGCCGAGCGAGCCGCCGAACACGAGCACGACCGGTCGCTCCGCCGGAAGGCCGAGCCGCTCGCGCGCCTCGGCGCGCGGAGCCGCCTGCGAGCGCGCGGGCACGGGCCGTCCGACGGGCACGTACTTCGCCCCGTTCCGTCCGTCGACCGGCAGCGCGAGGAAGACGCGCTCGGCGAACGGCGCCGCCAATCGGTTCGCGAGCCCGAGGTGCGCGTCCGCCTCGGTCAGCACTGCGGGGATCCGCCGCAGACGCGCGGCGAGCACCATCGGCCCGGCGACGTAGCCGCCGCCGCCGAGCACGACGTCGGGCTTGCGCCGCTCGAGGATCCTCAGGCAGGCGACCGGCGCAGCGACCGCCAGCGCCAGCGCGCGGAGCTGCGACGGTCCCGGCCGGCGCGGGAAGCCGGCGACTGCGAACCCGTCGAACGCGTAGCCGTGCTCAGGAACGAGCCGCGCCTCGACGCGATCCGGCGACCCGGCGAACGTCACCGCCACTCCGCGCGCGCGCAGTGCTTCCGCCACTGCGAGCGACGGGGCGAGATGCCCGACCGTCCCGCCCGCCGCGATCAGGCACCGAAGCTCTCTGGGTTCCGGCATGGCCACGAGCGATGTTAAGGAGGATTCCGACGCCCAGGAGGGTTATGACGAGGCTCGAGCCGCCGTACGAGACGAACGGCAGCGGGATGCCGGTGAGCGGCGCGAGCCCGATCACCGCCGCGATGTTGATCGCCGCCTGCCCGCAGACGAGCGCAGTGATGCCGGCGGCGAGCCGCTTCCCGAACGGATCCTTGCACGCGATCGCGAGGCGGAAGCCGGCGTACGCGAATGCGCAGTACCCCGCCACGAGGACTGCGGCGCCGATGAGCCCGAGCTCCTCCGCGATGACGGCGAAGATCATGTCGGTGTGCGCCTCCGGCAGGTAGTGGATCTTCTCGATCCCCTGCCCGAGGCCGCGGCCGAAGATCCCGCCCGAGCCGATGCTGATCTGCGCCTGCACGTTCTGAAGGCCGGCGCCGAGCGGATCCTTCCACGGGTCGAGGAACGTGAAGAGTCGCGCGCGCCGGTACGGCGACGACCAGGCGGCGACCGCTCCGATGCCGAAGACGAGCGTGTACGCGACGCCGAGCGTCGGCAGCGGCGTCCCCGACACGAGGAGGACGGCGCCGATCATGACGACGATCGTGATCACCGTGCCGAGGTCGGGCTCGGCGAGGACGAGCGCGCAGAAGAGGCCGACGAGCAGTCCGATCGGGCGCGCGAGATCCTTCAGCGTGCGCGGTGCCGGACGGCGCGCGAGATAGGCCGCTGCCCACAGGCACAACGCGAGCTTCGCCAGCTCCGACGGCTGGAACGTGACCGAGCCGACGCCGATCCACCGGCGCGCGCCGTTCACCTTCGTGCCGATCGCGAGGACTGCGAGACAGAGGAAGAGCGCGCCGCCGACGAGCGTCGGCGCCAGCGCTCGAAGCCTTCGGAAGTCGGTGCGCGCGGCGGCGACGAGCAGCGCGAAGCCGAGCACGGCATAGATCCCCTGCCGCTCGAGGTAGCCGGTCGGGTTGCCGTTCCCGAGCGCCGCGGACGCCGACGTCGCGCTGTAGACCATGACGAGGCCGAACGCCGTCAGCGCGAGCGACACGAGCACGAGCAGCTGCCATTCCAGGCTGCGCTGCTTCACGTGAGCTCTTCGACGATTCGGCGGAACGTGTCGCCGCGCTCCTCGAAGTTCCGGAACTGGTCGAAGCTCGACGTCGCCGGCGAGAGGAGCACGACGTCGCCGGGTTGCGCGTCAGCGGTCGCGTGCGCGACTGCGTGGTCGAGGTCCTCGTCGCGCGCGTACGGCCGTCCGGCCGCGTCGAGCGCTGCCGCAAGCTGGTCGCTCGCGGCGCCGATGAGGTGGATGGAGCGCACGTTCGCGGGTAGCTCCGCGGCGAACGGGCCGAAGTCCTCGCCCTTGATGAACCCGCCGAGGATGAGATGGAGCGGCGCGTCGTACGACGCGACGGCCCGGCGCGCAGCCGTCGTGTTCGTCGCCTTCGAGTCGTTGACGTAGCGCACGCCGCGCAGCTCGCGCACGAGCTCGAGACGGTGCGGCACGCCGGCGAACGTGCGCAGCGCCTCGGCAATCGCGTCGTCGGGAAGTCCGGCGGCGCGCGCTGCCGCGGTCGCGGCGGCTGCGTTCGCGCGGTTGTGCGCACCCGGCATGCGCGGCTCGGCCGGCAGCGGATCGTCCGCGGAGAAGCCACCGGGAGCGATCGTCGTCTTGGCGCGCTCGAAGATGCGGAGCTTCGCTGCGCGATAGCCCTCGAAGGTCCCGTGCCGGTCGAGGTGGTCGGGCTCGAGGTTGAGGAGGAGCGCGATGTCGCAGGCGAGCGTCTCGACGTCCTCGAGCTGGAAGCTCGAGAGCTCGCAGACGATCCACGTGCCCGCGGGGACGGTGAGCGCGACCTCGCTCAGAGGCACGTGCTCGTTGCCGGCGAGCACCGCGTCGACGCCGGCCGCGGCGAACATCGCGCCGAGGAGCCGAACGGTCGTGGTCTTCCCTTTCGTCCCGGTGACGCCGAGGACGGGATTGCCCGGGAGCAGGCGCCAGCCGAGCTCGATCTCGCTCCAGATCGGGATACCACGGGCGCGCGCCGCGGCGGCGACCGGCGATCCCGCAGGCACGCCTGGGCTCTTCACCACCACGTCGACTCCCTCCAGCACCGCAGCGTCCTCCGTTCCGAGGCGGAGTTCGACGCCCGTGCCCGCGAGCCTGCCGGGATCCGCGTCGGGCGAGCGGTCGGTGACGACGACGTCGACCCCGCGTGCGGCGAGAGCGAGCGCGGCCGCCTCGCCGGTCACGGCGAGCCCGAGCACGAGCGCGCGGCCTGGAAGGTCGCCCATCCGGGCGTACTTCTCCGCCGGACCGTCCGCTCCTGGCCTAGCGAAGAACCCGCGCGACCTCGGCGTCGCTCACGTCGCCGCCGATGACGCGGTCGACGCTCGCGTCCGGGAGCGGGAGCACGGGAAGCTCGCCGAGGAGGTAGTCGAGCCGCGGGTCGGCGAGCTCCGCCAGCAGCTGCTCGAGCTCGTCGACCGACGGCTCGAGAATGACGATCTCGTCGAAGCCGTGAAACGCGTCGAGCGACGCGCGGGCCGCCTCCGCGCCGAGCACGCACACGACGCCGCTCACTTCTGGTGGAAGTAGTACCGGTAGAAGAGCGCGAACCCGGCGGCGCAGAGGATGCCGCCGACGATCCAGAACCGCACCATGATCTTCGTCTCCGACCACGCCTTCATCTCGAAGTGGTGGTGGATCGGCGCCATCAGGAACACGCGTCGCCCGAGGTACCTGAAGGACGCCACCTGGATGATCACCGACGCCGCCTCGATGACGAAGATGCCGCCGATGAACAGCAGCAGCACCTCGGTCTTCGTCATGATCGCGAACGTCGCGAGCGCGCCGCCGAGCGCCATCGAGCCGGTGTCGCCCATGATCACCTCGGCCGGGAACGCGTTGTACCAGAGGAAGCCGACCATGCCTCCGATGAGCGCCGCGCCGATGATCGCGAGGTCGAGCTTCGTCAAGTTGCGGTGCGACGGGATCGGGCTCGAGCGCAGGAACGAGACGACCATCATCGCCATGAACGTGAACAACGCGATGATCCCCGTCCCGGACGCGAGCCCGTCGACGCCGTCGGCGAGGTTCGTTCCATTGGACGCGCCGGCGATGATGAGGAAGAGGAACGGGTACCAGCCCCACGAGAGCGGCACCGACACGTTCACGATCGGGAGGTAGACGTCGGTGCTGAGCTGGAGATGCCGGGCGACGATCGCGACGACGACCGTCACGCCTGCGAGCAGCAGCATCTTCCAGCGCCCGCGCAACCCGAGCGACCGGCGGTGCGTGAGCTTGATGAAGTCGTCGAGGAAGCCGATCGCGCCGCACGCGAGCGTCGCGAACAAGACGGTCAGCGACTGGAGGCGCCAATGCGTCACCGGCAGGAAGCCGACCGTCGCGGCGAAGAGGATGAGCAGGCCGCCCATCGTCGGCGTCCCCTGCTTCGCGACGTGGTGCTCTGGGCCGTCCTCGCGGATGTGCTGGCCGAACTCGTTCCGGCGCAGGAACTCGATGAAGCGCGGGCCGATGACGATCGAGACGATGAGCGCGATCAGCGCTGCGACGAGGACGCGACTCATTGCGTCAGCGCCTCCGCGACGATCTCGAGCCCGACCGACCGCGACCCTTTGACGAGCACGGCGTCGCCCGGCTGGACGAGATCGCGCGCCACCGCGACCGCCTCCGCAGCCGTCGCCGCCCATGCATCCGGGTCGTAGCCCCGGGCCAGCTCGCCGACGCCGATCACGAGCGAGACGGTTCCTGCTACGCGCCCGATCTCCTCGTGGTACCGGGGCGCTTCCGGCCCCAGCTCGGCCATGTCGCCGAGGATCGCGACCGTGCGGCGCCCGTTCGCCCGCTCCTCGAGATGGGCGAGCGCCGCCTCCATCGCGACCGGGTTCGCGTTCCACGAGTCGTTGATGAGGAGGCCGCCGCCCGGCAGCTCCTGCTCCTGCGAGCGCCAGCGGGAGAACTCCACCTCGACGACTCCGTCGGGGGGCGGGTAGCCGAGCACGTCGAGCGTGGCGAGAGCGGCGGCGGCGTTCGCCGCCTGATGGCGCGCGGCGAACGAGAACTCGACAGCGTTCACGACGAGGTGGCCGTCGCGCACTTCCACCCCGTCCACGCGGAAGCGACGAGCTTCGTACTCCGCC
The DNA here is from genome assembly GCA_050697375.1 of Gaiellaceae bacterium. GTDB lineage: Bacteria > Actinomycetota > Thermoleophilia > Gaiellales > Gaiellaceae > Palsa-739. The sequence goes on along the minus strand of JBOGZQ010000057.1, from coordinate 18,337 downwards.
AGCAAGGGCTCGTCGTCCGGGACGATCGCGACGTCGACGTGCTCGAGCAGCTCGGCCTTCGCGCGCGCGATGTTCTCGATGCTTCCGAGCAGCTCGAGGTGCACCGGCGCGATCGCGGTGATGACGCCGACCTGCGGCCGGGCGATCTCGGCGAGCGCGCGGATCTGGCCTGGGCCGCGCATGCCCATCTCGGTGACGACGACGTCCGTGTCGCGCTCGACACGGCACAGCGTCAGGGGCAGACCGAGCTCGTTGTTGTAGCCGTCCTCGGCCGCGACGACGTCCGCCACGGGCCGGAGCAGCGCCGCGAGGATGTCCTTCGTCGACGTCTTGCCGACCGAGCCGGTGATCGCGACGACGCGCGCGTCGACGTGCTCGCGCACGGCGCGGCCGATCGCCGCCATCGCAGCGAGGTCGTCGTCGGGGACGAGCGTCGCCGCGGCGCCGTTCGCGCGCGCGTCGTCGACGTACGCGACGCCGCCCCGCACGGCGACGAACAGATCGCCCGGCCGGACGCGGCGCGAGTCGATCTGGACGCCGGTCACCTCGGCAACGTCCGTATCGAGCCTGCCCAACCCGCGCAGCGCCGCAGTGGAAAGCGGGATCAGGTGCGCACTCCCAGCGCATCGCGCGCGGCGTCGCGATCGTCGAACGGGATCGTGCGGTCGGCGAACTCCTGGCCCTGCTCTGCGCCCTTGCCGGCGATGACGATGACGTCGCCCTCGTGGGCGAGCTCGACTGCGCGCGCAATCGCCGCGCTCCGGTCCGGCTCGACCTCGACGTCGCCGGCCACGCCCGCGAGGATCTCGGCGATGATCGCGTCGGGGTCTTCGCTCCGCGGATTGTCGGAGGTGATGATCGCCACGTCCGCGAGCTCGGAGGCGATGCGGCCCATCAGCGGCCGTTTCCCCTTGTCGCGATCGCCGCCGGCGCCGAGGACGACGAGCACGCGGCCCGTCGCCAGCTCTCGTGCCGCGTTCAGCACCTTCTCGAGCGCGTCCGGCTTGTGCGCGTAGTCGACGATCACGGCGAACGGCTGCCCTTCGTCGACCGATTCGAAGCGTCCCGGGACGCCCCGCACCGACTCGATGCCGTGCTTGATCGCGTCGTCGTCGATGCCGAGCGCGCGCGCGGCGAAGAGCGCGCCGAGCGCGTTCTCGACGTTGAACCTTCCCCGCAGCTTCAGGTCGATGCCGTCGAGCGCGCCCGCATCGTCACTGCTGAACGCGATCGCGTCCGGAAGCTCGGCGGCGAGCCTGCGACCGTACTCGTCGCCGACGTTGACGACGGCAGGCTGACCGGTGAACAGCCGCTGCTTCGCCCGGAAGTACGACTCCATGTCGCCGTGGAAGTCGAGATGGTCCTGGCTCAGATTCGTGAAGACGAGCACGGCGAAGCGCACGCAGTCGAGCCGGTGCAGCTCCGACGCGTGCGACGACGCCTCCATCGCGCACGAGCGATCGCCTGCGTCGAGCATCTCGCGGAACGTGCGCTGGAGGTCGATCGCCTCCGGCGTCGTCCGCTGGACGCCGCGCCGCTCGCCGCCGACGCGCGCCTCGATCGTCCCGAGCAGCCCGGGCCGGCGTCCCGCCGCGGCGAGGATGGCGTACAGGAGGAACGTCGTCGTCGTCTTGCCGCTCGTCCCCGTGGCGCCCGCAACCTCGAGCTCGGCCGTCGGGTGCCCGAAGAAGGCGTCGGCCGCCGGCGCCATCGCAGCACGCGCGTCCGGGACGACGATCTGGGGCACGCCGACCGCGAGCGCCCTCTCGACGACGAGCGCCACGGCGCCGTTCGAGATCGCCTGCGCCGCGAAGTCGTGTCCGTCCGCACGCGCTCCCGGGACGCAGAAGAAGAGCGATCCCGGCGTGGCGTGCCGAGCGTCGTAGACGAGGTCGAGCACCTCGACGGGCGCCTGTCCGACGACCTCGGCCGCTCCGAGCGCAGCGGCGAGGCGCTCCAGCTCCATCATCTCCCGCCGAGTCTAGCCAGCCCGAAACTCGGGCAGCTCACACGGGAACTAGGTAGATCGGGTCACAGAGCCCGGGCAGTCGCGATTGTTGCACGTCGCAGGTGACGAGTACGGCGTCTCGCTCGATCGCCGTCGCGGCTATCCAGCAATCGTTATCGCCGGGACCGGTGAGCCCGACCGTTCGACATTCGGCCGTTAATGCCGCCCACCGATCGACGATCGCTTCATCGAGCGGGATCCATAGAAGCGCTCGGCGAAGCTTGTCGCTCTCCTGACGCCGCTGCCGACTCCAGTTCCCGCTGATCTCGCCTGAGCGCTCCTCCGCAACCGTCATGACGCTGATCGCCTGAATGCCCGCGCTGATGCGCTCGATTACTTCTTCAGGCCACGGTGCGACGCCATTCCGTTCGTTCCTCAGAGTCTGACCACGGTAACTCGTGTCGAGAAGAAACAGATCGGGCCGTTCGGCCGCCATCTAGTCACCCAGGATCGCGTGAAGGTACTCATCGACCTCCGACTCCGACAGGTCGGGCGGAAGCGTTTGAGTAGCTTCGCCCTGAGGGCCGACGATTCCTTGTTCTGACATGAGATCCTCGAGGGGAACCCGCTCATACGTGAACAAGGGACTCTGCTCGGAATCGCCAGCCGCATGAATCTCCTCGATCTCGAGTGAGCCCCTCTGAGCGCCAGTCAGGATCCCCATCCCTCGCGCCCAAACGGTCGAGTCAAGCAATGCCTTGACTCGTTCTTCCAGGCTCGGGTCGTAGCGGCACAGCCAATCGACCCCATTGATCGCACGTATCGCCACCTTGTGCGGTGGCTCAAGGTCGATCATGTGTAGACGACCTACAACTCGAACCTCGACCGGTTCCCGTTCGGCGGCGCGACTCCGGAGCCTCTCGCTCTTCCCTTCGTCGATCACGACGCGTCCGATTCGGCGTCGACCGCGACGATGCGTGATCGCGATCGAACCGTCCTGCCCGAGCGACGCGCGAGCGCGTTCGAGAGCGTCTGCAACATCTGAATCGAAAGGACTGGTGTCCTCGAGCGCGGCGAAAAGCGAGTCGAGATTAGAGATCGCAAGCGTTCCCTCGCCGGGAAACAGCTCGTCTCCTTCGACCTGAATCGGTTCGAGGGTAACGATCGCACTTCCCGGCTCGATGCTGATGACCTTGAACGCCGTAGCTGCCTCTCCACGAGCGCCAGGCTGGCCGGCCTTGAGGGCGCGGGAACCCTGCCGCACGCGATCGAAAGCACGAAGCCCTCGAACGAACTCGTCGATGAAGTTCTCAAGCGACGTAAGCGTGATCCCAGCTTGGGCACGGGACCCGCGCAACTTGATCACGACCTGGTCTCGGTTTCTAGCCGTGGTGATCACCCATGCCCATCGCCGCTCTCATCATCTCACCGGCTGGTCGGGAGGCACTTCGAGGTACTGGAGGTCGAACGTCGCGATCTGCGCGAACGCCGGTGCAGCGACGACGCCGCCGTAGTACGCGCCGCGCGGCTCGTCGACGGTGACGAGGACGACGATCTGCGGGTTCCGTGCCGGCACCATCCCGACGAACGTCGCGTCGTACTCGCCCGGCATGTAGCCGTTCGGGCCGGGCTTCTGCGCGGTGCCCGTCTTGCCGGCGACGCTGTACCCGGGGATCGCAGCGGCCTCCCCGGTGCCTGCGTCCGAGACGACGCCCTTCAGCATCGCGAGGAGCTGGCGATCGATCGAGCGCGGGAGGATCCGGCGCGTCTTCGGCGCGGGCGTGCGCACGCCCTGCACGTGGTCGACGAGATGTGGCTGGATCCACAGGCCGCCGTTCGCGATCGCCGCGTACACGGACGCGAGCTGGATCGCCGTCACCGAGATGCCCTGCCCGATGGGGACGTTGCCGATCGTCGACCCCGACCAGTACGAGGGCAGCAGGCCGGCGCTCTCGCCGGGGAAGTCGATTCCCGTCAGCTCGCCGAAGCCGAAGCGGTGGATCCACTGCTTGAGCCGCGCCTCGCCGAGCTTCGTGCGCGCGATCGTGACGGCGCCGACGTTGGACGAGCGCTGGAGGATCTGCGCGACCGTCATCCGCTCGGTCGGGCGAATCTCCGCGTCGTGAATGACGCGGTCGGCGACGCGAATGGAGTACGGCAGCACGAACGACGTCTGTGGCGTGACGAGGTGGTCCGCGAGCGCGCCGCCGATGGTGACGACCTTGAACACCGATCCCGGCTCGTACACGTCGGAGATGGCGCGATTCCCGGTCAGTCCCTTCGCGAACGCCTGTGGGTAGTCGTTCGCGTTGTACCCCGGAGCGGTCGCCATCGCGAGCACGCCGCCGGTGCGCGGATCGAGCACGATCGCGGTTGCGTCCTTCGCGTGGAACTTGGCGACGGTAGCGCGGAGCACCTGTTCGGCGTTCGCCTGGATCGTGTGGTCGACGGTGAGGAAGACATCCTTGCCCTGCTTCGCCGGGACGACGCTCTGCACGCTGATCGGCCGCCCCATCGGATCACGCACGAGCGTCTCCTGCCCGGGGATTCCCGTCAGCTGCGAGTTGAGCTCGAGCTCGAGACCGGCGAGCCCGTTGTTGTCGACGCCGGCGTAGCCGAGCACCTGCGCGGCGACGGACGCCTGCGGATACGTGCGCCGCTCCTCGCCGTAGAAGCCGAAGCCGGGGAGCTTGCGCTTCGCGAGCTCGGTTGCCTTGTCGGGCGGCGCCTTCCGCTCGACGTAGACGAATCCGAGGGTGCGGTCTGCCAGCGCGCGCTCGAGCGGCTTCTCCTTCAAGCCGAGCACCCGCGCTGCAACGACGGCTTCCGCATGCGCGTTGCGCACCTGGCGCGGGTCTGCGTACACAGTCGTCGCCTGCTCGCCGAGCGCGAGCGGCGTGCCGACCGCGTCGAAGATCGTTCCGCGGCCGGCGGGAAGCGTCACGGTCGCCTTCGTCTGCGCCTGCGCCATCGCCGCGAGCGGTGCCGCGCGAACGGTCGCGATCCACGCCTCGCGCCCGAGCAGCACGGAGAAGACGAGAAGCGTCGCGAGCAGCAGAAGACGAATGCGCGAGTTGACGACCCGCTTCATCGGTTACTTCCGGTTGAGGTCGAGGTAGCTCGTGTCGGACGTGGACGCCGGCACGAGGCCGAAGTGCCGCGCGATCTGCTCGATGCGGATCGACGCGTTCGCGCTCGACACCTGCGAGGCGAGCGCCTGGTTCTCGGCCTGGAGCTGGACCTGCTGCTTGTCGAGGTTGTCGACGCCGACATTCGCGCGCAGGACGGCGACGTTGACGGCGACGACGCCGGCGAGCAGCAGCGCGAGAGCGGAGATCCAGATGACGCCGGCGGTGACGCGGCGCGAGCGCCGGCGCGACTTGACGCGCACCTTCGGGCGCGCGCGAACGCGTGGCGCGGGTGCAGCAACGGCTTCGGCCGCGAACCAGTCGACCGTCGCCATCTACTCCGCCTTGACCGCGGCGCGAAGACGGGCCGACGCCGCGCGCGGGTTCGCCGCGACCTCGGCCTCGCTCGCACGGATCGGCCGGCGCTGGATCGCGCGCAGCTCCGGCTCGTGCCCGCAGACGCAGACGGGAAAATCGGGCGGGCAGGTGCAGCCCCGCTCGCGCTCGCGGAGGAACTGCTTCACGATCCGGTCCTCCAACGAGTGGAACGCGATGACCGCCATGCGGCCGCCGGGCCGCAGCATCTCGAGCGCGGCCGGGAGGGCGACCTCGAGCGCGTGCAGCTCGTCGTTGACCGCGATACGGAGCGCCTGGAAGACCCGCTTCGCCGGGTGGCCCTCGCCGAAGCGCGCCGGCGCCGGGATCGACGCCTTGATCGTGTCGACGAGCTCGCCCGTGCGCTCGAACGGCTGCTCACGCCGGCGGCGGACGATCGCCTTCGCGATCTGCCGCGCGTACCGCTCTTCTCCGTAGCGGCGGAAGATGGTGACGAGCTCGTTCTCCGGCCACTCGTTGACGATCGCGCGCGCGTCGACGTCCTGCGACGAATCCATGCGCATGTCGAGCGGCGCGTCGGTCGCGTACGAGAATCCGCGTTCCGGCCGGTCGAGCTGCATCGACGACACGCCGAGGTCGAGGAGGATCGCATCCGCCTGCACGCCGTTCTCCGCGAGCTGCGGGAGCACGACGCCGAAGTCGCCGCGCAGGAGCCGCGCCTGCACGCCGCTGCCGCGCTCGAGCCGCTCGAAGTACGTGCGCACGGTCGGGTCGCGGTCGATCGCGATCAGCTTGCCGCGGCCCTGGAGGTCCGCGACCAGGAGGGCGGAGTGTCCGCCGGCTCCGAAGGTTGCGTCGACGACGGTGTCGCCCGGCCGCACGGCGAGGGACACGCGCACCTCGTCGGCGAGGACGGGGACGTGATCAGTCGCGCTGGGCTGCAAGACGTTCGGCAACATCGCGCGTCCTCCCTTCGGACTCGGTGAGCTCGCGCTGCCATGCGGCGCGATCCCAGATCTCCAGGTGGTCGTTGACTCCGGCGACGACGACGTCGCGCTCGAGGCCGGCGTACTCCTTCAGTCGGGCGGAGATGACGAAGCGGCCCTGCTTGTCGAGCTCGCCCTCGACGGCGTTCGCGTAGACGACGCGCTGGAGCTGGCGGGCCTCGCCGCTCAGCGAGTCGAGGTCGGCGATGCGGCTCTGGCTCTGCGTCCACTCGTCCAGCGGATAGGCGACGAGGCACGGATCCAGCCCGCGCGTCACGACGACGCCGCCCTCGAACGCCCGCCGGAACTTGGCCGGCAGCGTGAGCCGGTTCTTGTCGTCGATCGTGTGGTCGTGGGTGCCGAGCAGCATTCCGGGGCCGGATCCTTCCCTTCCACTTTGCCCCACTCTAAACCACTGATCCCCACTTGTCCACCCTTCCGCCACTTGCCCCGCGGCGGTTGCCGCGAGTACGCTGCGGAGCGCGGCGTCGAGGTCTGCGGCTCAACGGAAACGAGGAGCCAGCGCAATGTCGACCCAGACCAGGAACCGCGTCGTCGAAGGCCCGCTCAACGTCGTCCTCCGGCCGGGGTCGGAGGCCGCGGCCGCCTACCAGAGCGCCGTCCTCGCGCCCGGGTTCGGCCCGGAGCCGGGGCTCGACCTCCGATACTTCGGCGGGAAGACTCTTTCCCACCTCCGCTTCACGCTCGTCTATCTCGGGACGTGGACCGACGCGGAGCGGGCCTCGCTCGATCACGCGCTCGCGGCGGCGATGCGCGACTCGGGGCTGAACAACGTCCTCGCGCAGTACTTTCCGAAGACGGAGGTGACGACGACGTTCGCCGGTTCGAAGGTGCACGACGGATCGTTGCCCGCGAAGGTGACGCGCGACGTCGTCGAGTCGCTCGTTCCCGCGCTCGACCTCGGGCCGACAGTCGCCTGCCTCCTCCTGCCGAAGGGCGCAGTCCTGGTGGACTCCGGCGATGTCGACTCGAAGCACGGGCTCGGCGGCTACCACGGCTCCGTTCAGGTCAACGGGAGCGAGCGCTATTACGCGGTCGCGGTCTATTCGGACGGCGACAACGGCATCGTCGCGTTCGACGAGCCGTGGAAGAACGTCTGCGCGACGCTGTACCACGAGCTCCAGGAGACGCGGACCGATCCCGACGTCGAGGATGCGATCCGGCTCGGCTCCGCCCCGGACGCGGACCGGCTGCTCGGCTGGTACTCGCCGCGCGGCGGCGAGATCGGCGACATCCCGATGTCGGAGGCGGGCGGCGACCTGAGCAGCGTGATGAAGGAGGTCCCGCTCGCGGACGGGAGCGGCACCGTGCCGATTCAGCTGCTGTGGTCGAACGCGGTCGGCGGCCCCGAGGGGCCGATCACGACGCCGCATCCGACGCAGTGAGCTGACGGTCGTACGGCCCGCGGCTCGTGAGGACGGTGGCGCCGCACCGGGCGGCGAGCGCGGCCGCCTCGTCCACCGGCATCCCCGCGCCGAGGCCGTAGGTGAAGCCGGCGGCAAAGCAGTCGCCGCAGCCGTATGCGTCCTCGATCGGGCCGGGGATCGGCGCGGCGCGGAACGGGCCGCCGGGGCGGATCCAACCGCCGAGCCCGCCTGAGGTGGTGACGACGAGGCCCGGCGGCGGGTCGAGCTCGATCGCGTCCGCGCGCTCGCCCGGATCCTCGGCGCTGCCGATCAGCGCGTCGACCTTCTCTGCCGCCCGCACCAGCGTCTCGAGCTCGCGCGACGTCGCGACGAGGACCTTCGCGCGCCGAGCCGCGCGGACGGAGGCGACGTCGCCGCCGGTGAAATAGACGGCGTCGCAGCGGCCGAGCAGCTCCCACGGAAGTGAGGCATCCTCGCCGGCCGGGCGGAGCTTCGGGCCGAGCACGGTGATCGTCCGCTCGCCGTTCGCGTCGACGTACGTGAGCGCGCGCCGCTGCGGCTGGCCGGCATCCATTGCGTGCACGGTCACGCCCAGCTCGGTCAGCCGCGCGCGGGAACGTTGGCCGAGGTCGTCGTCGCCGAGCGACGTGAAGAAGTCGACCGAGCCGTTGAGATTCGCGAGCTGGACGGCGGCGACGGCTCCGCCGCCGGCCGGCTCCTCCCAGACCTCGCCGGCCGAGACGATCTCGCCCGGCTGGGGAACCCGCTCCACGCGGGCGAAGACGACCCACTCGACATGCCCGACCACGGCCACCCTCATCTCTCACATCTTCGCCCGCGAGTACGTTTCATGTGTCGATGGCCGTCGCCGTCCCGCCCTTCGAGACCTTCTACGAGACCCACAAGAGCGAGGTCTTCCGCTTCCTCGTCAGCCGCATCGGCCGCGACGGAGCCGAGGATGCGTTCCAGGAGACGTTCCTCCGCGCGCTGAAGGCGTATTCGCGTCTCGAGCACGGCGAGCATCTGCGCGCGTGGGCGCTGACGATCGCGAATCGGATCGTGCTCGACGGGCACCGCCGGCGGCGGCCGACCGGCGAGATGCCGGAGCTCGCGACCGAGGATGGGCGGCCCGCATACGAGGATCTCGCACCGCTGACGGACGACCTGCCGCCGAAGGAGCGCGCCGCGGTCGTCCTCCGGTACGGCTACGACCTCGCCTACGACGAGATCGGCGCGGCGCTCGGCTCGACCGAGTCGGCGGCACGCCAGGCGGCCTCCGCCGGGGTGCGCCGCATTCGAAAGGAGAAGACGTGATCGACACGCCGACCCTCGAGCTCGACGAGCGTTTCCGTGCGGCCGCCGCCGCGGCGGGGCTGCTGGACGTCGCATACGACGTCTTCGACGATACGGCGATGGGGCCGCTGCTCGTCGGCGTCACCGACCGCGGCGTCTGCCGCATCACCTTCGATCCCGAGCCCGACCGGGAGCTCGAGCGGCTCGCCCGCGCCTACGGCCCGCGCGTCCTGCGCTCGTCGAAGCCGGTCGAGCGGCTCCACCGGGAGCTGGACGAGTACCTCGAGGGGCGGCGGCGCGATTTCGACGTCGATCTCGACCTGCGCGGCCACCCGGACTTTTATCTCCGCGTCCTGTCCCAGCTCGCCCTCGTCGGCTACGGCGAGACGACGACGTACGGCGCGCTCGCCGCCCGCGCCGGCAACCCGCGCGCGGCGCGGGCGGTCGGGACGGTGATGAACCGGAACCCGGTGCCGATCGTGCTGCCGTGCCACCGCGTGGTCGGTGCGAACGGCAGCCTGACGGGCTACGGCGGAGGCCTCCACCGGAAGGAGCTGCTCCTGCGCCTCGAGGGCGCGATCGCCTAACTAGCTCGTTACTTGTGGCCCCAGTGGAGGGCGATGACGGCGAGCACGCCTGCGATCGCGAAGGCGAGGCCGGACAGCCACTGGCTGCCGCGCCTGCCCATCGGCGCCATCGAGCCGAGAAACATCACGGCGCCGCCGATCGCAACGAGTGCCCCCGCCACTTCCTCCAGCCGGAGCGCGTTGTGCACGGTCAGGAAGAGAAGTGGATGCATGCGCACATCGTCACGCGACGGTCGGACGGAGCTTGTAGCCCACCCCCCATTCGTTGACGACCCAGTCCGGGAGCCCGGCCGCTGCGAGCTTGCAGCGCACGCGTGAGGCGTGCGACTCGACGGTGCGCGTCGGCACGAACGTCCGGTAACCCCACACGTCGCGGAGCAGCTGCTCGCGCGAGAACACGCGATCGGGATCCTGCGCCATGCGAAGGAGCAGCGCGTACTCCTTCGACGCGAGCGTCACCTCGCGGCCGAGAACGAGGACGCGGCGCGCCGCCCGGTCGACGACGATCTCGCCGAGGTCGAGCAGCTCCGGTCGCGGCGAGCGCCGCCGCAGCACCGCGCGGATGCGCGCGACGAGCTCCTCGTACGCGAACGGGCGCGTGAGGTAGTCGTCGCAATGCTCGAGCGCACGCACGCGCTCGGTCGCGTCCGCGCGGCCGAGGACGATGACGGCGCAGTTGCCGACGCGGCACCGCTCGAGCGAGTCGGGATCTCCGAGGACGAGCACGTCCGGGTCGGCCGCCCGCGGAAGATCGTCGGGATGCTCGAACGCGAGGACGTCGAAGCCGTCGCTCGCGAGCTGCTGCGCGAGGAACCCGCGAACGGATGCTTCCGGCTCGGCGAGCATCAATGCAGTCATGCCGGCGACCGTAGCCACGCGCAAGCGCGCGCGCCAGATGTCCTTTGACGCGAGAGTGTGACTTCTCTTCTACAACCGTCCGCTTCTGACGACGCCCCAAAGAAGCCAGACGCCGAGGACAGCGGACAGCGCGAACCCGATGATCGAGATGACGTTCACACCGAGGAGGTGCGGCCCCGCCTTCGCGAAGATGCCGATGAGACTGGAACCGATGAGGCCGCCGGTGACGACGAGCGCGATGACGAGCCGGTTGAACACGCGCTGGATCTGCTCGAGGAAGTCCTCCAGCCCTTTGTGCACGAAGCCGACCTCGATCTGCCCGTCGCGCAGCTCCTCGAGGATCTCGTGGATCTGCTGCGGCGCCTCGCGGAGGATGTGCGCGTACCGGAACGCGTCGCGCCGCGCGCGCCGCGCGATCCGCTCCGGCGTGAAGCGATCGATCATCAGGCCCCGCGCATACGGCCGCGCCACCTCGAACACGTTGAAATCGGGATAGAGCTCGACGCCGACCGAGCCGAGCGTCGCGATCGCGCGATCGAGCAGCAGGTACCGCGTCGGCAGCCGCAGGTTCATGGAGTAGATGAGCTGGAAGGCCTCGCGGATCACCTGGATCGGGTCGATCTCGGCGAGGCTCGCGCCGTAGTAGCGGTAGTAGATCTCGCGCAGCTCCGCGAGAAGCTCCTCCTCGCGGTCCTTCGGATAGCGCACGCCGAGATCGGCGAGCCGCTTCGGCAGCATGTCGACGTTCTCCGCCGCGGCATCGATGAACAGTCGCGTCAACTTCGTCATGTCGTCGTCGCTCAGCTTCCCGGCCGAGCCGAAGTCGACGAGGCCGATTGTCCCCGCCTCCTCCATGACGAGGATGTTCGCCGGATGCGGGTCGCCGTGGAAGAAGCCGTGCCTGAAGATCATCGTCATCCACGTCTCGGCGGCGAGGTACGCGAGGTCGCGACGCTCCTCGAGCGAGAGACCGAGCGCGTCGACGTCGGCGAGCTGCGTTCCCTCGAGCCACTCCATCGTCAATACGCGCGCGCGCGTGTACGTCCAGTGGATGCGCGGCACGTGCACGTTCGGGTCGCCGGCGAAGTTGCGATGGAATGTCTGCGCGTTCCGTCCTTCGAGCCGATAGTCGAGCTCCTGCCGGATCTGCCGCGCGAACTCGTCGACGAGCGCACGCGCGTCGATGAACGAGAGCGCCTGCACGCGCTCCTTCACGAGCCTCGCCGCCTGATACAGGAGGACGAGGTCGGCCTCGATCTGCCGCGCAGCGTCCGGCCGCTGCACCTTCACCGCCACCGTCCGCCCGTTCGGGAGCGTCGCGCGGTGCACCTGGCCGATCGAGGCAGCCGCGACCGGCAGCGGCTCGAAGTCGAGGAACAGCCGCTCGAGCGAGTTGCCGAGCTCCTCCTCGATCACCCGTTCCGCCTGCTCGAACGGGAACGGGCGCACGTCGTCCTGGAGCGGGCGCAGCTCCGCGATCAGATCCGGCGGCACGATGTCCGGCCGCGTCGACAGGAGCTGTCCGAACTTCACGAACGTCGGCCCCAGCTCCTCCAGCACCTCGCGGAGATGCTGGCCGCGTGCGGACGGCGTCATCGTCTCCACGTCCGCGACCCGCCGCCCGGGAATGAGATCGGTGAGCTTGTGCGCCTCGAAGAAATAGCCGAACCCGTGCCGCACCATGACCTGTGCGATCTCCGACAGGCGGCTGAGCGTGCGCGGAGGAGCCGGCTGCGCCATCCGACTCAGTGTTGCACGACCTGTCGTTGCCGTTGCTGCCGCCGCGTCCACGGCCCCGGCGGGACGAGCAGTTGCTCGACGTGCAGGTACGCGAGACCGACGCGCGGCAGGTCGGTCAACCGCTCGACGCAGAGATAGCGCGGCCGCCACTCGGGGAAGAACTTGCGGTTGAACGAATACAGCCGCTCGAGCTGGAAGACGCCGTCGGCGGCGAGCAGCGCGCGGCGGGTGAGCCGCCGCAGCACCGTCACGGCGCGCTCCTCGGAGATGAGCTCGGTGAACACGCAGAAGTTCAGGGAGACCTCGGTCGCGTGCTGCTCCTTCGCCCACGCGAGCGTCTCCGCGATGAGGAACTCGGTGAGGCCGTTCGGCGAGTCCGGCTGCCGGCGCATCGTCGACAGCGACCAGCCGCCGCCCGCGGGCGTCGGCGCGAGGTGGAGGAAGCCGCCAAGCTCGCCGTCCTCGTTCTCGGCGACGGCGAAGACAGTGCCGGGCACGTACAGCTCGTCGATCGACATCGTGAAGCCGCGCTCGGCCTGGTTGCCGCGCCACAGCTCCGACACCGCGTCGAGCTTCGCGCGCAGCTCCGGATCCGCGTCCTCGGCAGCGACGACGCGCAGCCGGTAGCCGGCTTTCACGAGCCGCGTCACCGACTGCCGGACCTTTCGGATCGGCCGCCCCTCGAGCGAGAACTCGTCCGGCCGCAGCACCGCCTCCTCGCCGAGGAGGATCGGGCGTAGGCCGATCGCGCGGTACCGCTCGAGCTGCGCGTCGGAGGCGCCGAGCACGGCGAGACGCCAGCCGTGCGCGCGCACGAACATGCGGAACTCCGCAAGCAGCGCATCGAACTCCGCCTCCTCCCCGACGGGGTCGCCGCTGATGAGCGCCGCGCCTGCGACGACGCGATACGCGAGGAGGGCGCGCCGCGTCGGCGAGAAGAAGTAGCTCTTGTCGCGACGCAGCGCGAAGAAGGACAGGCTGTCGCTTCCGTAGGCGTCGACGAGCGCGCGCGCGACGCGCCGCTCCCCCACCGTCTGCGCCACCCTGTGCGTGAGCGGCCGGAACCACAGCGTGAGCGCGGCCGCGCCGAACACGAAGCCGAGCGCGGTGAAGAGGTCGGACGCACGGTCGGGCAGCTCGCCGCCGTGCAGCTCCCAGCCGAGAACGACTGCCGCCGCGGTCGCGACCGCGGCGACGAGTGCGAGCAGCGGCCGCGTCGCCGCAGGGTCGCCGGGGACGTCGAAGCGACCGCGCCAGCGGATGAGCGCGACGAGGAGGAGCAGCGAGATCGTCGCCTCCTCGAAGTCGAGGCCCTTCGCGAGATGGGCGACGGCCGAGGCGAGGACGACGACGACCGCGAGCTGCCACGCACGGCGGCGCCGCTGCGCGAGCGACCGCGCGACCCAGATGAGGACGATTCCGAACGCGAGCGCCCCGATGCGCGCAGCCTCGGGGAAGCCGGGAGGAAGCACGCCGCGCACGGCCCGGAAGCGATCCGCCATCTCCGGCGTGAGCGCGGAAACGACGCTGATCACGCCGACGCCTGCCGCAGCCAGACCGAGGATGAGCTCGGGGCTGAAGCGGCGTCTCACGTGGGCAGGGTACAACGTGGTCATGCCGCCCGGATCGCCGATCTCCCGGTGGGTTCCCGGAATCCTGGGCCTCGTGGCGATCTTCCTCGTCCCGTGGACGCTGTACCTCACGTTCACGCTCCCGTCGCGCCACCTGACGGTGCACTACGACCTCGCCTGGGTCGGCTTCGACGTCGCTCTCGCGGCCGTCTTTGCGGCCACCGCATGGGCCGCCTACCGCCGCCAGGGCTGGCTCCTCCCGCTCGCGGCGGTGACAGGAACGATGCTCCTCTGCGACGCGTGGTTCGACATCGTCACCTCGCAAGGCGGCAGCGAGGTCGTCGAGGCGGCGCTCGAGGCGGTCTTCGGGGAGCTGCCGCTCGCGGCGCTGTGCGCGTACATCGTGATCGACGTCGAGCGTTTCCTCGCGACCGTCGACCGGTTCCGGCGGCCGCCTACGTCGGCGGCGCGTCGTGCCGCGCTTCGAGCAATGTCAGACGATGCTCGAGCTGCGCGACGCGAAGCTCGAGCTCGTCCAAATCGTCGCGGCTGACGAGATTCAGATCTTCGCCGAGGCTGCGCAACAGCGACGTCGTCTGACCACTCGCGCGCGTCCGAGAGTTGCGCACGCGCGCAGGCAGCTCGCCGAGCAGCTCCTCGAGGGCGTCGAGAATGCGTGGCGTACTAGCGGGCACGGCCGTGCGGCCTCGAGCGCCGCCGCTGCCGCCGCTTCTCGCGCCGTGCCTGCGCGGCGGGCTCCGACGGCGTCGCCGTGACGACGTCGACGAGCTCCGGCGTCGGCTCGCTCGCGAGCGCCTTCTCCGACTGCCGCAGCGCCAGCTCCGCCTTGCCGTCGCCGCTGCCGTCGACGGCGGCCTGCTGCTTGCGCCGCCGGTACTCGGGCTCGCGCTCCTTCCAGATCGTGAGCAGCGGCGCCGCGATGAAGATCGACGAGTACGCGCCGGAGGTGACGCCGATGAGCAGCGCGAATGCGAAGTCCTTCAGCGTCGCGCCGCCGAGCACCTCGAGCGCTGCGATCGGGAGCAGCGTGATGAACGTCGTCGCCAACGAGCGGCGGATCGTCTCCCACAGCGAGACGTTCGCGATCGTCGCGAACGGTTGCCGCCGCATCAGCGGCACGTTCTCACGGATGCGGTCGAAGATGATGATCGTGTCGTAGATGGAGTAACCGAGCACGGTCAGGACCGCAGCGACCGTGTCGATCGTCACCTCCTTGAACACGAGCGAGTAGATCCCGACCGTGATCAGGATGTCGTGGATCATCGCGAGGATCACCGGCACCGCGAACTTGATGTCGAAGCGCAGCGCGATGTAGATGATGATCAGGATGAGCGAGACGATGATTCCGTAGATCGCGTCGATCGCGATCTGGTGTCCGAAGCTCGCCGAGACGTCCTTCGAGCCGGTCGAGTACGCGCCGAGCTGCCGCTCGAAGTCGCTCGTCATCGTCGACAGCTGCGATCCGTTGAGCGACCTCGTCCGCACCTGCCAGCCGGTGAAGTCGCCCTTGACCGCCGAGCCCGTGCCCTGCACGACGGCGTCGGGCTGGCCGTCGGCGGCGGCGATCTTCTGGACGTCCCCCTGCGAATGCGCCACGTGCGTCTTGAACGTGAGCTGCGTTCCGCCCTTGAAGTCGATGCCGAGGTTGAGCCCGCGCACGCCGAGCGACACGGCGCCGGCGACGATGATCACGCCGGAGAGCGCGAACCACAGGTAGCGGCGCCTCATGAAGTCGATCTGGAGCCACTTCGCCGTCTGCTGGCCGTGCGCGCCCATGAAGCGCGGGTTGTCGAACCAGCGGAAGCCGCTGAGCACGCCGAGCATCGCGCGCGTCGCCGCGACCGCGGTGAGCAGCGAGATGAGCGTGCCGATGAGCAGCATGAGCGCGAAACCCTTCACGTCCGCGACGGCGATGAGGAACAGCACGAACGCGGTGATGGCGGTGACGACGTTCGCGTCGAGAATCGTGTGGAAGCCCTTGCCGTAGCCGGCCGAGATGGCGGCGCGGACGCTCTTCCCGGACCGCACCTCTTCCTTGATGCGTTCGAAGACGACGACGTTCGCGTCGGCGGCGACGCCGATGGTGAGAATCAGGCCTGCGAAGCCCGGCAGCGTGAGCGTCACGTTGAAGAGCAGGATCGCCGCGTAATAGAGAGCGGCGTAGATCGCGAGGCCGAAGACGGCGACGAGGCCGAGGAAGCGGTACAGGACGAGCAGGAAGATCGCGACGACGATGAGGCCGATGAGCGCCGCGTGCCACGCCTGGGTGAGCGAGCTCTTGCCGAGGGTGGCGGAGACGTCGGTGCGCTCGATCTGCTGGAAGTTGTACGGCAGCGAGCCCGTCTGGAGGACGAGCGCAAGGGTCTTCGCGTCGGTGAATGACCCGCCCTGGCCCATGTCGATCTCGGCGTTCGTGCCGGAGATGCCATCGGGGTTTTGCTGGAAGTCGATGTACGGCGTCGACTGGAGCTGGCCGTCGAGCACGATCGCGAAGTGCTGCGCGTACGGGTTGTTGCTCGGACTGATCGACGGCCGGCCGGCGAGCTCCCAGAGCGTCGCTCCGCGGTGAGCCTCGGCGGCGGTGATCTTCCCGAACTCCTTCCCGCCGTGGCCGGTGAACTGGAGGAGCACGACCGGCAGGCCGGTGCTCTGGCTGAAGTCGGCCGTCGTCCCGCTGCGGACGAGATCGGAGCCCGTCATCTCCGGGATCGGCCCCGCGCCGGCCTTGCGGGTCGGGAAGTACTTGAGGAGGTAGTAGTACGTCCCCGCGTTCGTCGCCGCGCCGAGGCAGCCGTTCGCGGCCGGGCAGCTGACGACGGTCGTGTGGTCGGGCACGTTCATCACCTGGCCGTGCGCGGGCACCTTCCCGCCGTACGGCTTGAGCAGCTCCGCGAGCGTGTTCGCCGGCCCCTGCAAGAGCGAATGCTTCGTCGTCTTCGTGACCGTCGGCTTGCCGCCCTTCTTCGTCGCGGGCGTCGTCTTCGTCACCGTCTTGTTCCGGAACAGGTAGTACGCCTCCGGCGAGCCCTTGGCGGCCTGCTTCTCCACCGTCGACAGGAGGTTGTAGAGCGACGGCGATGCCACCGGCTGTCCCTGCGCGCTCGTCGACGGGCCGGTGAGGTCGGCCTCGAAGTCGAAGAGCTGCAGCTGCGCCGTCTTGCCGATGATCGCCGCCGCCTTCGCGGGATCGTGCACGCCGGCGAGCTGGACGACAATTTGGTCGGTGCCCTGCTTGCGCACCTCAGGCGACGAGACGCCGAGCTTGTCGATGCGGCTCTGGACGATCGACACGGCCGTGGTCATTCCGGAGGCGTCGACGGACTGGCCCTTCGGCGGGACGGCCTTGAGCACGACCTCGAGGCCGCCCTGGAGGTCGAGGCCGAGCGTCGGCTTCTGGTGGATCGGCGATCCCGGGACGGCGAGCAGGACCGCGCCGACGACGGCGGCCAGAATCGCGCCCATGAGGATCAGGTACTTGCGACGTTCGGTCACGCGCGAATGCTCAGATTAGCCGCCGTTTTCCACAGCCGGTGGCTCTTCCGCCTCGGTCTCCAGCTCGGGTTCCGCGGACGGGACGACGGCGCCGATCGCGCGCCGGGCGACCTTCACCGTCACCTGCGGCGCGATCTCGACCAGGAGGTCGTCGTCGTGCAGCTCCTTGACCAGGCCGTAGATGCCCGCGGCGGTGATCACCTCGTCGCCCGGCTTGATCGTGTCGAGCATCTGCCTCGACTGGAGCTGCCGCTTCTTTTGCGGCCGGATGAGGACGAAGTAGAGAAAGGCGAACGCGACGACGATGAGAAGAAAGCCGGCACTGCTCATGTGGGGTCCTTTACGGTTGGCCGCGCAAATCGGTTGAGCGCGTCCGCGCTCCATGATGCGAAGGCGCCGCGCTCGATCGCTTCCCGCGCGGCAGCGACGAGATCGAGCAAGAAGCGGAGATTATGCAGGCTGAGGAGCCGGAGGCCGAGGATCTCCTCCTGGTTGACGAGATGCCTGATGTACGCGCGGCTGAAGCGCGTGCAAGCGGGGCAGAGGCAAGCCGCATCGAGGGGCCGCGGGTCGCGGGCGAAGCGCGCGTTGCGGAGGTTCAGCCGGCCCTCCCACGTGAGCGCGCTGCCGGTGCGTGCCGTCCGCGTCGGGAGCACGCAGTCGAACATGTCGACGCCGCGCGCGATCACCTCGATCACGCCCTCCGGATCGCCGATGCCCATGAAGTAGCGCGGCTTCTCGGCGGGAAGCGTGGCGGCCGCGCCGGTCGTCGCCGCGAACATCGGCTCGCGGTGCTCCCCCACCGACAACCCGCCGATCGCGTACCCGTCGAAGTCGAGCGCGACGAGCGCTGCAGACGAGAGCGCGCGCAGCTCGCCGTCGAGGCCGCCCTGCGAGATCGCAAACCGAAGCTGTCCCGGCGCGCGCGGGAGATCGCGCTGCCGCTCCGCCCAGAGCGTCGTCCGCCGCACGGCGAGCTCGAGCTCCTC
>JBOGZQ010000056.1:0-4821 GCA_050697375.1 Gaiellaceae bacterium | reverse complement strand
GACGAAGGTGGACGTCATCCGCGCCATGCTCCGCACTCCCGCGATGCGCCGCGAGGAGCGGGAGATCAGGGCGCAGGCCGAGGCGAAGCTCTCCTTCTTCGGGCAGCGCCTGATGGGCTACCGCTGGAATCAGCCCGCGTACTCGCTCTCGTACGCCAACCGGCGGCGGCTCGAGATCGCGCGCGCGATGGCAACGGAGCCGCGGATCCTTCTCCTCGACGAGCCCGCAGCCGGAATGAACCCCACCGAGACGCACGAGATCACCGAGCTGATCGGGCAGCTGCGGGACGAGGGCGGCTACACGATCCTGCTCATCGAGCACGACATGCACGTCGTCGAGGGCATCTCCGACCGGGTCGTCGCGCTCGACCACGGCGTCAAGATCGCCGAGGGCTCGTTCGAGGCGGTGGCGACCGACCCGCGCGTCGTCGAGGCGTATCTCGGGACGAAGGCGGCGGCCGCGAAATGAGCGCACTCCTCGAGATCGAGAACGTCGACACGTACTACGGCCCGATCCACATCCTCCAGGGCCTCACGCTGCGCGTCGGCGAGGGTGAGCTCGTCTGCCTCCTCGGGGGGAACGCGTCCGGGAAGTCGACGACGCTGAAGACGGTGCTCGGCATCGTCTCGCCGCGTAACGGGTCCGTCAGCTTCGCGGGCGAAAACGTGACGGGCCGCAGCACGAGCTACCGCATCCGGAAAGGGATGGCGATCGTGCCCGAGAACCGGCGCCTCTTCGCGCCGATGACCGTGCTCGAGAACCTCCAGATGGGCGCGTACCTGCACGGCGGCGGCACGCAGGAGGACTACGAGCGCGTCTACGAGCTCTTCCCGCTGTTGCACGAGCGGCGCACGCAGCTCGCGGGCACGCTCTCAGGGGGCGAGCAGCAGATGGTCGCGATGGGGCGCGCGCTCATGTCGAAGCCGAAGCTCCTGCTGATGGACGAGCCGTCGATGGGGCTCGCGCCGATTCTCGTCGAGCGCAGCTTCGAGATCATCAAGCAGGTGCACGAGTCCGGCGTGGCGATGCTCGTCGTCGAGCAGAACGCGAACGTGTCGCTGTCGATCGCCGACCGGGGCTACGTCCTCTCGACCGGCCGGCTCGTGCTGGAGGGGCCTGCGGCGGCGCTGCGGGAGAACGAGGACCTCCGCAAGGCATATTTGGGTCGATGACCGACGTCGTGGCAACGGTGGTGGCGACGAGAAGCTCGGCGCCGCGGCCGATCGGCTCGAAGCTCGTCGTCCGCGGCGATGGGAGCATCGAGGGGTCGGTCTCCGGCGGCTGCGTCGAGACCGACGTCGTCGGCGCCGCGCAGGAAGTGCGCGAGACCGGCGTTCCGCGGCTCGTCACGTACGGCATCACGGACGACATGGCGCTCGGCGTCGGCCTGCCATGCGGCGGCGAGATCGACGTCTGGATCGAGGCGGTCCGCGAGCACGGCGGCGACGTCGTCCTCACCGTGATCGAAGGCGATGGCGTGGGCGAGCTGCTCGACGATCCCGAGCTCGCGCGCGCTGCGCGCCTGCGCGGGCGCAGCCACGTGATCCGGCTGGACGACCGCATGGTCTTCGCCGACGTTTTCGGCCCGCCGCCGCGCCTCTTCGTCTATGGCGCGGTCGACACCGCCGAAGCGCTGTGTGCGGCCGCGAAGCTCCTCGGGTGGAGCACGGTCGTCGCCGACGCGCGCCCGCGCTTCGCGACGGCCGAGCGGTTGCCGAGCGCGGACGAGGTCCTCGTCGAGTGGCCCGACGAGGCGCTCGCGCACGTCGCGCCGAACGCCTCGACGGCGATCGTCGTCCTCACGCACGACGACAAGTTCGACCTGCCCATGATTCGCGGCGCGCTCGCGAGCGAGGCGTTCTACATCGGCTGGATCGGTTCGCGCCGCAACCAGGCGCGCCGGCGCGACCTCCTCCTCGAGGAAGGCGTGGACGAGAAGGAGCTCGACCGCGTCTCCGGCCCGAGCGGGCTCGACGTCGGCGCCGACTCGCCCGCAGAGACGGCTATTTCGATCTTCGGCGAGATCCTCGCCGTCCGCTCCGGCCGCGGCGGCGGCCGTCTGCGCGAGGCTCAGGGCCAGATCCATGCGCAGGCCGCGAGCGTCGATCAAAAATAAAATCCCGCTTGCAAAGCGGTTCTAGCGGCCCGTAGTATCGCTGCCGCTGTGCCCCTCGGAGCGTTCACCTTCGCAAGTAACCAGGAGCCGTAGGCTTGCTGCTTCGCGAGGTCGAGTACGTCAAGCCGTCGTCCGTCGCAGAGGCGCTGACGGCCCTCGCAGCCGACGACGGGGCGCGCGCGCTCGCGGGCGGACAGACCCTGATCAACGTCATGAAGGCACGGGCTGCCTCGCCGGACGCTCTCGTCGACCTGAACGGCCTCGAGGAGCTGAAGGGGATCGAGCTCGGCGCCGACGGGACGCTCTCGATCGGCCCGATGACGACCTACGCTGAGCTGATCGAGTCGGCGGAGGCACGAGCCCGTCCGATCCTCGGCGAGGTCTGCTCCCAGATCGCGGACGTGCAGGTGCGGAACCGCGGCACGATCGGCGGCAACCTCTGCTCGAACGACCCGACGAACCATCTGCCACCGCTCATGGCGGCGATCGGGGCGGAGCTGACGATCACCGGCGCGGGCGGCGAGCGAACCGTGCCGGCTGCCGACTTCTTCCTCGGCGTCTACATGACGGCCGTCCAGCAGGACGAGCTCCTGACGCGGATCACGATCCCGGCCGGCAAGCGCGACGGGTTCGCCGCCGTCACGCTCGGCGTCGACGGCACGTGTATCGCGAACGCGGCTGCGAGCATGAACGGCGTGCTGCGCATCGCGCTCGGCTGCGTCGATGCGGTGCCCGTGCTCCTCGAGGCGGAGTCGGCCGACGACGTCCGCGCCGCCGTCCGCGCGGCGAAGCTCGATCCGCCGTCGGACGTGCACGCATCGAGCGAGTACCGCGCGCATCTCGCCGAGGTCCTCGCCGAGCGCGCTGCGAGGCAGGCGATGCGCTGATGGACGTCGCCGTCACCGTCAACGGCACCGTGTACGAGCGTGACGTCGAGCCGCGGAAGCTCCTCATCCATTTCCTCCGCGACGATCTCGACCTCACCGGCAGCCACATCGGCTGCGACACCGGCAACTGCGGCGCCTGCTCGGTCATCCTCGACGGCAAGCTCGTGAAGAGCTGCATGCTCCTCGCCGTCCAGGCGAACGGGAGCGACGTCGAGACCGTGGAGGGCCTCGCCGACGGCGACAAGCTGACGGCGCTCCAGCAGGCCTTCACCGATCACCACGCCCTCCAGTGCGGCTATTGCACGCCGGGGATGCTGATGAGCGCGACTGCGCTGCTGCGGTCGAACCCGAGCCCGAGCGACGACGAGATCAAGAAGGCGCTCCAGGGCAACATCTGCCGCTGCACCGGCTACTGGAACATCTTCGAGGCCGTGAAGGCGGTGGCGAAGTGACGACGATCGCCCCCGAGAAGGTCGAGGTCGGCACGAGCCTGCTCGGCCAGAGCGTGCCGCGCAAGGAGGACCGCCGCCTCACGCAGGGGCAGGGTGTCTTCGTCGACGACGTCAAGCGGCACGGGATGGGCTACCTCCACTTCGTGCGGTCGCCGTACGCGCACGCGCACATCACGTCCATCGACGTGTCGAAGGCCGAGGAGATCAAGGGCGTCTACGGGACGCTCACCGGCGAGGAGGTCGCGGCCCTCACCGATCCGTTCTTCCAGATCGCGAGCGAGCCCGGCGGCCAGATCAAGGACTTCTCGCTCGCCGTCGGCAAGGTGCGCTACGTCGGCGAGCCCATCGTGGCCGTGGTCGCCGAGACGCGCGAGCTCGCGCGTGACGCTTCCGAGCTCGTCGAGGTCGAGTACGAGCCGCTCGACGCGCTCGTCGACGCGCGCAACGCGCTCGACGCCGGCGCGCCCGTGCTGCACGACGACGCCGGTGGCAACCTCATGTGGGAAGGCGTGTACGAGTGGGGCGACCTCGATGCCGCGTTCAAGGAAGCCGACCGCGTGGTGAAGATCGACGAGCTCCACTTCCACCGCTTCAACTCGACGCCGCTCGAGTGTGACGGCGCGCTCGTCGAGTACAACCGCGGCACGGGGCAATGGACGTTGCACACGAACAACCAGTTCCCCGGCTTCGCCGCGATCATGATGGGACCGGCGATGCGCACGGGGCTGGACAAGCTCCGCTTCGTCACGCAGGACATCGGCGGCGGTTTCGGCAACAAGATCACGTCGCATCCGCAGCTCGTCGTGTGCTGCCTGCTCGCGCGCAAGCTCAACCGGCCGATCCAATGGACGGAGTGGCGCACCGATTTCCACATGTCGATGTCGCACGGCAACGAGCGCTGGTTCCAGGACACCGAAGTCGCGGTCAAAAACGACGGCACGCTGCTCGGCTTCCGTACGAAGGCTCTCGACGACGCAGGCGCGTGGCTCCGCTACGAGCCGCTCGGCGGCGTGATCTGGGCGCAGGTGACGCCGGGGATGTACCGGTGGCGGAACATCCGCGTCGACTTCACGCAGGTGGCGACGAACAAGGCGCCGGTCTCCCCGAACCGCGGGTACTCGCGCATGCAGCACCTGTGGTTCACGGAGCGCGTCATCGACATCGTCGCGCACGAGCTCCAGCTCGACCCGGTTGAGGTGCGCATGCGCAACTACATCCGCGCCGAGGAAATGCCGTACGAGACCCCGAACGGCTGTATTTACGACTCCGGCGACTACGCGCAGATGCTCGACATCGCGCTCGACCTCATCGGCTGGGACGGGATGGACGAGCGGCGCCGCGACGCCGAGTCGCGCGGCAAGCGCC
>JBOGZQ010000055.1:0-10565 GCA_050697375.1 Gaiellaceae bacterium | reverse complement strand
AGCTGCAGGTGCGCGCCCGCATCCGCGAGGACGTCGAGTCCGGGGCGCAGAAGCAGCAGCGCGAGTGGTTCCTGCGCCAGCAGCTGAACTCGATCCGCAAGGAGCTCGGCGAGGACGAAGGCTCGGTCGTCGAGGAGTACCGGACGAAGATCGCGGAATCCGGTATGCCCGACGATGTCCGCGCGCAGGCGGAGCGCGAGCTGCGCCGCCTCGAGGCGATGGGCGAGGCGTCGGGCGAGGCGTCGATGATCCGCACATACCTCGACTGGCTCACGTCCGTTCCGTGGTCGAAGCGCTCGGAGGAGCGGCTCGATCCCGTGCATGCACGCGAGACCCTCGATGCCGACCACGCGGGCCTCGACGACGTGAAGGACCGCATCGTCGAGTACCTCGCCGTGCGCAAGCTGCGCCAGGAGCGCGGCATCCCGAACGACAAGCGCAGTGGCGCGATCCTCACGCTCATCGGGCCGCCCGGAACGGGCAAGACGTCGATCGGCGAGTCGGTCGCGCGCGCGTTGAACCGCGAGTTCGTCCGCATGTCGCTCGGAGGCATCCGCGACGAGGCGGAGATCCGCGGCCATCGCCGCACGTACATCGGCTCGCTTCCGGGCCGGCTCGTGCGCGCGCTCCGCGACGCGGGGACGATGAACCCGGTGATCCTCCTCGACGAGGTGGACAAGGTCGGCGCCGACTGGCGGGGCGACCCGTCCGCGGCGCTGCTCGAGGTCCTCGACCCCGCGCAGAACCACTCGTTCCGGGATCACTACCTCGACGTCGAGCTCGACCTGAGCGACGTCTTCTTCATCGCGACGGCGAACATCGCCGACACGATCCCCGGCCCGCTGCTCGACCGGATGGAGGTCATCCGCTTCGACGGCTACACGGTGGACGAGAAGACGGCGATCGCGCAGGGCTACCTGTGGCCGCGTCAGCGTGAGCGCAACGGCTTGCGCGAGGACGAGGTCGAGGTGTCGGACGACGTCATCCACACGGTCGTCTCCGAGTACACGCGCGAGGCCGGCGTCCGCCAGCTCGAGCGCGAGCTCGGGAAGATCCTGCGCAAGACCGCGACGAAGATCGCATCGGAGCAGGTCGAGCCGCCGGTGACGGTGACGCTCGACGTCGTCCGCGACGCGCTCGGCCGCCAGAAGGTGTTCCAGGAGGTCGCGGAGCGCACGGCTGTGCCGGGCGTCGCGACGGGGCTCGCCGTCACCGGAACCGGTGGCGACGTCCTCTTCGTCGAGGCGACCGCGATGGAGGGCAAGGGCGACCTCGTGCTGACCGGGCAACTGGGCGACGTGATGAAGGAGTCGGCGCGCATCGCGCTCTCGTACATCCAGTCGCATTCGTCCGAGCTCGGCATCGAGCCCGACTCGTTCAAGGAGAAGACGTTCCACGTGCACGTGCCCGCAGGCGCGATTCCGAAGGACGGCCCGAGCGCCGGCATCACGATGACGACCGCGCTCGCGTCGCTCCTGTCGGAGCGGCCCGTGAAGCACACCGTCGGCATGACCGGCGAGGTGACGCTGCAGGGCCGCGTCCTGCCGATCGGCGGGCTCAAGCAGAAGGTGCTCGCTGCACACGCCGCCGGCCTGACCGACGTCATCATCCCCGAGCGGAACCGCGCCGACCTCGACGACGTCCCAGAGGATGTCCGCGAGGCCATGAGGTTCCATCCGGTGATGACGCTCGGAGAGGTGCTCGATCTGGCACTCGAGCCGAAGAGCCAGCACCTCCATGCGGTGTAACCGATGTGAGCCGCTGCCCGAGGGGGTCGCCCGCGCGGCCGACCTCCTCGGGCGACGGGGGGTGCTCGCGATCTTGTGGGCGTCCTACGAGGCGGGCGCCGTCCGCTTCAACGAGTTCAAGCAGGCGCTGGAGACGATCCCGCCGCGAACGCTCGCGGCGCGCCTGCAGGAGCTGGAGCAGGCGGGGATCCTCGAGCGGCGGGTGCTCGACGCGCGGCCGCCGCGCGTCGAGTACCGCCTCACCGATTTCGGACGGCGGTTGGGGAAGACCGCCGCCGGCCTGCTCAGCGCCTAGGAACGACCTTCTCGAGCACGCGCGCGAAGACGAGGGCTCCGCGCGTGACCGACCAGTAGAAGAGGAGCGTCACGGAGAGGAGGTTCAGGAGGTGCGCCATCGCCCTGATCCTCGGCGCCGCGCGGCGCTTGACCCATAACCCCGAAGGTGGTTCATCGGGCCGGTTCACGCTTAACATCCGCCTCACGCGGTTCTTAGCGGTGATCTGCAAGATCGCCACATGCGCCGGATCCTCGTCGCGGACGACGAGCTCGCCCTCCGTCTCATGTACCTGCTCTGGCTCGAAGGCGGCGGGGACGATGTCAGAGCGGTCGGCGATGGGCGCGAGGCGATCGGGCTCGCCGGCCGCGGCTGGGTCCCCGACGCGGCCGTGCTCGACCTCGACATGCCCTTCGTGGACGGCCTGTCGGTCTGTCGCTACCTCCATGCGCTCGACCCGGCCATCCGGATCGTGATCGTGACCGGGGTCGAGGACGCCCGGCCCGCCGCGCTCGCGGCCGGCGCCCACGCCGTCCTCGCGAAGCCGTGCGACCGCGAGGAGCTGCTCGCCGCGCTCGAGCCCGTCGATGCGCCAACGATTGCACCAGAGTTGACCCGAACCGCCACCTGACCGACACCAGGTCGTCGCATTCGGTCTTGACGCGGGGTGGGCGGTAGTGCAAACGTTCGCACGACGTGGGGTGGGACGTGCCGGCGTTGGCCGAGGAAGGTCTGGACAGGGAGATTCGGCCCGATCGAGCGACTGGGCCGGTGCGCATCGGCGTCGTCGGCCTCGGGGCAGTCGCCCAGGCGGTACACCTGCCGCTCCTCGCGAAGCACTCGGAACGATTCTGCATCGCCGCCGTCTGCGACCTGTCGGCGGAGACGTGCGCCGCGGTCGGCACGCGCTTCGGCGTCGACCGGTCGCGCCTCTTCGGCACGGTCGAGGAGCTCCTCGACGGCGGCGACCTCGACGCGGTCGCGATTCTCACGCCGGGCTCCCACGGCGCGATCGCGGAAGAGGCGGCGCGGCGCGGGCTCGCGATCTTCTGCGAGAAGCCGCTCGCCTACACCCGCGCGGAGGCCGACGCTCTCGCCGCGCCGTCGCCGCGGTTCATGCTCGGGTACATGAAGCTGTACGACCCGGCGGTGGAGCGCGCGCGCGAGCTGCTCCAGGACCGGCCGGAGCCGCGCTCGATCGACGTGACGGTGCTGCACCCGCCCGACGCTCCGCAGCTCGCACACGCGGGGCTCCTGCCGGCGCCGGACGACCTCGACGCCACGGTGCTCGCCGAGCTCGAGGCGGCCGATGACGCCGCGCTGCAGCGGGCAGTCGGCGCCGTGCCGCCCGACCTCGCGCGGCTGTACGCGGACACGATCCTCGGCAGCGTCGTCCACGATCTCGCAGTCATCCGCTATCTTGCGGGCGGACCGCTCGAGCTCGACTACGCGGACGAATGGGAGACGTCGGTTGCGCTCGCCGGTAGCCTCGCCGGCGGCGCCCGGGTGTCGATTCGCTGGCACTACCTCGACCGCTATCCGTCGTATCGCGAGGAAGTGCACGTCCACGACAGGAACGGCACCGTCTCGCTCGCGTTTCCGGCTCCCTACCTCCTGCACGCGCCCACGGTCCTCCGCGTGGTCGAGGACGGGGGCGTCGGCGCCGAGCGCGTCGCCGAGACGCGCTCGACGGTGGAGGCGTTCGAGCGCCAGTGGCTCGCCTTCGCGGCGCTCGCGACCGGCGGCGTTCAGCCGCGCGCCGGAGTTGCGGAGGGGCGCGAGGACATCGTCACGTGCCAGGCCGCTGCGGCGCTGCTCGCCGCGCGGCGAGGAGTCGAGATCGGCGGCGAAGCCGCCATGGTTCGGACAGTCAAAGAGAGGGTCGACAACGGGAAGGGAGGTGCTCGGTGAAAGCGAAGCTCTTCGCGATCGCCGTTGCAGTGCTCGTCTTCGTGCCTGCCGCCTATTCGGCGGGCAACACGAGCGGCTCGTCACACGCCGCCAAGAAGGCGAATTCAGCGACAACGATCGTCATCTACGCCAGTGGCGACGTGAACGTGCAGCAGCTCTGGCAGAACAACATCATCCCGCACTTCGAGAAGGAGAACAAAGGCATCTATGTCAAGTTCATCTTCTCCGCGCACGGTGCGGACGACGGAACGACGCTCGCGCGCATCGGCGCGGCGGTGAAGGGGCGGCACTGGCCGGGCATCGACCTCGTCGACGCCGGGCTCGTGACGACGATGGCCCTCGATGGGCTCGACCAGCCGGTCAGCAAGGCGACGGCTCCGAACCTCAAGAGGGTCAACCCCGCGCTCCTCGCGCCGGTGAAAGGCGCCGCGATCCCGTATCGCGGCTCGTCGGTCGTGCTCGCGTACAACAGTGACCACGTGAAGACGCCACCGAAGACGCTGGCCGATCTCCTCGCGTGGATCAAGGCGAACCCCGGCAAATTCACCTACAACTCGCCGAACTCGGGCGGCTCCGGCTACTCGTTCGCCGAGACGGTCGTCGACAGCTCCATCTCCGCTGCCGACCTGAAGCAGATGGACAACGGCTACGTGCCCAACCTCGAGGACGACTGGAACAGCGGGCTCGCGACGCTGCACGGGCTGACGAAGTACATGTATCAGGGCGTCTATCCGAACGGGAACGCAGCGATCCTCCAGCTGCTCGCACAAGGGCAGCTCTGGGTCGCGCCCGTGTGGTCGGATCAGTCGCTGACGGCGCTCGCGACCGGCCAGCTCGGCCCCAACATCAAGCTGGCGCAGATCTCGAGCCCGCCGTTCACGGGCGGCGCCGCGTATCTCGGCGTGCCGAAGACGGCCCGCCATAAGAAGGTGCTGTACAAGTTCGTCAACTACATCCTGTCGCCCGAGGCGCAGCAGATGATCGTCAACGTCATGTCCGGGTTCCCGGCCATCGACATCAAGTACATGGGTAGCGCCATCCAACAGAAGTTCGAGGACGTCTCGGCGAACACGCTTCGCCCGACCTTCTCGACGAAGATGGGCAACGACTTCAAGGCTCAGTGGCAGCAGACGGTTCCGTAGCGGTCTACCGACGGAACGCGCGCCGGCGGGCGCTCCGTGAGCGGGCTCAGGGGCTCCTCATGGTGCTCCCGCCGGTCGGGGTGGTCGCCGTCTTCATCGGGTTCCCGGTGGGGGCGGCGATCGCGTACACCCTCGGCAAGACCGGCGGGCCGAACTCGATCGTCGCCTCGATCGCGCAACGGCAGCACGTCGCCAAGCACGGCGTGACCCTCGGCGCGTACCGGGAGGTGCTCGGCAACTCTCACGTGCGCGGCGACCTCTGGGCGACCGTCTGGGTGACGCTCGTCACGATCGCGGTCGTCGTCGTCTTCAGCTGGGCGATCGGTCTCTATCTCAGGCTGTCGGACACGCGCATCGCGCGCATCGTCTCCGCCCTGTCCATCGTGCCGCTGTTCATTCCCGTCGTCATCGCGTCCTACGCGATTCTCACGTTCTATGCGGCGCAGGGCTTCATGAAGTCGCTCGCATACCACGTCGGCTGGCAGAGCTTTCCGACGCTCGGATACACGATGTGGGCGGTGGTCATCGGCGAGGTCTGGGTCAACGTGCCCTTCGGCGTGCTGATGATGAGCTCGGGGCTGAACTCGGTCCCGAACGCGCTCATCGAGGCCGCACGCGATTCGGGCGCCTCGCTTCCGCGCACGGTTCGCTCGGTGCTCCTGCCGATGAACGTCATCCCGACGGTGATCGTCGCGACGTTCACCGGCATCTACGTCCTCGGGAGCTTCACGGTGCCGTACCTGACCGGCCCGTCGGCTCCGAACCTGCTCGGCGTCTCGATGTCGCAGTTCTTCCAGTCCTTCAACCAGCCGCAGCAGGCGGAGGTCATGGCGATGATGGTGTTCGTCCTCGCCGTCGGCCTCGGCACGATCTACGTCTGGGCGAACATGCGCGCGGCGAAGCGGGCGTCGCAGACGACATGAGTGTCGTCGAGCAGGCGGGGATCGTGCCGGTCGCGCGGAGGCGGCCGCGTCCGACTGCCCGGTCGATGACCCTGCGCGCCGTCGGCGTCGTCCTCGTCGTCGCACTGCTGGTCTTCATGGTGGGACCGCTCGTCTGGCTGATGCTGCGTGCCTTCTCGGGGCTCTGGCAGTACCCGCAGCTCCTGCCGAGTCACTGGACGACTCAGTGGTGGCACACGGTCTTCGCCGACAAGAGCCTCGGGAACTCGATCAAGCTCAGCTTCGAGTTCGCCCCCGTCGTGACGATCGCGTCGGCCGTCATCTGCCTGCCGGCGGCGTACGCGTTCTCGCGCTTCAACTTCCCGGGCCGGCGCTTCCTGCTCGTCTCGCTCTTCGCGACGAATGCGTTCCCGAAGATCGGCCTGTATATCTCGATGGCGGGCGTCTTCTACTCGCTCAACCTGATGGGGACGTTCATGGGCGTCGTCATCGTGCAGCTGGTCGGGACGATCGTCTTCATGACGTGGATCCCGACCGCCGCGTTCTCCGCGATCCCGCGGAGCCTCGAGGAGGCGGCGCGCGACGCCGGCGCCGGCCCGCTCCGCGTCCTCTACCGCGTCACGTTCCCGCTGGCGGCGCCGGGAATTTTCGTCGCGATGATCCTGTCGTTCCTCGCGGCGTTCGACGAGGCGCAAGGAACGTTCCTCGTCGGGATCCCGAACTACATCACGATGCCGACCGAGATGTACACGCTCGTCCTCAACTACCCGGAGCAGGCCGCGGCCGTGTTCTCGATCCTGCTCGCCATTCCGTCCGTCGTCCTCATGTCATTCGCACGAAAACACGTGATGGGCGGCCGGCTCGCAGAAGGGTTCCAGATTCGATGACCGAGCCTGCGCCGAAGCCCGCCGGCCTGCTGATCGACCATGTGTCGAAGGACCTCGGCGGCCGCACGATCGTCGCCGACCTCCAGCTCGAGGTGCGCGCCGGCGAGCTCACCTGCCTGCTCGGCCCGTCCGGCTGCGGCAAAACGACGACCCTGCGCATGGTCGGCGGCTTCCTTCAGCCCGACGCCGGGGCCATCCTCATCGACGGTGCCGACGTCAGCCGGCTCGCGCCCGAGAAAAGGCCGACCGCGATGGTGTTCCAGAACTACGCGTTGTGGCCGCACATGACCGTCTTCAAGAACGTGTCGTTCGGGCTGCGGCTGCGGAAGCTGCCGCGACGGGAGATCAAGGCGCGCGTCGAGAGCGTGCTCGAGCTGGTCGGGCTGATGCACCACCTCCACAGCTATCCGGCGCGGATCTCCGGTGGCGAGCAGCAGCGAGTCGCCCTGGCGCGCGCGCTCGTGCTCGAGCCGAAGGTGCTCCTCCTCGACGAGCCGCTCTCGAATCTCGACGCGAAGCTGCGTGTCCGCGTGCGCGAGGAGATCCGCGAGATCCAGCAGCGCGTCGGCATCACGACCGTCTTCGTGACGCACGACCAGGACGAGGCGCTCTCGATCTCCGACCGGATCGCCGTCATGTCGGACGGCAAGGTGGAGCAGTACGCCGACCCGAACACGCTGTACCGCCAGCCGGCGACGCATTTCGTCGCGAGCTTCGTCGGGGCGATGAACTTCTACACGGGAACCGTCGGAGACGGGATCGTCGAGCTCCCGGGCGGCGTCCGCGTGCCGTGTAACGGCGTCGCGCGCGACGGCGCCGGCGACCTCGAGATCGGGGTGCGTCCGGAGGACGTGCAGGTGACGCTCGAGGACGGCGCCGAGGCGGTCGTGCTTCGTGAGGTTCCGCGCGGCCACTACAAGGAGCTCGTGATGCAGCTCGGCGACGCCCAGGTGCGCGCGTTCGTCAATCCCGAGCTTCCGGCATCCGAGCGGCATCGCGTGCGCTTCACGCGCGCGGTCGTCTACCGCGACGGCACGCTGGTGCAGGCCCGCGCCCCTGTCGCGGTGCGATGACCCTGCTGAAGATCGCCCATCGGGGCGACCCGATCGCGCACCGGGAGAACACGCTGCCTGCCTTCGCTGCGGCCATTGCCGGCGGCGCCGACATGATCGAGCTCGACGTTCGCCGGACGGCGGACGGGCGGGCCGTCGTCGTCCACGACCCGACGCTCGATCGTCTCTGGGGCGTCGCCCGCCGCGTCGCCGAGCTGTCGCGGGACGAGGTCTGCGCACTCGGGATACCGGACCTCCGCGACGTGCTGGCGGCGATCCCACCCGATGTCCAGGTCATGGTCGACTACAAGGAGGAGGACTTCGCCGAGCTCGCGCTGGCTGACGTCGTCGCGGCCGGCTCGCTCGAGCGCGCCGTGTTCGCCGGCGACTGCTTCGACGGGCACCGCCGGATCCTCGGCCGGGCGGCGGGGGCACGCATCGCAGTGACCTGGGACCGCGAGGTGCCGTGCCCGGACGCGCTGCTGGACGAGCTCCGCGCCGAGTTCTACAACCCGCGCGGCAACGTGCTCGCAACCGATCCGGGAGCGGTCGAGCGAATGCACGCGCACGGAACGAAGGTCTCCGTCTGGACGATCGACCAACGCGACGACATGGAGTTCTTCGTCGCCCTCGGCGTGGACGCGATCATCACGAACCGCGTCGCGACGCTCGCCGAGCTGCTGGGAGCGCCGTGCTGACCGACCGGGAGCTCGACGAGTGCGCCGAGGTCGTCGACCTTCTGGCCCGGTACGCGATCGAGCGGATCGTCGCCGACCGGCCCCGCGCCGATCAGATCGGAACGAAGACGAACGACGCCGACTGGGTCACCGAGACCGACGTCGCCGTCGAGCGGCACGTTCGCGACGAGCTGCGCGCCCGCTTTCCGCGCGACACGATCGTCGGCGAGGAGCTCGGCAGCAGCGAGGTCGCCGAGTCGCGCGCCTCCTGGTACGTCGACCCGGTGGACGGGACGACGAACTTCGTGCACGGACTGCCGTGGTCCTCGTTCAGCATCGCGGTGTGCGACGAGAGCGGGCCGGCTGTCGGCGCTGTTGCGGATCCGTATCGGCGCGAGATCCTCTCGGCGATCCGCGGGCGCGGCGCGCGTCGCAACAGCGAGCCGACACGGTGCTCCGACACGCGAACGCTTGTCGGCGGGATCTTCCTCACCGAGCTGTCGATGCAGTCGCTCTGGCGCGGACAGGCAACGCTCATGGAGTCGCTCGCCGGCGCCGGCTGCGTGACGCGGATCATGGGCTCGAACGCCCTTTCGCTCGCGAGCGTCGGCGCGGGCCGCGCGCTCGCGACCATCGTCGACTTCAACCTCGTCGACGGCCAGGCGGGAACGCTCGTCGCACGGGAGTCCGGCGCCGACGTTCGCTTCGAAGGGAAGGGTGTCCTTGCCGCCGCGCCCGGCGTCGCCGACGAGCTGGCGCACCTCTGGCACGAAGCCCGGAATGGCCACTGAGCGCCAGCCTACGCTCGCGGACGTCGCGCGGGCGGCGTCCGTCTCGCCGTCGACCGTCTCGCGAGCGTTGCAGGAGAGCCCGCGCATCAGCGAGTCGACGAAGCAGCGAGTCCGTGCCGCTGCGCGCGGGCTCGGCTACCGGCCGAACCGGATTGCGCAATCGCTCCGCACGCGGGCGGCGAACATCGTCGGCCTCGTCGTCCCGGATATCGGCGCGCCGTTCTACAGCCGCGTCGTCAAGGGGGCGCAGAGCGTCTTCGAGCAGAACGGCTACGCCGTGTTGATGATGAACACGGAGCGCCGGCCCGAGCGCGAGGCGGCGGCGATTCACACGCTGCTCGAGCACCGCGTCTCCGGCGTGCTCGTCGCCACCTCGGGCGGCTCGCCGGCGGAGCCGGAGGTGCCGACGGTGTATTTCGACAACATCATCCCGAACCACGGTGCCGGCAACGTGACGCGCGCGAACATCCCCGGCATGGCGCTGCTGCTCGAGCATCTCCACGGGCACGGTCACCGCCGGATCGGCTACATCGGCGGCCCACCGGTGCTGACGTCGGGGATCGAGCGCCTCGAGGGCTACCGCGCAGGCGTCCGCGACCTCGGCCTCGCCGTGAGCGAGGAGTACGTGCAGTTCGGCGAGATCGACTGGTCGCCGCACAGCGGAGCCGAGGCGATGCAGCGGCTGCTGTCGAACGAGGAGCCGCCGACGGCCGTCGTCACCGCCGGCGAGTCGCTCGCGCTCGGCGTGCTGAGCGCCTGCCGGGCGAACGGGCTGCGCGTGCCGGAGGACGTCGCGCTCGTGTCGTTCGACGACCCGCCGTTCGGCGATCTGCTCGATCCGCCCTTGACTGCCCTCAGCAGGAACGAGGAGGAGATGGGACGGCTGGCGGCGTCGTTGCTCCTGCACGCGCTCCAGTCGACGGCCCCGCCGTCGCCGGCTGCGGAGGTGCGGCTCTCGCTCGAGCTCGTCGTGCGCCGGAGCTGCGGCTGCTGAAGGCAGCTGAAAGTGCTCCGCACTTTCAGCTGCGGATGAGTTCCCGCTCCGCTTAGATCTGTCGGTGAAGGTCTCCTGCTGCGCGCGCGGTGGCGGCTGCGCCGTCCCCACGCGCGAGTGCGGCCTCCGCCAACGCTCCGCGTTGGCTCCGGCCCGGACCCGGTGCGTCGGTGATGGGTTGAGACCG
>JBOGZQ010000054.1:0-17570 GCA_050697375.1 Gaiellaceae bacterium | reverse complement strand
CCGACGTGCTCGCCTGCCGCATCGCGGTCGCGAGGTCGAACAGGTCGCGCGCCTGCACCGGCTCCGAGGCGTCGCCGGTATGCAACGCGTCGACCGCGGTCGCATCCCACAGCGTCGCGATCGACTGTGCATGCGCGGTAGCCGTGCAGCCGGGCAGGGCGTACGACGCGGCGGCGGATGTGCGCAATTGCGGCGGCGCGGGCACTGCGACGGTGACGATGCGGTCGGCGCGGACGTCGTGCATCCGCGTCACGCCTCCCCACGGATAATGGACGGTCAGCTCGGCGACCGTCGTCGCGTCGCCGAGGCCGAAGTGCACGCGCGGGTCCTCTGACGAGAGATAGCTGCTGCCGGCCGCGACCGTGCGCGACTGCGTCCCGACGGTGACGACTGCGCCCGGCACGAATCGCGACAGCGCGACCTCGAGCCAGTGCCCGCTCGGCCCGGTCGGACGGAGGAGGACGAGCTTGCCGCCGATCGAGTTGATCGCGATGTCCATGCGGCCGTTGTTGTCGACGTCCGCCGCGGCAAGCCCCCGGCCGTTCAGTAGAAGCGGGCTGAGCACGTTCGCAACGCCGAACCCAGCTCCAGCCGGCGCGAGCACCTTCACCGGCTCCGCGTCCTTGGCGAGGTTCTTCACCGGGATCGCTCCCGCCGTGAGGACGAGATCGAGGTTCCCCGAGTTCGCAAAGTCGACGAACGACGCGCCCCAGCCGGCGAAGCCGACGCCGAGCGCGGGATCGACGAGCGGCCGCGCGTTCGCGAAGCGCGCGCCCGCCGTGCGGTATGCCGCCAACGGCTCCCCGCGCGAGTTGGTGACGAACAGCAGGCCGTTCGCGGACGCGATCCCCATCCCGGCATACGGGTCGGCGACCCCTAGGGCAGGGCCGCGATCCTCGAAGCGGAAGCCGAGGTGCGCGGGATCCGCCGCCGCGCCGCCCGGCCACGGCACGTTGACGTACAGCTCGTTCGGGTCCTCGTCGTTCGCGACGTAGAGGTCGGGGCGACCGTCGCCGTTGACGTCGACGAACTCGGCGCCGAGCCCGTGCCGGAAGCTCGACGTCTCGAGACCGGCCGGTGCGCCGACCTCGCGGAAGCGACCGTTGCCCTCGTTGAGGAAGAGGAGGTCGCGCACGCCGGTGAGGTTCGTCGGGAAGCCTGCGAGCGAGCCCGGCACCGGCTCGTTCGGATCGGAATAGCCCGCGACGAAGATGTCGGGGCGGCCGTCGCCGTTCACGTCTGCGACCGCCGCGCCCGTGTACCAGCCCTGCGCGTGGAGCGGCATCGTCTTGAACGTGCCGTCCTCGTTCCAGAGGACGTCGACGCCGGTCGTCGTCGTCACGACGAGGTCGGTGCGGCCGTCGCCGTTGAGATCGGCCGCGACGCAGCCGTCTCCCTGCACCTGTAGGCCGGCGCGCGTCGCGCGGCTCACGTTCCGGAACGTGCCGCGCACGTTCTCGTAGAGCGTCGTGCCGGTCGAGTTGACGACGAACAGGTCTTGCCGGCCATCGCCGTTGTAGTCGAGCCAGCAGACGCCGCCGCCCATCATCGTGCGGACGTCGGTGGAAGTGTCGGACGTGCCCTTGCGCAGGACCTGCGCGGTGAGCCGCACGCCGGAGAGCTCGCTGCTCGTGGGCGCCGCCGCGATCCGCTGCGGCTTCGACGGTGCCGCCAACGCCCAGTGGCCGCCGGCGGTCTGGTGCAAGTGGTACGTGACGTCGGCGAGTTGCGCGGTCGCGGTCGGCGGCCCCTGCTCCCGGCCCTGGACGAGCCAGATGCGTAGCTCATCCGTCGTCGTCGCCGGCCTGGCGGCGAGCAGGTCGTGCGCGATCAGCTCCGCCGTGTGCCGGTCGAGCGTGGACTGGACGCCGCGCGACGGGAGGACGGTGATCGGCGGCAACGTCCCGGGCGGAAGCGGCCGGAACGCGTTCGCCGCCGACGGCGGGGTCGCGAGAACGATCGCAAGGAACGACGCCGGTACGGCGGCGAGCGCCAGCCGCACGTCGAGCGAGCGTGGAATGACCCGGAGGATCGGGATCGCGACGCAGACGATCGCGAGCGCTCCGAGCAGCGCCACCTTGGCGGCGAACTCCGACGTCGTCGGCGCGATCAGCGCCGATGCGAGCAGCCCGAGCGACACCGCGTACACGAGACGGGCGGACGGTGACCGCGGCGCCGTCTTCGGGTCGGTGATCATGAAGAAGAAGAAGACGAGCACCTCCGGTGAGGTGATGAGCACCCACCAGAAGTGGAAGCCGCTGATCGGGTCAAGGTGCCAGCGCGCGGACATCGAGTGGCCCGCGAGCGCGAGCACGCCGATGCCGGCGGCGAACGCGGCCCAGAACCCGAGTGCGACGCGCAGCAGCCGCAGCCGCCAGAGGATCGCGAAGCCGCCGCTGACGATGACGACGAGCGCGAAGACAAGCCACGCCGACATCGGCCCCCACCAGAAGTCGAGCGGCGCCGCGCGGTTTCGGCCGAGCGCGAGGAAGCAGATGACGAGCCCGATGTTCGACGGGTTGAAGATGTGCTCGCCCCGCCACTTGATCACGTGTTTCGAGAGCAGCGAGATCGCAGCCGTCCCGACGAAGATCCACCAGCCGCGCAGGCTCCACCAGTCGCCGTGCGCCGTCCCCGGCACGCGCAGGACGAAGGCGACGCCGTTCCCGGTGAGCATGGCGCTCGCCGGCCACATGATCACGCGCTGGCTCCGGAAGGCGATCGCCACCTCGAGCAGCGCGCACGTCGCGATCGAGACCAGGATCTGCGCGATCGAGACCTGGAAGTGGAAGCCCACCTGGCCGATCACCTGGAGGGACGTGATCGTCGCCGCCAGGTGGAGGCGCGGGTCCCGAAGCGTCGGCAGGAGGACGGGATACTCCGTCCCGCGAATGGCCACTGCGCTCAATGCCCGCCCCATCCTAGTCCGCTATGGAAATAGGTGAAAATGGCCCGATGAAGCTCGATCGCGCCCGCCGGATCGTCG
This sequence comes from Gaiellaceae bacterium, assembly GCA_050697375.1. Taxonomy (GTDB): domain Bacteria; phylum Actinomycetota; class Thermoleophilia; order Gaiellales; family Gaiellaceae; genus Palsa-739. The sequence goes on along the minus strand of JBOGZQ010000054.1, from coordinate 14,584 downwards.
AGCACGTCGTCGCCGCGGCTCCGGCTCCGCTCTCCGTCTTCGTCGCCGACGCGCAGGGCGAGATCGTCGCCGCCGCGACGATGGACGACGCCGCGCCCGATACACGGCTGAACGCGCAGCGGAAGGCCTACACCGCCGCCCGCAGCGACGCCCGGTCGACGCGCGAGCTGGCGGAGAAGGTCCGCGACGATCCGGTCGAGCTGGCGAGCTTCGATCCCTTCTTCACGTTCTTCCTCGGCGGCGTCGCGGTCTTCGAGGGCGAGGTGCGCGTGGGCGCCGTCGGCGTCAGCGGCCTACCGGGCGAAGAGGACGAGCGGCTCGCGCTGGCCGCGATCGACGCCACGGCGTGAGCGAGGAGCTTGCGAGCAGCGCGGCGCGCGCGCCGGCACGTGCGCACTTTCGCGCGATGGGCATCGACCCGGCTCGTCTCCGCGGCCCGATCGTCGGGATCGTCTCGACCTGGACGGGGACGATGCCGTGCAACCTCAACCAGCGCGAGCTCGCCGATCGCGTCGTCGAAGGCGTGACGTCCGCGGGCGGCGTCGGCCTCGTCTTCAACACGATCGCGGTGAGCGACAACCAGTCGCAGGCGACGCCCGGAATGCGCGCATCGCTCGTCTCGCGCGAGGTGATCGCCGACTCGATCGAGCTGATGACGCACGCGCACGACTTCGACGCGCTCGTCTGCCTCGTCGGCTGCGACAAGACCGTTCCGGCGGCGCTGATGGCGCTCGCGCGCCTCGACAAGCCTGCGGTCGTGCTCTACAGCGGGCCGATGCGCGCGGGGCCGGGCCGCGTGACGATCCAGGACGTGTGGGAGGCGATCCCGGGCCCCCGCGCCCAGCTGGACGAGCTCGAGCGTGTCGCGTGCCCCGGCCCGGGAACGTGCGCCGGCCACTTCACGGCGAACACGATGGCGGTCGCGCTCGACTGCCTCGGCATTTCGCTGATCGGCGACGGGCTCGTGCCTGCGGACGAGCTCGACGCGAAGGGCGAGGCGGCGCGACACGCCGGTGAGCTCGCGACGCGTCTGCCGGCGAACGCGCGCCGCTTCCTCGACCGGCGCGCACTCCTGAACGCGATGACCGGGATCGCGGCGACGGCCGGCTCGACGAACGGCGTGCTCCATCTTCTCGCGATCGCGCGCGAAGCCGGTGTCGAGCTGTCGCTCGACGACCTCGCGGCGGTGAGCGGGCGGACGCCGGTGATCGCGAGCCTGCTTCCCACCGGGCGCTTCGCCGCCGAGGACTTCCACCGCGCGGGCGGCACGCGCGCGCTGGTGCGCGAGCTCGTCCGCGCCGGGCTCGTCGACGGCGATGCGCCGACGGTCGACGGCTCGACGCTCGCGGAGCAAACCGCGGATGCGCCCGAGCCGGACGGCGTCGTCGTCTCCACCGTCGAGCGACCGTTCAAGGCGGGCGGCGCGCTCCGCGCGCTGCACGGCAACCTCGCGCCCGACGGGAGCCTCGTCAAGGTGAGCGGGATGCGCGCGCATCGCGGGCCTGCGCGCGTGTTCGACTGCGAGGAGGCGTGCACGGACGCAGTGCGCGCCGGTGTCGTGCAGCCGGGCGACGTGCTCGTCGTCCGCTACGAAGGCCCGGCGGGCGGCCCGGGGATGCGCGAGCTGCTCAGCGTGACGTCGTCGATCGTCGGCGCCGGCCTCGGCGACTCGGTCGCGCTCGTCACAGACGGGCGCTTCTCGGGCGCGACGCGTGGCCTCATGGTCGGCTACGTCTCGCCCGAGGCCGCGCGCGGCGGGCCGCTCGCGGTCGTGCGCGACGGCGACGTCATCGCGATCGATGCAGATGCCGGGGCGCTCGAGATCGAGCTCGATGACGATGCGATCGCGGCTCGCCTCGCCGCGTGGAGTCCGCCCGTCTCGGACGTCGGCGGAGTGTTCGGGCGCTATCGAGCGTTGGTGGGGCCGGCGTCGGAGGGGGCGGTGCTGCGATGAAGGCGCTCGTCGTCGAACCGGGACGCGCCGGCAGCGCGCGCGTCGCCGACATCGCCGCGCACGAGAATGGCGTGCCGGTGCGCATCCTCGAGGTGGGCGTGTGCGGGACCGACCGCGAGATCGTGCACGGCCTCTTCGGCGTCGCGCCCGTTGGAGAGGAGACGCTCGTGCTCGGGCACGAGGCGATCGGCGTCGTCGAGCGCGACGGTCACGGCTTCTCGCGCGGCGACCTGGTCACGGCGACGGTGCGCCGCTCATGCGGCCGATGCATGGCCTGCGTGCAGGAGGCGCCAGACGGCTGCCTCACGGGCGACTACTTCGAACGCGGCATCACGCGGCTCCACGGATTCGCGCGCGAGCTCGTCGGCGAGGACCCGTCGCAGCTCGTGCCCGTCCCGCGCGAGCTGCGCGAGCTCGGCGTCCTCGTCGAGCCGACCGCCGACTGCGTGCGCGCGCTGCGCCACGCGCGGACGATCGGAGACCGGCTCCCGCGGGAGGTGCGACGCGCGCTCGTCACCGGCGCCGGCACGATCGGAACGATCGTGACGTGCCTGCTCCGGCTCGACGGCGTCGACGTCGTCACCGCGTCGCTCGAGCCGTCGAGCGCGGTGGTCGAGGCGAGCGGCGCCGAGTACGTCTCGACCGCCGGCGCCGACGTGGCCGACCTCGGCCGATTCGATCTCGTCGTCGAGTGTGCGGGCGACGCGCACCTGACGGCCGCCGCGCTCCGGCTCCTCGACCGCAGCGGCGTCGCGTGCATCCTCGGCATCGACGGCCGCGACCAGGCCGTCCCGGTCGACGGCCGCACGCTCGGTGTCGATTTCGTGCTCGAGAACCGCGTCCTCTTCGGCAGCGTCAACGCGCAGCGAGGGGACTGGGACGACGCAGTCGTCGCGCTCGATGCGATTCGTCGCCGGTGGCCGGGTGCGCTCGAGCAGCTCATCGGTTTGCGCGTGCCGCTCGACCGCTTCGAGGACGCGCTCGCGTTCGGCGGCGGCAAGGCCGCGCTCGTCCTCAGCGAGTGATTCGCGGATCGGTGAAGACGTCGTTCTCGTCGGTGCTGTGCGTCGAGAACTCCGACACGATCGCGCCCTCGCCGCCGGCGCGAAACCAGTGCAGCGTGTCCGGTGGGATCGTGAACTGCTCGCCGGGCCGCAGCGTCATCTCCCCGTGCCCGTCGACCCAGAGCGTGACCTCGCCGGTGCGGCAGCGGAACGTCTCCTGCTTGCCGGGACCGGCGCCGACAGGCGGATGGCGGTGCTCTGCGCACATCTGGTTCGGGAAGAGCACGAGCTCCTTCGCGCAGTAGTGCTCGTTGTTCTCGTAGACGACGAGCTGCAGGCCGACCTCGTCCAGCCGGCCGAGGCCGAAGTCGACGACGTCGATCTGCTCGTCCGGCGTGAGGACGATGCCCGCGCCGGCGAGCATCGCTGCCGCCCGTTCCCTAGCCTCGTCGTGCGTCATCGTGCAACGCCTCGAGTACGCGCGCCTGGCCCATCGCGTCGTCGCGGCCGAGGAGCAGCTCACCCTCGCCGCGGATCGCGGCGCTGAGGTTCTCCATCTCCAGCCGGTACGAGTCGGCGTACGGCGCCTCGATGCGCTCGACCTCGCCGTCGCGCCGAAGCTCGATCACCGGCGTCGTGCAGTGCCACGGATCGTCGAGGAAGAGCGATCCCTCGCTGCCGACCGCCTCGAGCTCGTCCCGGTTCGGCATCGCCGTGCCGCAGTCGAACGTCGCGAGGACATCGCCGGGGAACTGCATGAGACCGGTGAAGACCCAGTCGGTGCCGGACGGTCCGATCCACGCCTGGCCGCCGACGGCCGTCGGCTCGCCCGCGAGCAGGCGCGCGCCGCTGACGCAGTAGCAGCCGACGTCCATGAGCGCGCCGCCGTCCAACTCGGGATGGAGGCGGATGTTCTCCTCGTCGTACAGCGAGTACGAGAACGTGGAGCGGACGAGGCGCAGCTCGCCGATCGCGCCGCCGGCGACGAGCTCGGCGAGCTTCTTCGTCTGCGGGTTGTGCCGGTACATGAACGCCTCGGTCAGCAGCCGGCCCTCCCGCTCGGCAACGTCGAACGCCGCCTTCACCTCCTCCGGATGGCGCGTGAACGGCTTCTCGCAGAGGACGTGCTTGCCCGCCTCGAGCGCGTGGATCGACGCTTTCACGTGCAGGGTGTTCGGGAGCGAGATGTAGACCGCCTCGATCTCCGGATCGGCGAGCAGCGCCTCATACGAGCCGTATGCGCGCGGGATCTCCCACTCGTGGGCGTACGCCTCGGCGCGCGCCTGGTCGCGGCTCGCGACCGCGACGAGGTCGAGCTTGTCCGACGCGTGCGCTCCGGGAATGAGCTTTCGGTTGATGTCGGCAGTGGAGAGGATCCCCCATTTCACTCGCGCCATGTCTGCGTACTATCTCGAACCGTGACCACGATTGGCGTCGGGATGCTCGGCTACGCGTTCATGGGGAAGGCGCACTCGAACGCCTTCAAGAAGATCCCGTACGTCATGTGGCCGCCGCCGCTCGAGCCGCTGCTCGTCGGGATCGCCGGCCGTAACGAGGAGGCGGTGGGCGAGGCGGCGCGGCGCTACGGCTGGGAGTACGCGACGACCGACTGGCGCGACCTGATCGGCGACGACCGGATCGGCCTGTTCGACAACAGTGGCCCGAACTCGCTCCACGCCGAGCCGACGATCGCCGCTGCACGCGCGGGCAAGCACGTCGTCTGCGAGAAGCCGCTCGGACGCGACGCGGGCGAGAGCTACGAGATCTGGCAGCAGGTCGCGCTGACGGGCGTGAAGCACATGTGCGCATTCAACTACCGCTTCGTCCCAGCCGTGCGGCTCGCGCGGGAGATGATCGAGGCGGGCGAGCTCGGCGAGGTGCGCCACTTCCGCGGCCGCTATCTCCAGGACTGGGGCGACGACGTCACGCTCGACACGTGGCGCTTCCATCCCGACGAGGCGGGCTCCGGCGCGCTCGGCGACCTGATGACACACGTCGTCGACCTCGCGCGCTTCCTCAACGGTGAGATCGACACCGTCGCCGGCTTCGCGCACATCTTCCTGCCCGGACGCAAGGTTGACGACGCCGTCGAGGCGGCGGTCGAGTTCGCCAACGGCTCCGTCGGCACGGTCGAGGCGACGCGCTTCGCGCACGGCCGCCGCAACGCGTTCCAGTGGGAGATCAACGGGACGAAAGGCTCGCTTGCGTTCGACATGGAGCGGCTGAACGAGCTGCAGGTGTTCCGCGCCGACGGCGACCGCGCCCGCGGGTTCAAGACGGTGCTCGTCTCGGAGACCGATCATCCGTTCTGGCAGTACTGGTGGCCGCCGGGCCACATCATCGGCTGGGGCGACACGTTCGTGCACGAGCTGCACCACCTGCTGTGGGCGATCGCGGAGGATGCGGACGTCGCACCGTACGGCGCCGACTTCGAGGACGGCTACCGCGCGTCCGAGGTCTGCGACGCGATCGTGCGGTCCGGGGAGACCGGGCAGCGCGAGACGATCACGTATCGATCGTGAGACTCTCGATGTCTCGCGGATAATCCGTCAATGCCTGCATCCCGTGCTCCGTGACGACGACGGTGTCGGAGTGCCGGAAGCCGCCGAGCTCGGGGTCGTAGAGGCCGGGCTCGACCGTGAACACCATCCCCGGCTCGAGCACCGTGTGGTCGCCGAGGTCGAGGAACGGCGCCTCGTGGTTTCGCAGGCCGATGCCGTGGCCCGTGTGCTGGCGCCAGTACGGGAGCAGGTCGTTGTCCTCGAAGTACTTCATCACCGCGCCGTCGACGTCGGCGCACGTCGCGCTCGGCCGGATGGCGGCGAACGCCGCTTCCTGCGCCGCGACGACGTGCCCGTGGAGCCGGCGCTGCTCGTCCGTCGGCGGGCCGACGACCATGCCGCGCTCGAGCTCGGCGTTGTAGCCCCAGATCGGCGCGCTCGTCTCCGTCACGAGCATGTCGCCCGGCTGGAACTCGATCGCGTGCGCGACTGCATGCGCCCATGAGCTGCGCGTCCCGATCTGGCCGCGGTAACCGGCGGAGACACCGTCGGACGACGAGAGGCCGCCGACTTCGCCGAGCTTCGCGAGCATCGCGAGCGTCGCTTCCTGCCCCGCGCGGAGGCTCGCCTCCGCCTCGGTGACGCCGGGCCGCGAGTACTCCTGGAGCAACCGGTGCGCGAACGCGCACCAGCGGCCGCTCTCGCGGATGAGCTCGAGCTCGTTCTCGCTCTTGCGCGCCATCATCGACTCGATGACGACGCCGAGCGGCCGGACGGAAGCGCCCGTCACTTCGCTGAGCGGCGGGCCCTGGTAGCCGAGGATGCCGGGGTAGCCGTCCTGGTCGGCGCCGATCGCGCCCTCGATCCCGACGTCGGCAAGGACGCGGGCGAAGATGCGCATGGGGTGCTCGAGCCCCGGATACTCGGCGTACGCGTCGATGCGCTCGAAGTCGGCCTCGGCGCGTGTGCGCTCGACCTCGAACTCCGGCACGAAGATCGTCGAGTCGCCGCCCACGCTTTCCGCATACACGACCGGCCGCTCGTTCGAGAGGAACGCGAAACCGGTGAAGTACCTGATGTAGTCGGCGCCGAAGAGCACGTAACCGGAGAGGCGTTCGCGGCGAATGTGCTCGAGCAGTCGCGCGCGACGCTCGTCGAATTCGGTCGCGGGGATCACCCGCGAGAGACTACGTGCGGAGAACGACCTCGAGCGCGGTTCCCCGGCCGGGAATGGACCGGAGCGAGAACCCGCCCTCGATCGACGCCGCGCGTGCGCGCATGTTCTTCAGGCCCTGGCCGGCCGGCGCTTCCTCGCCGTCGAAGCCGGCGCCGTCGTCGATGATCGAGACGAAGCGCTCGCCGTCGCGCCAGCCGATGACGACCTCTGCGCTCGTCGCCTGCGCGTGCTTGCGCACGTTCGCGAGGCCCTCCTGCACGATGCGGAAGATCTCGATCTGCTCGTCCGGCGCGAGGTGCATGCCGGCGTCCACCTCGAGCTCGACGTCGAGCGCTCCGTCGGCGGTGAGGAACTCGACGTAACGCCGCAGCGCCGCATCGAACGGCGCCGTGCCGCTCGCCGACGAGAGCGCGAGAATCGCGAACCGCGCCTCCTGCTGCGCGAGCAGCGCCGCCTCCTTGAGCCGCGCCAGCGTGTCCTCGCCGGCGGCGCCGGACTCGAGGATCGAGGCGTGCGTCGACACGGCGAAAAGGTACTGCGCGAGGCCGTCGTGGATCTCCCGCGCGACGCGCGAGCGTTCCTCCGCCACAGCGCGGCCGAACTCGGCGAAGCGGATCGCGCGCCACGCGCCGATGAGGATGACGGTGTACGCGAGCATGCGCAGGAAGTCGCCCTGCGAGACGAAGCCTCCCGCGACGAGCGGCTGGAAGACGAGCTGGAGCGCGGCGAAGAGCATGAGCGTGAAGCCGAGCGCGAGCCAGCGCGCGAGGTCGTCGTGCCGCTGGCGGAAGCGCTCGCCCCAGCCGACGACGGCGATGAGGTAGATCATCGCCTGGAGTGCGAGCGTGCCCGTGAGGTAGAACGGCTGCTGCTGCCCCGCCGGGACGTTCAGCGGAGGAAGCGAGCCCGCGTCGCGCAGGAGGGACCACGCGACGAAGAGCACGAGACCCGCGGCCGCGACGGCGTTCGCGATCGACCAGTCGCGGCGGCGCGTGCGTCCCTTCGCGAACGGCGCGATGGCGATGAGCCCGGCGCCGAGGATGCTGCCGATGAGCGCCGCCCACTGCTCCGACGGCCGGCTGCTCCCGCCGCCGAGATCCGGGGCGATCCCGAATCCGGCGGACGAGAGCGAGGAGACGAGGAAGCCGCTCGCGAGCAGGAGGTCGACGCGGCGGCCCTCTGCCGAGAAGCGGGCGGCGGCGAGGACGGCCACGAGCAGGCCGGCGAGGGCCATCGTCGTCTCGAGCACGAGGCGGAGCTTGGGCAGGTCGTAGTGCGTCCGGAGGCCCGGATGGGTGAGGAAGAGCGCGAGGATCGCGCCGAGCAGGCCGGCGAGCAGCGTCTCGCTGAGGAGCCAGGCCTCGAAGTCGTTCTGTTCCTTCACTTTCCCTCTTGTCGGCAGAACGGCCCCTGCCGATAAGCCAAAGGATGGGAGCCCGCGTCATCATCGTCGACGACCATCCGCTGACCCGCGACGCCCTGGCGTCGCTGCTCGGCGCGCACGGATTCGACGTCTGTGGGACGGCACAGGACGGCGCCGAGGCCGTCCGCGAGGCCGGGCGCCTCCAGCCCGACGTCGTCCTGCTCGACCTGTCGATGCCCGGCGTCGACGGGCTCACGGCCCTCCCGGCCATTCGAAACGCCTCACCCGGGTGCGAGGTGGTCGTCCTCACGGCGTCCGGCACCGAGGACAACCTGCTCGCAGCGATCCGCGCCGGTGCCGCCGGCTATCTCCTGAAAACGGAGCCGCCGGAGCGGATCGCGGAATTCCTCGAAGGCGTCGTGCACGGCGAGGCGGCGCTGTCCGGCTCGATCGCACGTCGCCTCCTCGATCGCGTGCGGAGCGGCTCGGACACCGTGGGCGGCGTGCCCGACGCGATCGCCCGGAAGCTCTCCGCCCGCGAGCTCGAGGTGCTGCTCCTGCTCGACGAGCACCTCGGCACCGACGAGATCGCGCGGCGCCTCTATATCTCCGAGCACACTGTGCGCTCGCACGTGAAGAGCCTGCTGCGGAAGCTCGGCGTCTCGTCGCGCCGCGAGGCGCTCGAGCAGCTCTCGCTCGCTCGCGCGGCCTAGTCGCGCCGCTGTCCGCGCCGAAGCGCCTCGAGGCGGCGCCGGTCCTGCTTCGTCGGGCGCGCGCCGAGGTCGGCGCCGAGCGGACGCGCGTTACGCCGGTCCGATCGCTGCTGCTCGCGCGCTGAGATCGACTCAGGCGTCTCTTCGTACAGCGCTGCCGCCTCGGTCGCGGGGCCGCGACGCTCCGCGAGTGCGCGCACGACCACCGTCGTACGGAACGTGCCGCGCCGGATTTCCAACGTGTCGCCGATGCGCACCTCGCGCGCCGGCTTGACGCGCGCGCCGCCTACCTGCACGTGTCCCGCCGACACCGCCTCCGTCGCGAGCGACCGCGTCTTGTAGAACCGCGCGGCCCAGAGCCACTTGTCGATCCTCATCGCTGCGTGAATCCTTCCAACGCGGCGTCGACGAGGGTCGGCAACGTGTCGAGCACGTAGCCGCCCTCGAGCACCGCAGCGACGCGCGGTGCGGCGTCGCGGCAACGCCGCGTCATTTCCCGGAAGCCGTCGGCGGTGACGTTCATCTCGGCGAGCGGATCGTCCTCGTGCGCGTCGAAGCCGGCCGACACAAGCACGAGCTCCGGCTCGAAGCGCGCGAGCGCGGGCTCGACCGTGTGGTCGAACGCGTGCAGGTACTCCTCGTCTCCCGATCCCGCCGCCATGGGAACGTTGAGTGTCGTGTCGCGCTGCTCGTCCGGCCCGCCGCTTCCGGGATAGAACGGCCACTGGTGCAGGGAGACGAAGAGCACGCTGTCGTCGTCCCAGAAGGCGGCCTGCGTGCCGTTGCCGTGGTGCACGTCGAAGTCGACGATCGCGACGCGCTCGAGGCCGAGCTCGCGCTGCGCCGCCCGGGCGGCGACGGCGACGTTGTTGAAGATGCAGAAGCCCATGGCGCGGTTGGGCATCGCGTGGTGGCCTGGCGGGCGCACGAGCGCGAAGCCGCCGCGCAGTGCCGCCTCGATCGACGTCCCGGCCGCGAGCCGGGCCGCCTCGTACGTGGTGTCGCTCGCCACCGTGTCGCCGTCGAGCCACGCCGGCTCCTCGATCGACGCGATGCGCTCGACGTGCTCGGCCGCATGGACGAGGAGGAGCTCCTCCTCGGTCGCGCGGCGCCCTTCGCTCCAGACGAGCTGGTGCTCGAGCAGCACCGCGAGCCGCTCCGGCCGCTCCGGATGATGGCCGGTCGGGTGCAGGCGCGCGAGCGCGGGATGCGTCAGGACGTCGATCGGACGATCTCGGCGAGCGCCTCGAGGTCTCCGTTCGCGCGGCCGAGCAGGTAGCAGAGGAGGGGAGCGTTCGTCCGGTCGCCGCTCGTGTGGGCGGCGACGCGGGCGAGATCGAGCAGCGTCTTCTCCTCCTCCGCGTCAAGCCCCTCGACGCCGATCGCCTCGGCCTGCCGGGTGAGCCACTCGTTCATGCGAGAGAACCTAGCCGCTTCGCCACCGCGTCGAGCCCGAGGTCCTTCGCGAAGGAGGACGCCTCCGCCCAGGTAGGAGACTGTTCTTCGAGGGGAGGTAAGGGGGCGGAGGCGTCCATCGCCGCTATTCGCCGGTACAGGCGCAAGTCCTCCGTCTCGCTTGCGAATCTTCCGGCGGCGAGCGCGGCTTCGAGCGTGCCATGCTCGCGCAGGATCTCGGCCGCCTTCTTCGGGCCGACGCCGCGGGCGCCGGGCAGCTTGTCCGACGGGTCGCCGCGGAGCGCGATGAGGTCGGGCACCTGGTCCGGCTCCACGCCGTAGCGCTCGCGCACCTCCGCCGGCCCGATGCGGTTGAGCTCGCTCACGCCGCGCGTCGGCTGGAGGATCGTCACGCGGTCGGAGACGAGCTGGAAGGCGTCGCGGTCGGACGTCGCCACGAGCACGTCGCCGGGCCACGTCCGCGCTGCGGCGGCGAGGAAGTCGTCCGCCTCGTACCCGGCCGCCTTGGCGGCGGCGAAGCCGCACGCGCGCACGAGGTCGGGGAGGATCTCGAGCTGCTCGAGCAGCGACTCCTCGAACACGCGGCCCGACTGGTACGCCTCGAACGCCTCGTGGCGGTACGTCGGCACCGAGAGCGTGTCCCAGCCGACGAGCACCGCATCCGGCTGCTCCGCCTCCCAGAGCCGCACGAGCATGTTCGTGAAGCCGACGACGGCGTTCAGCCTGATCGACTTCGGGAGTGCGTGGTAGGCGCGGTGCGCGAACGAGTCGCCGTCGACGACGAGGAGCGTGCTCACAGCGACTCTTCGAGCTCGGCGATGCGCGCCATCAGCCGCCCGGTCGCCTCGTGCGCGGCCTCGCGCACGTCGTCGCCGCGGAGGTCGTCGATCTCGACCGGCGCGCCGTACATCACGCGGAGCGGTCCGAGCCGCAGCAGCCGATCCGTTCCGCACACCGCCGCGGGCACGAGCGGGACACCCGACTCGAGGGCGATGCGGGCGGCCCCCGTGCGCGGGCGCGCCTCGAAGCGCTTCACGAGCCCCTTCCGCCGGCGCGTGCCCTCCGGGAACATCGCGATCACGTGCCCTTCCCGGGCGAGCCTCACGGCCGTGTCGATCGCCTCGGCGTCGGCCTGCCCGCGGCGTACAGGGAAGGCGCCGGCCCCGTTGAGGACAGGCGTGAGCGGGAACCAGTACAGCTCCGATTTCGCCATGAACCGGAGGTACCGGCGCGGCCACAGGGGCATCCCCAGCGCCCACGGGTCGAAGCTCGACACGTGGTTGCACGCGAGCACGCAGCCGCCCTCGCGCGGTATGTTCTCGCGCCCGCGCGCGCGAAGACGAAAGAGGCCGTACAGCAACGGCCAGGTCAGGGCGGCAATCGTCGAATAGGTACGAGATGGACGCACGCTATGGTGAATCTATGGCCAAGACCCTCGTCGTCGCAGAGAAACCATCCGTAGGGCGCGACCTCTCGTCCGCGCTGTCCGGGAAGTTCGAGAAGGACGAGGGCTATCTCGAATCCGACGAGTACGTCATCACGTGGGCGGTCGGTCACCTCGTTCAGCTCGCCGATCCGGAGGCGTACGACGAGAAGTTCAAGAAGTGGCGGATGGCCGATCTACCGATCGTCCCGGACGACTTCCACCTCGTCCCGCGCGACGCGAAGTCGAAGAAGCAGTTGAACCTCATCCTCAAGCTCATGAAGCGCGAGGACGTCGACAACTTCATCAACGCGTGCGACGCCGGCCGCGAGGGCTAGCTGATCTTCGCCTACATCTACGAGACGTACAAAGACTCGCTGAAGAAGAAGGACGGCGAGCCGAAGCCCGTGCAGCGGCTGTGGATCTCGTCGATGACCAAGCAGGCGATCCGCGAGGGCTTCGACCGGCTGCGCCCGGGCGAGCAGATGGAGTCGCTCGAGCAGGCGGCTCGCTCGCGCTCCGAGGCGGATTGGATCGTCGGCATGAACGCGACGCGCGCCGCGACCATCCGCGGCCGCGCGTGGGTCGGCGGCGTCGTGTCGCTCGGCCGGGTGCAGACGCCGACGCTGGCGATGCTCGTCAAGCGCGAGCGTCAGATCCAGGCGTTCGTGGCGGAGCCGTACTGGCTCGTCCACGCCGCGTTCCAGCCGCCGTATCAGGGCATCTGGTTCGAGGGCGACGAGACGCGCATCAAGAAGGTCGAGCGCGCCGACGAGATCGTCGAGAAGGTCGGCGGCAAGGACGGCACGATCACGAAGGTCGAGCGCAAGGAGCAGTCCGAGCGTGCGCCGCTCCTGTACGACCTCACGTCGCTGCAGCGCGACGCGAACCGGCGCTTCGGCTTCAGCGCGCGCCGCACGCTGCAGGCGGCCCAGTCGCTGTACGAGGGCAAGAAGGCGATCACGTACCCGCGTACGAACTCGCGCTACCTGTCCGGCGACATGGTGCCGCAGCTGAAGATCGTCGCCTCGACGCTGCAGGAGATCAACGAGTATCGCGAGGCGGCGACGTACGTCATGCGTCTCGACCAGCTTCCGCTCGCGCGCGTGATCAACGACGCCAAGGTCACCGACCATCACGCGATCATCCCGACCGACGTCCCGCACGAGACCGACAAGTTCACGCCCGACGAGACGCGCATCTTCGACCTCATCGCGCGGCGCTACCTCGCGGTGTTCCATCCGCCGGCGCGGTACGCGCGCACGACGGTCGTCACCGAGGTCGATGGCGAGAGCTTCCGCACGCGCGGCAAGATCACGCTCGAGGCCGGCTGGCGCGGCGTGTACGGGCTCGAACCGGACGCCGAGAAGCAGTCGGAGGACGAGGACTCCGAGGGCGGTGAGCTGCCGGCGCTGCAGGAGGGTCAGACGGTCCGTTGCCTCGGCGCCGAGCGCGAGGACAAGATGACGAAGGCGCCACCGCGCTACACCGAGGCGACGCTGCTTTCCGCGATGGAGACCGCCGGCAAGCTCGTCGACGACGACGAGCTGCGCGAGGCGATGAAGGAGTCGGGGCTCGGCACGCCGGCGACGCGCGCGGAGATCATCGAGACGCTCATCCGGCGCGAGTACATCGAGCGCGTCGGCCGCGACCTGCAGCCGACGCCGAAGGGCCTGCAGGTGATCACGATGCTCGAGGAGCACAAGATCACCTCGCCGGAGCTGACGGGATCGTGGGAGAAGAAGCTCTCCGACATCGAGCGCGGCAGCGGCGATCGCGCCGCGTTCATCGACGAGATCGCCGGCTTCACGAAGGAGATCGTCGGGCAGATCGAGTCGCTCGACAAGGAGAAGCTCCGCCCGGAGCGCGTCGAGCTCGGCCTCTGCCCGCGCTGCGGTGCGGAGACGGGCGAGATCATCCGCGAGAACTCCCGCGCGTACGGATGCACGAGCTGGAAGAGCCGCGAGGAGACCGGCTGCGGGTTCGTCATCTGGAAGCGCGTCGCCGGCCGTACGCTCACCCCCGAGCTCGCCCGGCAGCTGCTCGAGGAAGGGAAGACGCGCGAGGTGCTGTCGGGCTTCCGCTCGCGGAACAACAAACCTTTCCGGGCCCGCCTCGTCTTGAATGAGGAGGGCAAGGTGGAGTTCGACTTTCCCGTCCGCGCGCAGCCGAAGGAAGCCGCCGAGACCGCGGCGACGGAATAGCCGGCCGGGAAGCAGCGTTTTCAAGTCCGAAACGGCCCCGGCTGGAGGGTGCCTCTGGCGTGGAGAGGAGTTCCCTCGTAGAGTGAGAAGGGTCGCTGACGTCGACGCAGGACCCGAGAGGACTGAGTAGACCCTGAGCCAGAACCAGCTGAACGAGCTCCTCGAGACCGACCAGGCGCGCGCGCTCGTCGAGACGGCGCAGGAGCGCGGCTACCTGGAGCCCGCCGAGCTGGAGGCATTCGCCCTCGAGCTCGACCTGAACGACCAGGAGGTCGAGGAGCTGACGACCGAGCTCGAGCGGATCGGGCTCGAGATCGGCGCCCCCGCGAGCGCGGTCGAGGCGGCCGCCGCCGCGGACGCCGAGAAGGCGGCGGAGGAGGAGGCGGCGCGCATCGAGGCGTCCGCCGGGCTCTCCGGCGCGGCCGACAGCCTGCAGCTCTTCCTCGCCGACGTCGGCCGCCACAAGCTGCTGACCGCCCACGAAGAGGTCACGCTCGCGAAGGCGATCGAGCGCGGCGACGGACGCGCGAAGCGCCGCATGATCGAGTCGAACCTGCGCCTCGTCGTCTCGATCGCAAAGGGCTACCGCGGGCTCGGCGTGCCGTTCCTCGACCTGATCCAGGAGGGAACGCTCGGCCTCAACCGCGCTGTCGAGAAGTTCTACTGGCGCCGCGGCTACAAGTTCTCGACCTACGCAACGTGGTGGATCCGCCAGTCGGTGCAGCGCGCCGTGGCGAACCATGCGCGCACGATTCGCGTGCCCGTCCACGTCGTCGAGCGCCAGCAGAAGCTGTCGCGCGCGGCGCGGCGGCTCGAGGTCGAGCTCGGG
>JBOGZQ010000053.1:0-6435 GCA_050697375.1 Gaiellaceae bacterium | reverse complement strand
CGCACGCTCTCCGCGTGAGGCGGGACCTCGGCGACGGATACGAGCTGGACGACGATCCCGGGCTGGTCGACGTCGACGCCGTCAACGCGTACATCGGCGGCGAGTCGTACTGGGCGAAGGGCCGGGCGCGGGAGGAGATGGAGCGCCTCGTCCACTCGGCCTGCCGCGTCGTCGGCCTGTACAAGGACGGCGAGCAGGTCGGCTTCTGCCGCGCGTTCACCGACGACATGTCGACGGCCTACCTCGCCGACGTGTACGTGCTCGAGGCGCACCGCGGGCGGGGCCTCGGCCTCGAGCTCGTGCGCGAGATGATCGAGAACGGGCCTTTCGCGGGGCGCCGCTGGATGCTGCACACTCGCGACATGCATCGTCTCTATGAGAAGTTCGGGTTCGGGCCGCCCTCCGAGCGCGTGATGGAGCGGCCGCCCACGTGAACGAGGCCCGGCTCGAGGATGCCGGCGGCGGGCTGCGGCCCGTCACGGACGGCTGGTTCGTCGTCAACGTCCGCGACGCGCAGTGGTTGACGTCCGAAGGGGGCGAAGGGAAGCCGTCCGGGGCGGAGTGCTCGTTCGAAGGGCCCGGCGGGGAGTTCCGCGAGGTCGGCGTTCGTCTGCATGTCCTGCCGCCCGGCGAGCCGAACGGCCTCTATCACCGGGAGGACAAGCAGGAGGACTTCCTCGTCCTCGCGGGCGAGTGCGTCCTGCTCCTCGACGGGGAGGAGCGGCGGCTGAAGGCGTGGGACTTCGTCCATTGCCCCGCCGGGACGGATCACATCTTCATCGGGGCCGGCGAGGGGCCGTGCACGATCCTCATGGTCGGCGCGCGCGGAGAGGACTGGAACGTCGTCTATCCGGTGTCCGAGCTCGCCGCGCGCCACGACGCGAGCGTGCATGCCGAGACGACCGATCCCGACGAGGCGTACGTGCCACGCTTCGAGCCGTCACGGCGGGGCCGCCCGTCGTACTGGGACGCGCTTCCCTGGAGCTAGGAAGCGGCGAAGTTCTTGAAGCGCAGCGAGCCGCGCTCGCACACCGACGTCGGCGGCTGAATCGGCGCGTCGAGCGTCCCGCCGCCGGGGGCGGTCACGCGCAGGACGGTCGCGGTCGGCTGGCACGGGCCGGAGGTCGTGCTGTCGCCGGTGCCGTTGACGTCGGGGGAGAAGCGCGCGTCGGTGACGGCGGATCCGCCGTGCTGGAGCGACACCTTCGGCGCGGTCGCCGGAACCGGCGGCTCGGCCGAGGTCGAGGTCGGTAGCGCTCCGCCGGTCGTGCCGAGGAGCTGCACCTGCGGAAGGCCGGAGAGGTAGCACGGGGTCGCGCCGGTGTTCGTCAGGGTCAGGCGGTACGTGATCTGACCGGCGCCTTCGCTTCCGGGCACGGCGTCGAAGCTGCCCTGGAGGCTCCCGGCGGCGCACGGAGCCGATGCGGGCTTCGACGTGGTCGTCGTCGTCGGCGTCGTCACCGTCACGGTCTGCGTATGGGTTGTCGTCACGGTGTTCGTGATCGTGACGGTCTTCGTCGCGCCGCAGCCGGCGAGTGCGAGCACCGCGACGAGGAGGAGCGCGCCTCTCATGCCTTGGGAGTTCGCCACGGCCGCTCCAGTGCCTCTTCGATCCAGCTGCGGACGCCGGCGAGCGGGAGCCGCTCTTGCGCGAGCGAGTCGCGGTCGCGGACCGTGACCGTGTCGTCCTCGAGCGTCTGGTCGTCGATCGTGAACGCGAACGGCGTGCCGATCTCGTCCTGGCGGCGGTAACGGCGCCCGATCTGGCCGCCGTCGTCGTACTCGACCATGTGCTTCCGGCGGAGGTCGTCGAAGAGGCCGCGCGCCTTCTCCACCATCTCGCCGTTCTTCGCAATGAGCGGGAGGATCGCCGCCTTCACGGGCGCGATCGCCGGGTGCAGTCGCAGGACGGTGCGGTCGCGTTCGGCGACGACCTCCTCGTCGTAGGCGTCGCACAGCATCGCGACGAAGATCCGCTCGATGCTGACGGCCGGCTCGATCACGAACGGGGTATAGCGCTCGCCGCCCTCGCCGACGAACTCGAGCTTCGTGCCCGAGTGCTGCGTGTGCTGCGTCAGGTCGAAGTCGCCGCGGTTCGCGATGCCCTCGAGCTCCGACCAGCCGATGGGGTAGAGGTACTCGATGTCGGTCGTCGCGCTCGAATAGTGCGACCGCTCCTCCGCCGAGTGCTCGCGCTTCCGCAGGTTGCTCTCGCGGAGCCCGTACTTGACGTGCCAGTCGAAGCGCGCGTCGATCCAGTACCGGTGCCACTGCTCGGCGTCGGCCGGCGGAACGAAGAACTCGACCTCCATCAGCTCGAACTCGCGCACGCGAAAGAGAAAGTTCCCCGGCGTGATCTCGTTGCGGAACGCCTTGCCGAACTGCGCGATGCCGAACGGCGGCTTGCGCCGCGCGAGCTGGAGGACGTTCTTGAAGTTGATGAAGATGCCCTGCGCCGTCTCGGGCCGGAGGTAGGCGGTCGAGCTCGCGTCCTCGAGCGCGCCGACCTGCGTCTGGAACATGAGGTTGAACTGCCGGGCCTCGGTGAGGTCGCAGTCGGGCGTCTCGCCCGGGTGCTTCGACGGCTTGCGGCCGCAGCTCGCCTGGTCGAGCTGGTCGGCGCGGAATCGGAGCTTGCAGGTCTTGCAGTCGACGAGCGGGTCGGTGAACGTCGCGACGTGGCCCGACGCCTCCCAGACACGCGGGTTGAGGATGACGGCCGAGTCGAGCGCGACGACGTCGTCCCGTTCCTGGACCATCGCCTGGAGCCACAGCGAGCGGATGTTGTTCTTCATCAGCACGCCGTAGTGGCCGTAGTCGTATGTCGAGCTCATCCCGCCGTAGATCTCGGAGGACGGGAAGACGAAGCCGCGCCGCCGCGACAGCGAGACGATCTTGTCCATGGTCACGTCGGTCATCGGTGCGACACTAGCGCGGATGCCGACGCCGCCAGTCGAGTTGCACGTCGTCTCCGACGCGACCGGCGAGACGGCGGCGCGCCTCGTGCAGGCGCTGGAGGCGCAGTTCCCGGACCAGGAGTTCGTCGAGATCCGGCACCCGCGCGTGGAGTCGGCGGACGACTTGCAGCTCGCGGTCAACCGTATGCGCGGCCGGCCGGCGGTGGTCGTGTACACGATCGTGCAGCCGCAGCTGCGCGAGTCGATGCGCGCTCTCTGCCGCCGCGCGCGCCTTCACTACTGCGACCTACTCGGTCAGCCGATCGAGGCGGTCGCCCGCGTCTCCGGCATGGCCGCGAAGATGACGCCGGGATCGAGGCCGCCGCTCAACTCCGCGTACTTCAAGCGGATGGAGGCAATCGAGTTCGCCGTCCGCTACGACGACGGCGTCGGCCGCGGCCTCCACGACGCCGACATCGTCCTCGTCGGAGTGTCGCGCACGTCGAAGACGCCGCTCTCGATCTATCTCGGCTACCTCGGCTACAAGGCTGCGAACGTCCCCGTCGTCAAAGGGATCGAGCCGCCGAAGGAGCTCTTCGACGTCGAGCCGGCGAAGATCGTCGGGCTGACGATCGACCCGAACCGGCTCGCCGAGATCCGGCGCGCGCGCGTGCGCACGATGGGCGGAGGCGCGCGCAACCGCCAGTACGCGGAGCTGATGGAGATCTACGAGGAGCTCGAGCAGGCCGAGAAGCTCCACCGGCGGCTCGGCTGTCCCGTCATCGACATCTCCGAGCTCTCGATCGAGGAGACGGCGCACCGCGTGCTGCGCGTCGTCGAGGAGCGCGCCGTTGCGAAATGAGAAAGGGCACGTTCCCGTCCGCTACTGGATCCTGTGGTGGACCCTCATCGCGGTCGCGGACGTCGTCTTCTACGTCCTGCTGACGCCGATCTGGATGGGCCTGCGCGTGCTCGCGTGGCTGGCGGAGTTTCGGCGGAGACGGCGCTAGACGACGCGCACCGGCAGCTGCACCTCGCCGTCGGGCCCGACGTAATACCCGTGCGCATCCGGCGTCGACGCGATCACCTCGACGAGCTCGGTGCCGGCGTAGTGGGCAGCCGCGCCGTCGTCCAACGCGATCCCGGGCGGGAGCCCGTTCGCGACGAGCTCGGTGTAGACGGGACGCCGACGCTCCTCGCCGTCGTAGTGCGGGCACGCGCTCCCAGGCAGGAACCCGAGCCCGTCGCGCAGGCCCTCGAGCTGCGGCCCGAACGAGTCGGTGACGCCTGCCTCGAACCAGCAGATCATCCCCGCGCTCCAGCCGGCAAGCACGATGCCCGCCTCCCACGCCTCGCGCAGGATGCGGTCGAACCCGTGCACGCGCCACACGGCGAGCATGTTCGCGGTATTCCCGCCGCAGACGAGGATGACGTCGGAGCCGAGCGCGAGCTCGCGCAGCCCGGCCGGCGGCGACGGGAAGAACGAGAGGTCGGTCAGCTCTCCGGGCAAGTCGATCGGGTCGGTGTACTGCGGGCTCGCCGTCCGGTCGACGAGCACGCGCCGCCCGCCTGCAAGCTCCAGGACGTTTTCCCAGACCGCGAGGCCGGGGAAGCCACCCATGACGACAATCCGCCGTGATTGACTAGTGCCGCCCATGACCCGGTACGTATACGACTTCGACGAGCCCTCGGCTGGGGGAAGGGACCTCCTCGGCGGCAAGGGCGTCGGCCTCGCCGAGATGACGCAGCTCGGCATCCCCGTCCCGGCCGGGTTCACGATCACGACCGACGCATGCCGCGCCTTCATGCGCGCGGGTGGGCTGCCGGACGGGCTCGAGGACGAGGTCGCCGAGCACATCGCCCGCCTCGAGGAGAAGACGGGCAAGCGCTTCGGAAACTCGGACGACCCGCTGCTCGTCTCGGTGCGGTCGGGAGCAGCCGTCTCGATGCCGGGGATGATGGACTCGATCCTTAACGTCGGCATGAACGACGACGCAGTGCGCGGCCTCGCCGCGAGCACCGGCAACGAGGCGTTTGCGCGCGACTGCTACCGTCGGCTGATCCAGATGTTCGGCGAGACCGTCGACGGCATCTCGCGCGACCGGTTCGATCCGGACGACACCGTCGAGCGCGCGCGCGAGGTCTACGTCGGCGAGACGGGCCGCGAATTCCCGCAGGACGCGCGCGAGCAGCTGCGCCGCGCGATCGTCGCCGTCTTCGAGTCGTGGAACTCGCCGCGGGCGCAGGTCTATCGCCACACATATGAGATCCCGGACGACATGGGGACGGCGGTGAACGTCGTGCAGATGGTGTTCGGGAACAAGGGCGACACGTCGGCGACCGGCGTCGCCTTCACCCGTGATCCATCGACGGGCGAGCGAGGCGTCTACGGCGAGTACCTCGTCGATGCGCAGGGCGAGGACGTCGTCGCCGGCATTCGCACGCCGCAGCCCGTCGAGGAGATGGCGAAGCGCCTTCCGGATGCATACGAGCAGCTGCTGGAGACGATGGCGCGGCTCGAGCAGCACTACCGCGACGTGCAGGACATCGAGTTCACCGTCGAGGAGAGGAAGCTCTACCTCCTCCAGACGCGCTCGGCGAAGCGCACCGCGGCGGCCGCGCTGAAGGCGGCGGTGGACATGACCGCCGAGGGCCTCATCAGCCGCGAGGACGCGGTCGCGCGCATCGACCCGTCGCAGCTCGACCAGCTGCTCCATCCGATGCTCGATCCGAACGCGGAGTTCGAGGTGGCGGCGCGCGGGCTCAACGCGTCGCCGGGCGCGGCCGCGGGGAAGATCGTCCTCGACGCCGACACGGCGGCCGAGCGCGGCAAGGGCGGGGAGGCGGTCATCCTCGTCCGCTGGGAAACGACGCCGGACGACATCCACGGGCTCATCCAGTCGCGGGGCGTGCTCACCGCGCACGGCGGCATGACCTCGCACGCGGCGGTCGTCGCGCGCGGGATGGGCAAGCCGTGCGTCGCCGGCTGCGAGGGCCTGAACATCGACGTCGAGACGAAGACGGTGCGGCTGGGCGAGCACGAGCTGCACGAGGGCGACGTCATCACGATCGACGGCGGTACCGGTCGCATCATCGTCGGCGAGGTCGCGCTGGTCCCACCGTCCATCAACGAGGACTTCGAGACCGTCCTCGGCTGGGCGGACGGGCTACGGCGCCTGCAGGTGTGGGCCAATGCCGACAACGCGGCCGATGCGGCGAAGGCGCGCGAGTTCGGCGCGCAGGGCATCGGCCTCTGCCGCACCGAGCACATGTTCTTCGGCGAGGAACGGCTGCCGGTCGTGCAGGAGATGATCCTGGCCCACGACGAGGCCGGCCGCCGCGACGCGCTCGAGCGGCTGCTCACGTTCCAGCAGGCCGACTTCGAGGGCATCTTCGAGGCGATGGCCGGCCTGCCGGTCGTCATCCGGCTGCTCGACCCGCCGCTGCACGAGTTCCTGCCGCCGCTCGAGGAGGCGAGCGACGAGCGGATGCGGCAGCGGATCTGGGCGCTCTCCGAGACGAATCCGATGCTCGGCAC
>JBOGZQ010000052.1:0-8398 GCA_050697375.1 Gaiellaceae bacterium | reverse complement strand
GGGCCGCCTTGAGCGGCCCCTCGCGCATTCCGGGGTGCTGAGTACATTCAGAGCGTGTCGCGTGTGGCGGTAACCCATTTCGCCGACCGTGTCGCCGAGGCGGTCGAGCGCAAGCGGAGCCAGGTGGTCGTCGGCCTCGACCCCGTCGCGGACATGCTTCCCGTCGAGCTGCGCGGCGAGATCGTGCTCGGGCGCGACCACGCCGCCGCCGCCTGCACGCGCTTCTGCTGCGGGGTCATCGACGCCGTCGCGCCGTATGCAGTCGCGGTCAAGCCGCAGCTCGCGTTCTTCGAAGCGCTCGGCTCCGACGGCTTTCGGGCCCTCGAGGAAGTGTGCGAGTACGCACGCGCGGCCGAGATGCTCGTCATCGCCGACGCGAAGCGCGGTGACATCGGATCGACGGCGCGCGCGTACGCGAGCGCGTTCGTCGAGCCGCGCGGCGACACCGTGCCGCTCGCGGACGCGATCACGGTCAACCCGTATCTCGGCCGCGACGCGCTCGAACCGTTCCTCGCCGCGTGCCGCCGCGACGGCGCCGGCCTGTTCTGCCTCGTGAAAACGTCGAACGCAGGCGGCGCCGACGTGCAGGACGTGCGCCTCTCCGACGGGACGCTGCTGTGGCAGCACGTCGCCGGCCTCGTCGGCGAATGGGGCGAGGATCTCGTCGGCGAGGGCGGGTTGTCGGCGGTCGGAGCGGTCGTCGGCGCGACCTTCCCGCGCGAGGTGGCGGAGGCGCGGAGGATCATGCCGCAGTCCGTGCTCCTGCTCCCCGGAGTCGGCGCACAGGGCGGCCTGCCGGCCGAGCTCGCGCCGGCCTTCACGAGCGGCCCGGCGAGTGCGCTCGTCTCCGCGTCGCGCTCGATCATCTATGCGTACCGCAACCTCACCGACGACTGGCGCGGCGCCGCCGGCGGCGCCGCCGCGCGGCTCGCGCACGACGTCTGGGCGGCCTCCGGCTGGTGAGGCTCTACGCGGCACCGGCGGCGTTCCTCCTCGTCGTCACCGCGGCCGTCCTCGGAATCCATTACGGGCTCCACAAGCGCGTGACGCCCCCGACTCAAGTCACGATGACGACGGTCGCCCGGCATCGTCATGTCGTCCGGACGGCGGCGGCCGCGCGCACCTATGTCGTACAGCGCGGCGACAGCTTCTCCGTCATCGCGGCGAAGACGCACACGAGCGTCGTCGTCCTCGAGCGGCTCAATCCCGGGGTCAGCTCCACCGCGCTGCGCGTCGGGCAGCGGATCAAGGTGAAGTAGCCTTCCCGGCGGCATGCGCCGGGGGTTGCTCGTCGTTCTCGTTGCGTTGGCGTTCGCTGGAGCGGCACGCGCCGCTCCGCCGACCGTCGACGCGCGCGCGTACACGATCGTGAACGCGACGACCGGCACCGTGCTCGCGTCGAAAAATGCGAACGAGCAGGTTCCGATCGCGAGCATCACGAAGCTCATGACGGTGATCGTCGCGTTGCAACACCTGCGGCCCGACGACGAGGTGACGGTCACAGCAAAGGCCGCGCACGTCGGCCAGGAGAGCATCCCGCTGCATCCAGGGCAGGTGATCAGCGTGCACGACCTGCTCGAGGGCGCGCTCATCCAGAGCGCGAACGACGCAGCCGACGCGCTGGCGGCCGGGGCTTCGCACGACGACGTCCCGCTCTTCATCGACTGGATGAACGAGGAGGCGCAGAAGCTCGGCCTCACCGAGACGCATTTCGTCCGGCCGGACGGCCTCGACGCGCCCGGGCACGAGTCGAGTGCGCGCGACGTCGCTCAGCTTGCCCGCGTGGCCATGCACTTGCCGATCGTGCGCGAGCTCGTCCGCAAGCACAGCGACACGATCGAGAACGGTGCGTTCGTCGTGCACACGTGGAACGACCTGCTCGGTGTCTTCCCCGGCCTCATCGGCGTGAAGACGGGGCACACCGACAACGCGGGCTGGTGTGAGGTCGCGGCCGCGCAGCGCCCCGGCTACACGATCTACGCCGTCATCCTCGGCAGCCCGACGCGCGCGCAGCGCAACTCCGACCTCGATCGCCTGCTCGCGTGGGGCGTCTCCCGGTACCAGACGCTCACGCTCCTCGGGCGCACGCCGGTGGCGACCGTCTCGCTCCCCTACGGCCGGCACGCGCTCGAGCTCGTGCCGGCGAGCCTGCTCGTGCGCGTCGTTCCGGCCGGAGCGACGATCGTCCAACGCGTCATCGCTCCGTCAGCCGTGGCGCTCCCGATCTTCCGCGGCCAGAAGCTCGGCCGGATCGAGATGCTTTCGGGCGGCAAGCTCCTCGGCACCCGCCCGCTCCTTGCTTCTCGCACGGTCACCCGTCCGGGTGTGGGCGGGCGTCTACGCTGGTATGCGACGCGAACCGTGAAAGACCTCTGGGCCTTCATCCCGTGATCGTCACCGTCACTCTCAACGCGGCCATCGACCGCACGCTCACGGTTCCGAACATCCAGCTCGGCCACCGTCACCGTGCGAGCGCGAGCTTCACCTCCGCCGGCGGCAAGGGCGTCAACGTCGCTCGCGCGTTGAAGGCGCTCGGCGCCCCGGTGATCGCGACCGGTCTCGCCGGCGGCCGCACGGGCGAGCGCATCGTCGAAGAGCTCGCGCTCGAGGCGATCCTCAACGACTTCGTTCGCATCTCCGACGAGTCGCGCACGTCGACCGCCGTCGTCGACCCCACCGGCGGCTCGCTGACGGAGATCTACGAGTGGGGCCCCGCCGTTCGCGCGGAGGAGCTGGAGATGCTTCTCGACAAGCTGCGCTACCTCTCGCGCGTCGCGACGTTCGTCGTCTTCTCCGGCTCGCTGCCGCGCGACGTCGACGACGACTTCTATGCCGAGGCGATTCGCGAGCTCAACCGCCGCGGCGTGCCGTGCGTCGTCGACTGCGAGGGCGAGCCGCTTCGGTACGGCGTCGAGGCGGAGCCGTTCCTCGTGTCGCCGAACCAGCGCGAGGCCGAGAGCCTCGTGGGCCAGGAGTTCTCCGACGAGGCCGACTTCCTCATGGCGCTCGACACGATCGCGGACCTCGGCGCGCGCAACGTGCTCATCACTCGAGAGACGTCGTGCTTCGCGCTCGTGCGCGAGGAGCGGACGGTGCGCAGGTTCCGCGCGGCGATCGAACGGGTCGAGCCGATTGCCTCCGTCGGGGCGGGCGACGTCCTCCTCGCCGGTTTCCTCGCCGCGCGGTTCAACGACCAGCCCGTCGGCGACGCGCTGCGCAGCGCCGTCGGCTGTGCGGCGTCGTCGGTGCTCGAGGTCGGCGCCGGCAGGTTCGACCCGCGCGAGGCAAGCCGCCTCGCCGCTGACGTGAACCTCGAAGAGCTAGCGCCAGTCGGCGCTTGAGACGTCGAGGTTCTGTGTGAGCCGTACGGGATCGGTCCCGTCGGTCTTCACCGTGTAGAGATCGAAGGACGCGGTTCCCTTCGCCTTCGCCGCGACGAGAAAGCGCGTGCCGTCGGGCGACCACGCGATGCCGCGGATCGATACGAACGGGAGCGCGGTTTTCTTCCCGTTTGCGAAGACGGTCGTTCCGACGACGTAGGCGAGGCGTCCGTCCGACGACCAGGCCGGAGTCGGTAGGCCGGCTCCGACCGACGCGACGCGGACGCGGCCGGTGCCGTCCGGCGCGGCGGTCCACATCGACGACGGAGCCGTCGAGCCGTTGGTGTATGCGATCTGCGTCGGCCCCCACGCAAGCGTCCATGTCGGGACGTGCAGATCCTTCGGCGTGCCGCCGGCCGCGGCGATCAGCATCGCGTCGGGCGCCGTGTCGCAGGCCGAGTGGGCGAACATGATCTGCGTCCCGTCCGGCGACCAGCTCGCGGGACCGTCGAAGGTGCAGTCGGGGGGCGACGTCAGCGTCGTCGCGGAGGAGCCGTCGACGCCGATGGTGCGGAGCGATTCGGGGCAGCCCTTGCAGCTCAGGCCCGCGTACTGCGACTCACCGAATGCGATGCGCGTCCGGTCGGGGGAGATCCTCGGTTCGACCTGGTTCGCCTGCACGTTCGTGATGCGCCGGAACCCGGTCCCGTCGCCGCTCATCGCATAGAGGTTGTCGAACGGCTCGGCACAGTCGCTCTGGTAGACGATCGAGCCGCTGTGCGGCACGCGCTGCAGCCACGCGATCGCAGCGTCGGGGCCGCCGTCGTCGCCGCAGCCGATGACGTGCGTGTAGACGTGCGTCCCGACGCGCACCGCGAAGCTCGAGCCCGTGCGAATCGTGTTCGGCCCGAACGCGGACGGCGTGCCGAAGACGACGTGCGTCGCCGACGTCCATGCCGGCGCGGTGTCGTACGGGTTGGCGATCCTCTTCGAGGAAACGAGACGGCCTGCGCTCGTGTACACGCTTCCGCGGCCGCCCGTCGCAACCGCGAGCTCTGCACCGTTCGGCGACCAGGCGCCCGAAGTAGCCGGCACGCTGAACCGGAGGATGCCGCCCTCGTCGACGACGCGCACGCGCCCGTCGTGCGCGCCTGTCGCGAAGAGGCCGCGCGCCGACCAGCCGGTCGGGGAGGAGCCGCTCGCGACGGTCCACGCGCGCTTTCCGCTCGGGGTGAACCCGTCCACGTATTCGTTGCGGGCGATCGTGAGCAGGCGTCCGTCCGGCGACCACTGCGGCGTGTTCAGAAACTGGGCGCGCGTGATCGCTCCGACGCCCGTCACCCACAGCGTCTCCTGGTTCGAGGCGGCACCGCCGGTGGTGTACGCGAGCATGCGGCTGTCCGGCGACCACGCGAGCCCGACGGAGTACTGCGAGGGGAACCCTTTCGCCGAGACGAGCCGGAGATCGCGACTGTCGATGCCGACCGTCCACACGCCGCCGCCGTCGCGGTCGCTCAGGAAGGCGATGAGCTTCCCGTTCGGCGAGACGACCGGCTGCGTCTCCTGCCACGGGCTGTGCGTGAGATTCGTGACGTGGCCGCTCGAGTCGACGCGGTAGACGTCGCCGGACAGCGCAGGTGCACGGTCGGCGGCGAAGACGATGAGGGAGCCTCCACCGGCGTGGTTTGCTCCGCCTGCCAGCGCCGCCGCGGCGATCGCTGCGGCGAGCGCCTTCACGGAGCGAGCGTGATTGCCTGGATGCGGCCGCGGCCGCCGACGTTCTCGGCCCAGGCGATCCGCTCGCCGGTGATCGACAGGCCGATCGGCGTCCCCTCCGCCTTGGCGACCGTGTGGACGTGTTTCGTCGCGACGTCCACCCAGCGGATCGACCGGCCAACGCGGAACACGACCGCCCCGTCGCCGGCGGAGATCATCGGCGCCGTCGTCGACGGCACCGTCAGGGTGCCCGCCTCTTCGCCGGACGGCATCGAGTACCACGTGAGCACGAGCTTGCCGCCGAAACGGCCGAGCAGGGCGAACGTGCTACTCGAGAGTGCAATCGCGACCGGAGTGCCGCGCGGGGAGATGCTCGCGATCTCCGAGCCGGTACGCGCGTCTCGGATCTCGACCGCCACGTTCGGGGAAGCGAGCGGATGGCCGTCCGTCGTCGACGTGCCGGCGGCGGGGACGAATGCGATGTCGTCGCCCCCCGCCGCGATCGCGACGGATGCGCGCGTGCCCTTGATCAGCACCGGCGCCTTGCGGCCGACGACGCGGTAGATCCCGCCGGTGCCGGCGACGACCTTGAGGTCGCACGCCCCCGGAGCCTTGGGCGTCGACAGGCAGGCCACCTGGTCCTTGTATGCGACCTGCGCGACCGAGTAGGCGAGAGTCGAGCCGCTGCCGGCCACGCCGGTAAGCCACAGCCCGGCGCCGTGGCTCGCGTGCGCGACCTCCTGGAAGCGGCGCTCGAGCGGTTCTGCGACGGTCGCGCCGAGGACGTAGTCGAACTTCAGCGCCTGCGCGGCCGACTCGTGCAGCGTCCACAGGAGCTCGGGCGCGCCGCCGTTCGAGGCGACCGCGAGCCCGACCGGGGAGCCCGGCGGCACCTGCCAGTCGCATGTGACGTTGTGGTAGCCGGCTCCCTGGGCCGGCAGGCTCTGCTTCACGCTCCCGCCGAGCTGCCAGAGCCACACGTTGTTGCAGCGGCCCGAGCCCGGCGAGAACCAGGCGACGAGCGCGCCGTCCTGCGCGAACGCGGCGATGGTGTGGCGGGCGGGACTCGTGTAGAGCGTCTCCACCTGTCCCGCACGTGTCGTCGAATGGACGATCGAGGCCGCAAGAGCGAGCGCGCCGAGCAGCATGCGCATCCGCCTCACCGTAACGGGCCGGTGTTAGGGACCTGTTTGGCGAATGCAATCCGTGCACCTTGGTACCCTTGCCTCCTTGAGCGTCGACCTCCGTCCGAACGAGCTGCAGCGGCTGCTCGAGCTGGACCGGAAGTTCGCCCGCGAAGGACTGACCTTCGACGACGTCCTGCTCGTCCCGGCCGAGTCGGCGGTGCTGCCGAACGAGGTGTCGACACGGACGCGCCTCACCGGCACGATCTCCCTCAGCATCCCGATCGTCTCGGCGGCGATGGACACCGTCACCGAGGCGCGGCTCGCGATCGCGCTCGCCCGCGAGGGCGGGATCGGCGTCGTCCACCGGAACCTCTCGATCGAGGCGCAGGTGGCGGAGGTCGACAAGGTGAAGCGCTCCGAGGCGGGGATGATCGTCGAGCCCGTCACGCTGCCGCCCGACGCGCGCGTGCGCGAGGCGCTCCAGCTGATGTCGCACTACAAGGTCTCCGGCGTTCCGATCACCGACGGCGACGGCATCCTCGTCGGCATCCTCACGAACCGCGACCTTCGCTTCGAGGACGACGTCGAGCAGCCGGTGTCGGCGCTCATGACCACGCGCAACCTCGTCACCGCTCCCGTCGGGACGACGCTCGCCGAGGCGGAGGACATCCTCCACCGCCACAAGATCGAGAAGCTCCCCGTCGTCGACGCCGACGGACGGCTGCGCGGGCTCATCACCGTCAAGGACATCCAGAAGAAGACGCAGTTCCCCGACGCGACGAAGGACGATCGCGGGCGTCTGTGCGTCGGCGCCGCCGTCGGCGTCGGGCCGGATGCGCTCGAGCGCGCGCAGGCGCTGGCCGCTGCCGGGGCGGATGTACTCGTCGTCGACACCGCGCACGGCCACTCGGCCGGCGTCATCGAAATGGTGCGCAGGATCAAGAGTGCGGTCGGCGTCGAGATCATCGCGGGGAACATCGCCACCGGCGAGGCGGCCGTCGCGCTCGTCGACGCGGGCGCCGACGCGGTGAAGGCGGGGATCGGCGGTGGCTCGATCTGCACGACAAGAGTCGTCGCCGGCGTTGGCGTCCCACAGGTGACGGCGGTCTACGACGTCGCCCAAGCTGTCGACGTGCCGGTTATCGCAGACGGCGGCATCACCTCCTCCGGAGACATCGCGAAGGCGATCGCGGCTGGTGCCGACACGGTCATGCTCGGCTCGATGCTCGCCGGCACCGACGAGGCGCCCGGCGACGTAATCGTCCATGCGGGCGAGCGGTTCAAGGAATACCGCGGCATGGGGTCGCTCGGCGCGATGAAGGCGCGCGGGTACTCGAAGGACCGCTATTTCCAAAACGACGTCGAGGACGTGGACAAGCTCGTGCCGGAGGGCATCGAGGGTCGCGTCACGTACAAGGGCCCGCTCGCGCCGATCCTGCACCAGCTCGTAGGCGGCGTGCGCCAAGCGATGGGCTACTGCGGCGCCGCGACGATCGACGAACTCCACGACGCGCAGTTCGTCCGCATCACCGGCGCGGGGCTGCGCGAGTCGCACCCGCACGACATCACGATCACGAAGGACGCGCCCAATTACCGTCGGAGCTAGTGCCGACAGGCTCGTCGCCGGCGTAGGCTCGACGGAGCCGGCCAATCAAAGGACCGAAGAACGTCCTGTGCTGGTCGTCGATCTTGGTGGGCAGTACTCGCAGCTGATCGCGCGCCGCGTGCGCGAAGCGCGCGTGTACTCCGAGCTCGTGTCGCATCGCGTCTCCGTCGAGGAGATCCGCCGCCGGAACCCGGTTGCGATCCTGCTTTCCGGCGGTCCGGCGTCCGTGTACGCCGAAGGCGCCCCGCGGATGGATCCCGAGATCTTCGCCCAGGGTATCCCGACACTCGGCATCTGTTACGGCGCGCAGCTGCTCGCCCTCGAGCTCGGCGGCCGCGTCGAGCAGACCGGCGCCGGCGAGTACGGGAAGGTGTCGATGCGTACCAGCGGGGAGGGGCTGTTCTCCGCCCAGCCGGTCGACCAGACCGCGTGGATGTCGCACCGCGATACGGTCGTCGCGCCGCCCGCGGGCGCGCGCATCGTGGCCGAGTCCGAGCACACGCCGGTGGCGGCGTTCGAGGACGACGCCCGCAAGCTGTACGGCGTCCAGTTCCATCCCGAGGTCGTGCATACGCCGCACGGCCAGGATGTCCTGAAGAACTTCCTCTACGAGATCGCCGGCGCGGAGC
>JBOGZQ010000051.1:0-12650 GCA_050697375.1 Gaiellaceae bacterium | reverse complement strand
CCGTCGAGTGGGTGGACGGCGCTGCGCGCGCCTCCGGCGCGGACGCGATCGCCGCCTGGCTGCGCACGGCGCAGCGGCTGCGGCCGCTCGTCCGCCTGATCCCGCTCGGATTGCCGCTCGGGCGGCTGCTCTACCCCGTCGTCGCCCGCAACCGCAACCGGATCAGCCGCCGGCTACGCGAGCGCGCGCGTCGCTGAGGATCGAGCCGGCCTCGCTGCGGTTGCCCCAGCCGCGCGTCTCCGTCTTCTTCTCCGGCTCGAGGTCCTTGTACCGCTGGAAGAAATGCTCGATCTCGTCGCGCAGCTCCGCATTCACGTCGTGCACGTCGCGGACGCGCTCGAACGACGGGTCGCCGAGCGGCACGCACAGCAGCTTCTCGTCCGGCCCCTTCTCGTCGGTCATGTGGAAGACCCCGATCGGGCGGACTCGGATGCGGCAACCGGGGAACGTCGGCTCCGCGACGAGGACGAGCGCGTCGAGCGGATCGCCGTCCTCCGCGAGCGTCCCCTCGACGTAGCCGTAGTCGGCCGGATACGTCATCGAGGTGAACAGGCGGCGGTCGAGGACGATGCCGCCGAGCTCGTCGTCCCATTCGTACTTGTTGCGCGAGCCGGACGGGATCTCGACGAAGACGACCGCGTCGTCGCCGGTCATGCGCGAACGCCGACCGCGGCGAGCGCGAACTCCAAGTCCTCGATCAGGTCCTCGGCCGACTCGATGCCGACCGAAAGCCGGATGAGATTCGCGGGCGCCGCGAACGGCGCGGTCGCCGTGGCCGCGTGCGTCATGCGTGCGGGCACCTCGATAAGGCTCTCGACGCCGCCGAGCGACTCGGCGAGCTGGAAGAGCTTCGTGCGCGCGGCGATCTCGGCCGCCGCCTCGGGAGACTCCGCGAGGAACGAGACCATGCCTCCGAAGTCGCGCATCTGCCGTGCGGCGATTGCGTGCCCGGGATGCGCCGGCAGTCCGGGGTAATACACGTGCTCGACGCCGCCGCGGCGATCGAGCCAGATGGCGATCGCCGCCGCGTTCTCGCAGTGCTTCTCCATCCGGACGGCGAGTGTCTTGACGCCGCGCAGGACGAGCCAGCAGTCGAACGGGCCGGGGACCGCGCCGAGCGACTTCTGGAGGAAGAAGAGCCGTTCCGCGATCGTGTGGTCGTTTGTCGCGGCGAACCCGCCGATCACGTCGGAGTGGCCACCGAGGTATTTCGTCGTCGAGTGGACGACGATGTCCGCTCCGAGCTCGAGCGGCCGCTGGAGGTACGGCGTCGCGAACGTGTTGTCGACGACGAGGAGCGCGCCGGCCGCGTGCGCCGCGTCCGCCGCCGCGCGAATGTCCACGACGTTCAGCAGCGGGTTCGACGGCGACTCGATCCAGACGATGCGCGTGTTGTCGTCGAGATGGTCGCCGAGGTTCGCGAACTCGGGCGCGGGGAGATAGTCGAAGATGTAGCCCTTCGGCTCGTACACCTGCGACGTCATCCGGTAGACGCCGCCGTAGACGTCGGCGATGAGCACGACGCGCTGGCCCGGGTCGACGAGGTGCATGATCGTCGTCACCGCGCCGAGCCCCGAAGAGAACGCGATGCCGTGCTCGGCGGACTCGAGCGACGCGAGGCACTGCTGCAGCGCCGTCCGCGTCGGGTTGTTGACGCGCGAGTAGTCGAAGCCCTTGTGCTCGCCGACCGCCTCCTGGACGTACGTCGACGTCTGGTAGATCGGCGTGATGATCGCGCCCGTCGCCGGATCCGGCTCCTGTCCGTCGTGGATGGCGCGCGTCTCGAAGTCCATCAGGACGATGCTAACCAGCGGGTGAGCTCGCGGAGGGGCTTCGCCAGCGAGACCGGCTTGACGCCGTCCTCCCACCAGGTGCCGTTGACCGCCAGCTCCTTCGCCTTCCGGCTCCAGACCGGCTCGATACGGCCGACGATGCGGTCGCCGCGCAGGATTGGGAGGACGTAGTACCCGTACTCGCGCTTCGCCTTCGGGACGTACATCTCGAGGCGATAGTGGAAGTCCCACAGCGCCTCGGTGCGCGCGCGGTCGTGGATCAGGCGGTCGAACGGCGAGAGGAACGTCGTGCGCGCGGCCGGTACGGGATCCGTGTTCGCGTCGGGGTGCACGAGGAGCTTCCCGCGTTCGAGCTTGACGCCGAGCGCGCGGAACCGCTTCTCCGCGAGGATCGCCTCGGCGTCGCGCCGCGGCATGGTCTCCGTCTCGGGGTACCAGCGCTCGGCGAGGTCCCATACGCGCTGCTTGCCGCGGCGGCCGACGACGGCGACCTCGCCCTTCGCGGCGAGGATCTCGAGCATGAGGCCCATCTGCCGGGCGCCCCACCAGTCGTGACGGTCCTGGTCGACGCGGCTCTTGTGCGTCTCGATCTCCCGCGAGAGGAGCGGGCCGCGCCGCTCGAGCTCGCGCAGGACGTAGCGGCGGAAGGACTTGTGCTCGGCCAGCCACGACGCTGCGTTCCCGTTCAGGATCGACCGGTCGACCATACGGGAGCGCAGCAGCGGCAGAACTTCGATCGGGTAGACGTACGCGCGCCATTCGACGAGCTTGCGCTCCTCCCACAGCAGGCGGTCGAGCTCGGCGCGGTCGTAGTTGCCGAGGCGGCTCCAGAGGACGAGATGCTGCGGCGGCGCGACCGACGAGATGGGATCGAGCTGGAGGAAGCCGAGCCGGCGCACCGTGTCGAGCACGCTCGTCGCCGAACCGTCGAGGGCCTGCGACCGCACCGCGATGCGGCGTGCTTCTGCAACGCTGACTTCCATGGAGTTCATCGACTTCGTTCTACAGGAGCTGCCGGCGGCTCCGGCGCGCGTGCTCGAGGTCGGGTGCGGCGAGGCCGGCGGCGTCGTGCCGGCGCTCGTCGAGGCCGGCTACGACGCGCTCGGCGTCGACCCTCGGGCGCCCGCCGGCGAGCGGTTCGTACAGGGTGACTTCCGCGACGTCGACGGCGCGTTCGACGCGGTCGTCGCTGGCCGCGTCCTGCATCACGTCGATCCGCTCGAGCCCGCGGTCGGACGCATCGCCGAGCTCGCTCCGCTTCTGCTCGTGGACGAGTTCGCGTGGGATCTCATCGACGAGCCGCTCCAGCGCTGGTACGACGCGCAGCCGAAAGTGACGGGCCCGCCGACGATCGAGCAGTGGCGCTGGCGCCATCCGGGTCTGCACCCGCACGACGTCGTTCTTTCCGCGGTGCGTAGCCATTTCGAGGAGCGCAGGCTCGAATGGGTGCCGTACTTCCACCGCTGGCTCGGTGACGTCGAGTCGCCGGATCGGATCGGCTATCGCTGGGCCGGCTCGAGAACGGAGACGACGCGTTCCTCGGCGCCGTCGCGGTAGCTCGGACCGAGCTTCGCCTCGAGCATCGTCGTCAGCTCGCCCGTCTCCGCGAGCTCCTGCGCGATGTCGGCGCCGCCGACCAGCTCGCCGCCGACGAACACCTGCGGGATCGTCGGCCAGCCGGAGATGGCCGAAAGCTCCTGGCGGATGGCAGGGTCGGGGAGGACGTCGATCGCCGTCACTGGCGCGCCGGCGTCGCGCAGCGCGCGGAGCGCGCGGTCGGAGTTGCCGCACATGATGAGCTGCGGCGTCCCCTTCATGAACAGCGCGACCGGCTCGTGCTCGATCACGTCCTTGATGCGGTCGGACAGCTCGCTCATCCCTGGGCCTCCCTCGTCTTGATCCGGAGCTCGTGAATGGTGCCGTCGCGCAGCGGTTCGGCGAGCGCCTCGTTGACGAGGCGGTGCTGCTCGAGCAGCGGCAGGCCGGCGAATCGGCTCGACGCGACGGTCACCTGGAAATGGTCGCCGCCGCCGGTGCGATCGTCGACGCGCAGCTCGTTCGCCTCGGGAAAGGCTTCGCGGAGAAGGGATTCGAGATGCCCGGCGGCCACGCGTCCATCGTAGTGGCGGGTCCGTACCCTGTGTCGTGATGGAGCTCGGCCTCTTCCCGCTCGGCATCGTGCTTCTGCCGACCGAACGCGTGCCGCTGCACATCTTCGAGCCGCGCTACCGCGAGCTCATCGGCGAGTGCATCGAGGAGGAGCGCGAGTTCGGGCTCGTCTATGCGGACGAGAACGGTGTGCGCGAGCTCGGGACGCGTGCGCGCGTCGACGAGGTGCTGGAGCAGCTCGACGACGGGCGGATGAACATCGTCGTGGAGGGCGGCGAGCGGTTCCGCGTCGAGAAGCTGACGCGCGGACGCTCGTTCATGACGGCGGATGTGTCGCCGGTCGACGACGAGGACGGCGGCGAGCCCGGGCCGGGTGCCGTCTCCCGGGCGGCTTCCGCGTTCCGGGCGCTCGCGGCGGCCGCCGACGCGGAGGCGGGAGACGTCGACGAGGGAGAGAAGGGGCTGTCCTTTCGCCTCGCGGCGCAGGTCGAGCTCGCGCCGGAGGCGAAGCAGGAGCTGCTCGAGCTCCGGTCGGAGCGGCGGCGGCTGGAGATGGTGGCCGACCTGCTCGACGCGGTGCGCCAGGTCTTGATCGCGACCCGCGAGCTCGGCGAGCGCGCGAAGAAGAACGGGTCCCGGCTCTAGCGGCTGAAAGTGCTGCGCACTTTCAGCCGATGAGGGGTCCCGCTTCGCGGGAGCGCTCGCGGGCAGAGCCCGCGAGCTCTTATTGCTATTGCCGGAGGAGTGTTCTGTGCGCGCGGTGGTGGCTTCGCCATCCCCGCGCGCTGTCCAGCCGTCGCTAACGGGGTTAGCGACGGCTTTCAATGGAGTTGGTGTTCGAGCCGCTCGAACACGGCACCACCAAGGCCGGAGCGTAAGCCTGGGCGTAGCCCGGCTTACGCGGAGGCGGACCGCGCAGCATGAGCCTCCGCCCTGCACCCGTAAGAGCTCGCCGGCTTTGCCGGCGAGCGTTCCGCGAAGCGGTACCTCAATCGGCGTGGAATCGCAGATTCCGCGCCGAAAGCTAGCGGCGGTGCGCAAGGAAGTCGAGAAGGTCGCTGCGCGTGAGGACGCCGACCGGCTTGCCGTCGCGGGCGACGACGACGGCGTTCGTGCCGCCCTGGAGCGTCCCGAACATCTCCTCCATCGTCGCCGACGCGTCGATCGCCGCGAGCGGCGGTTGCATCGCGGTCGCGACGTCCTCGTGCAGCACGTCGGGGTTCACGAACACGCGCTCGAGGAGCGCCCGATCCTGCAGGGAGCCGATGACGTCGGCGAGGGACTCGCACTCGCCGTCCCGCACGACCGGGAGCTGCGAGATCCCGTACCGCTGCATAGTGTCGATCCCCTCGCCGACCTTCTGGTGCGCGGAGATCGTCACGAGCGCGGGAACCTCGCCGCCGTGCTTCGCGAGCAGCACCTCCTCCACCTGCGGCAGCGGCGCCTGCCGCTCGAGGAATCCGTGCTCGAGCATCCAGTTGTCGTCGTAGAACTTCGACAGGTAGTTGCGCCCCGAATCGGGGACGAGGATCAGCACGCGCTTGCCCGGCCCGAGCCGCCGCGCGACCTGATCCGCGGCGACGAGCGTCGTCCCCGCCGAGCCGCCGGCCAGGATCCCCTCCTCGCGCGCGAGCCGCCGCGCCCACAGGAACGACTGGCGATCGCCGACGCGGATCCACTCGTCCACGACCTCCGGATCCATCGTCTCCGGCCACGTGTCCTTGCCGATCCCCTCGACGAGATACGGGTGGACGTCGCGCTCGCTCTTCGCCGTGTACACCGAGCCCTCCGGATCGGCGCCGACGATGAGCACCTCCGGCTTCCGCTCCTTGAAGAACTTCCCGACGCCGCTGATCGTGCCGCCGGTGCCGACGGAGATGACGAGCGCGTCGATCTCGCCGCCGGTCTGCTCCCAGATCTCCGGCCCGGTGACGCGATAGTGCGCCTCCGGGTTGTTCATGTTCGAGTACTGGTCGGGCTTGTAGCCGCCGGGGATCTCCTCCGCCAGCCGGTCCGACACGGAGTAGTAGCTCTCCGGCGAGTCGTGGTCGACCGCGGTCGGCGTGATCACGACCTCGGCGCCGTACGCGCGCAGGAGCGCGATCTTCTCCAGGCTCATCTTGTCGGGCATGACGAAGATGCAGCGGTAGCCCTTGATCGCCGCGGCGATTGCGAGCCCGACGCCGGTGTTGCCGGACGTCGGCTCGACGATCGTCCCGCCGGGGCGCAGCTTTCCCTCGCGCTCCGCCGCCTCGATCATCGGCAGGCCGATGCGGTCCTTCACCGATCCGCCCGGGTTCAGGTACTCGAGCTTCGCGAGGATCTGGGCGCTGCCGCGCGGGGAGAGCTTGTCGAGCCGGACGATCGGCGTCGCGCCGACGAGCTCGAGGATGGTGGGGTACCGATCGGGCATCAGACCGGGACAGTTTGCACGGGCGCGACCTGCTCGTCGCGCACGAGCGCGAGCGCGGCGACGACGCCTGCCGCCGAGACTCCGGCGACGACCCAGAACGCGAGCGCGTAGCCGCTCGTCAGTGCCGCCGCAGGCGAGCTGCCCGTGTGCAGCAGGTGCGTCGCGTGCGAGACGGCGACGCTCGAGGCGATCGCGACCCCGATGGCGCCTCCCACCTGCTGCGACGTGTTCAGCAGACCCGAGGCGAGCCCGGCTTCACGCGCCCCGACGCCCGCGAGCGCGGCGATCGACACCGGAATGAATGCGAGCGCGAGCCCGAAGCCGACGAGCAGGTAGCCGCCCAGCAGGTCGTGGACGTACGACCCGTGCACCGGAATCTGGGTGTACCAGATGAGGCCGCCCGTGTTGAGCGCGAGCCCCATCGCCATGACGATGCGCGGCCCGATCTTCGTCGTCAGCCATTGCGACAGCGCTGCGACGACGACCGTCGTCCCCGCTGTGGCGAGGAACGTGATCCCCGTCTTCAGCGCCGAGAAGTGGAGCACGTTCTGCACGTACAGCGTGAGCAGGAAGAAGTTCGCGAAGACGGACGCTCCGAGCAGGACGCCGACGATGTTGGCCCCGGCGAGCGTGCGGATGCGGAAGATCGACAGCGGCATCAGCGGCCGCTCGCTCCTCGACTCCCACACGAGGAAGAACGCGATCAGCGCTGCTGCAGCGATCAAGAGGCCGATGGTGAGGCTGTCGCCCCACCCGTCGACCGGTGCTTTCGAGATCGCGTACACGAGCAGCGCCAGGCCGGAGGTGACCGAGCCTGCTCCGACGAGGTCGAACCCGTGTCGCTCTCCGGGCGCGCGGCTCTCGCGAACGATGCGCGGCGCGAGCGCAAGAACGAGTGCGCCGACCGGGACGTTGACGAAGAAGATCCATTCCCAGCCGAGGTACTTCGTCAGGATGCCGCCGAAGAGGACGCCCGCCGCCGCGCCGCTTCCGCCCATCGCGCCCCAGATGCCGAGCGCCTTGTTGCGCTCCGCACCCTCCTCGAACGTCGTTGTGATGATCGAGAGCGTGGACGGCGACACGACGGCGGCGCCGAGGCCCTGCACCGCCCGCGCTGCGACGAGCACGCCGGTCGACCCGGCGAGCCCGCACACGAGCGACGCGGCGGAGAAGAGCACGAGACCGGCGAGGAACATCCGCTTGCGCCCGAGGATGTCGCCGGCTCGGCCGCCGAGCAGGAGGAAGCCGCCGAACGTGATCGCGTACGCGGTGATCACCCACTGCAGCCCCGTCTGGGAGAAGTTGAGGCTGCGGCCGATCGACGGCAATGCGACGTTGACGATCGAGACGTCGAGCACCGTCATGAAGAACGCGACGCAGACGAGTGCGAGGGCCTGCCAGCGGCGGGGATCCGGCTCCACCGCCGGCAAGCCTATATCGCTACGAACCGGCTAGGCCTTTCACGTACGCAGGCGCGTTCGGCGTGCCGAGGCCGGTCGTCATGTCGTACCCGGTCAGCGTCGGCCAGCCGCCGTCGACGTTGTCGTCCCACTCTCGGTTGTTCACAAGCTGGCCGCTCAGTGCCGTTCCCTCCGTCACCGGCGCGATGTCCGTGAACCACTTCGGATGTGAGTACAGCAGCGCGTCGATGTTTCCGAGCGGCGGCTTGTGCGCCGACGCGCGCTTCTGCTCCGCGAGCGCCGTCAATGCTGCGACTTGCGGCGCCGCCGCGCTCGTCCCGCCATACACGTGCCACCCCGCCCGCTGGTCCTGCGGAAACGCGGTGAGGTACACGAGGACACCGCCGTTGACGGCCGCGTTCCAGGCCAGGTCGGGGACACCGCGCGCGTTCGAGCCGATGACGGCGGCCACGCCGCTCTGCCACGACGGCCGCGGATAGATCGTGCTCGGGCCGCCGCCGGACGCCGCCGGGAGCCAGCTCTCGTTCCACACGGCGTTGCGGTTCCCGCCGGTTGTCGATGCGAAGTAGCTCGGACTCTCCGCGACGTCGCTCGATGGGCTCCACGTCCAGCCGTGCTGGAGCTGAGTACCGCCGACCGCCGTGACGTACGGGCTCGAGGCCGGCCACGCGACGGGGCGCGAGCCGTCGTCGCCCGAGGGCGCGAAGAACGTGTCGCCCTTCGCGATTCCCTTCCGGAAGACGGCGTCGAGTTTCACGAGCTGCGGCTGCTCGCTGACGGCGAGGCCGATCGAGAACACCGTGCCCGGCGGTGTTGCGTCGATCTCGTTCGAGACCGACGCGATCAGACTTGGGAGGTCCTGCGTCGGCGGAACCGCCATGAGGACGATGTGCGCGCGCGGCGCGATCGCGTACGACCACTCGACGTCGAGCGTCGCCGGACCGGAGCCGCCGGCCGGGTCGCCGGATCCGTCGGAATTGCCGTTCGGGTAGATCTGCTTGAAGCTCGGATTCGGCAGCGAGCGGTAGAACGTGTCGTGGAAGAACTGCAGGTCGCTCGCGGCGGTCGGGCTGCCGTACGCGTCGACAAGCACGATCGTCTGTCCCTGTCCGAGCACGCCCTGCGACTGGAGCGCGTTCACGCCGTACGCGGACGTGATGTCGGACGGCGTGTAGCAGTGGTACCACGCGTACTGCCACGCCGGCGCCGGTGTCGTGCACGCGAACGTCGTGTCATTCGAGCTCGCCGGATTGTCGGGCGCTTCGTACGCGGCGCCTGCGGCAGCAGCGCCTACGAGCGCGAATGTTGCGGCGACCGTCGCGGCGAGTGTCCTGCGATACGGCATGAGACCCCCTCGGTCTTTACAACAAAGGGAGCTTTTCGTCGGTCGCAGTTCTCAAAACCTGATCGACGTAAGACTTCGTCGCCTTCTTCAATCCGACGTCGCGACCCGCGTTTTCCGACAGGAACCAGCGGTGTTCGAGGATCTCGTGGAAGATCTCCGCCGCCGCGCGCTTGCCCAGCAGTTCCGGCGGAATGGACGCGATCGTCGGCTCGAACACCTCGCCCAGCCAGCGTCCCGCGGCGGCGCTGTCCGACACCGGCGCATCGCCGGTGCGTTCGAGGTACGCCTTGTAGCGCGTCAGGTCGTTGAGCAGCCGCCGCGCTTGGTTCTCCTGCGCATCGAGCCCGGTGAGGCGGAGGAGGCGTCGCCGGTGGTGACCGGGCTCGACGACCTTCGAGTGCAGTCGCAGACGAACTTCTTCGCCGTCGCTGACGAGCTCGACCTCCTCGACGTCGAACCCGAGCTCGTTCAAACGGCGCAGCCGCTCTTCGAGCTTCTGTCCCTGGCCGACCGAGAACACCTGCTCTTCCGTGAGCTCCGACCACAGCTGCTCGTATCGCTCGCGCACGTCCTCGGCGAATGCGAACGGGTCGTCGACGACGTCGCGCTCGAGCTCCGCGCTCAGGTCGTACAGCTCGCCGGTGATGTTGTCCTCCGCGATGGCGATGTCGTGCAGCCGCTGTCCGTCGGAGAGCCGCTCGTGCAGCTCGCCGGTCTCCGCGTCGACGAGATACGCGGAAAGGGCGCCTGCATCGCGGCGGAAGAGCGCGTTCGAGAGCGAGCAGTCGCCCCAGAAGAAGCCGGCGAGATGGAGCCGCACGAGGAGCTCCGCGAGCGCCGAGCGAATCGTCGCCTCCGGGGCGGGCAGCATGCGGCGGCCGATGATGAGGCGGTAGGGGAGCGCGAACTCGAGCACGCGCGTGATGAGTACCGACTCGAGCTCCGTTCGCTCGGCGACGATGCCGATCGCCTCGACGGCGGGGACAGCGCGATCGTCGAGGGAGAGGAGATTCCGGTACTCGCGCTCGGCGATGCGCTGCGGGATCTCCTTCAGCGCGTAGTACGTCCCGTTCAGCTGGACGAAGCGGACGACGTGGCGGCCGATGCCGCGTTCGACGTCGACGACGAGGTCGTCGGGCCACTCCTCGAGTGGAAGGCTCCAGGGAAGGCCGAGGAATGCGCGCTGATCCGCGCGGGCGACGAGACGGAAGTGATCAGTGGCGGAAATGGCGGCGGCCTGTGAACACCATCGTCGCGCCGGCGTCGGCCACCGCCTGAACGACGAGGTCGTCGCGCTTCGATCCGCCCGGCTGGACGATCGCGCACACACCGCGCCCGAGGGCCAGCTCCGGCCCGTCGGGGAACGGGAAGAAGGCGTCGGAGGCGAGCACCGAGCCGGTCACGTCGTGACCGTGCTCGGCCGCCTTGTCGAGCGCGATGCGCACCGCGTCGACGCGGCTCATCTGACCGGCGCCGACGCCGATCGTCGCGAGATCCTTGACGAGGACGATCGCGTTCGACAGCACGTGCTTGCAGACGCGCCAGCCGAAGACGAGGTCACCCCATTGCTGCTCGTCGGGCGCGCCTGCAACGACCTGCCAGCCGTCGCGGTCCTCGATCTCGCTATCGGCGTCCTGCACGAGCACGCCGCCGAGCACGCGCTTGAGGCCGCGCTGCTGCGCGCCGGGCCGCCGGCGCTCGCGGTCGACGAGGACGCGCGTCCCCTGCTTGCGGCGGAGCGCTTCGAGCGCTCCGTCGTCGTACCCGGGTGCGAACAGCACCTCGACGAACTGCTCCGCGAGCTTCTCCCCGAGCGCAGCGTCGACGTCGCGATTGACGACGACGATGCCGCCGTACGCCGACACCGGGTCGGACGCAAGCGCCTTGTCGTACGCCTCCTCGACCGTCGTGCCGAGTGCGACGCCACAAGGGTTCGCGTGCTTGACGATGACGCACGCCGGCAGCGTGAACTCGCGGCACACGAGCCGCGCCGCGGAGAGATCGTTGAGGTTGTTGAACGACAGCGCCTTGCCATGCAGCTGTTCGACGCGCGAGAGGAGATCCGCCCGCGCGCCGCGGTCGGCGTAGTACGCGGCACGCTGGTGCGGATTCTCGCCGTACGAGAGGTCGAGCACCTTGTCGAACGCGAGGACGAGCGTCTCCGGAAAGGCCTCGCGCTCGGAGAACCACGTCGCGATCGCGGCTTCGTACGCGGCGGTGCTCGCGAACGCCTCGGCAGCGAGCTCGCGGCGCGTGTCCAGCGAGATCTCGCCGCGGCTCTCGAGCTCGTCGAGGACGAAGCCGTACCGGTCTGGACGGCAGAGCGGGATGCAGTGCGCGAAGTTCTTCGCCGCGCCGCGGAGCATCGACGGGCCGCCGACGTCGATCATCTCGACGGCCTCCTCCTCGGTCACGCCCTGCCGTGCGGACACCTGCTCGAAGGGATAGAGGTTGACGCACACGAGGTCGAACGGCTCGATGCCGTGCTCGTCGAGCGTCGCGACGTCCTCCGCGCGGTCGCGCCGCGCGAGGATGCCGGCGTGGATGCGCGGGTGAAGCGTCTTCACGCGGCCGCCGAGCATCTCCGGCGAATCCGTGAGCGCGTCGACGTGCTCGACGGTGAGGCCGAGCTGCTCGAGGTGCGACGCCGTGCCGCCGCTCGCCACGATCGACCAGCCGAGCCGTGCGAGCCCCTGGGCGAACGTGTCGAGCCCCGTCTTGTCGTACGTCGAGATCAGCGCGCGCACAGCTCTCTCACCACCTTCGGCAGCAG
Organism: Gaiellaceae bacterium; assembly: GCA_050697375.1. Lineage (GTDB taxonomy): Bacteria > Actinomycetota > Thermoleophilia > Gaiellales > Gaiellaceae > Palsa-739. Next base: position 796 of record JBOGZQ010000051.1, on the reverse strand, counting down.
TTCGTGCTCGACTGCCTTGATCCGCTCGTGCAGCGTGTCCGGCGTGTCGGTCGCGAGCACGGGCACGCGCTCCTGCGCGAGGATCGGGCCGCTGTCAACGCCCTCGTCGACGAGATGCACGGTCGCGCCGGACTCGGTGATGCCGGCAGCGAGCTGCTCCTCGACCGCGTGCGCGCCGGGGAAGCTCGGAAGGAGCGAGGGGTGCACGTTGACGCAGGCGCCGGGGAAGCGATCGAGGAACGCCGGCGTGAGGAGGTGCATGTATCCGGCGAGGACGACGAGCTCGACGCCCTGCTCGCGCAGCCAGTCGGCCATCGCCTCGTCGCGGGCGGCGCGGTCGCCGTAGTCGTCCAGTTCGAAGGCTGCGGCCGGGACACGCGCACGGCGGAGAGCCGGTGCGTCCTTCCGGTTCGACGCGACCGCCGCAATCGGAAGACCGGCATCGACGAGCGCCTGCAGGTTCGTTCCTTCGCCGGAAACGAGGACGCCGATCACTCGAGCGCTCCGATGACGAGCGAGCCGGCCGGCGCCTCCGGCACCACCGCGCACATGCCGATGCCGAGGTTGAAGACGCGGCGCGCCTCGTCCTCGGAGACGCCGCGTCCCGCGATCCACTCGAACACTGCCGGCCGCTCCCATGCGTCCCAGTCGATCCGCGCGCGCACGCTGTCGGGGAGCACGCGCGAGAGATTGCCGAGGATGCCGCCGCCCGTCACGTGCGCGAGCGCTTTCACGTCCGTCTGCTTGCGGAGCGCGCGGACGTCGTCGAGGTAGAGGCGGTGCGGCGCGAGAAACT
>JBOGZQ010000050.1:0-22594 GCA_050697375.1 Gaiellaceae bacterium | reverse complement strand
GCGAGGAGCGGCCGCTTCGCGCCTGGGACTTCGTGCACTGCCCTCCCGGAACGGCGCACAGCTTCGTCGGCGCGGGCGACGGCCCGTGCGTCATCTTCATGGTCGGCGCCCGCACGCCGGAGAAGGGCCTCTTCTACCCGGAGCTGGATACGCATTCCGCCCGCGAGGCGTACGCGCCGTACCCGGACTGGCGGCCGGCGCGGCCGGCCGTGTGGAGCGACCTGCCCTGGTTCAGCTGACTTCGACAGCGGGCGGCTCATCCTCGGCGAGCCGCCGCTGCACGACCGCGCGGGAGAGGACGCCGACAAGCCGTCCGCCCTCGACGACCGGCACGCGCTCGAGGTCGAGCTCCTCGAGCATCCGGAATCCCTCGTCGAGCGGCAGCGACGCGTCGATCGTGTAGTGCGGCGGCTCGGCGATGTCGCCGAGGCGCACGTCACGCGGGTCGAGCCCGGCGGCGACCACCTCGCCCACGAGCGTCTTGCGGGTGATGACACCGACGAGCGTCCCGTCGTCGTCAGCGACGAAGAGAGCGCGCGTGTCCGGGCTGTCGGCGAAAGCGCGCCCCGCGTCCTGCGCGTTCGCGGTCGCCGCCAGCGTCGTCGGCTCCGGCACCATCGCATCACGCACGACACTCACGGATAGATCCCCCGCGACTCGAGCGCTGCCGCGACCTCGCGGATCGCCGCCACCATCGCAGCCTGCCGCAGCGTGATGCTCTTCTTGCCGCTGACCGACCACACGCGGTCGAACGCGTCCTCCATCTTGTCCGCGAGCTTGATCCGGATCTCGTCGCGATCCCAGAAGAGGCGGCCGAGATCCTGCACCCACTCGAAGTACGAGACGGTTACGCCGCCCGCGTTCGCGAGGATGTCGGGGACGACGGGAATGCCGCGCTCGGCGAAGATCGCGTCCGCCTCGAGCGTCGTCGGTCCGTTCGCGCCCTCGACGACGAGCCGCGCGTGCACGCGGCCCGCGTTCTCGCCGGTGAGCTGATCCTCGCGCGCGGCGACGACGAGGATGTCGCACGGCAGCTCGAGCAGCTCCTCGTTCGTGATTCGCGTGCACGTGTTGTAGCCGGCGAGCGACCCGTGTTCGGCGACGTACGCGTGCAGCTCGGAGATCTCGAGGCCGTCGGGCGCGAACACTCCACCGGAGATGTCGCTGACCGCGATGACGGTCGCGCCGCGCGCGCACAGCTCGGTCGCGGCGACGCCGCCCACGTTGCCGAAACCCTGGACGACGCAGCGCTGGTCGGAGAGCGGCATGTCGAGGCGCTCGCACGCGCGCTCGGCGCACATCACGACGCCGGCGCCGGTCGCCTCGCGACGAAAGAGGGAGCCGCCGAGCGAGATCGGCTTGCCGGTGACGACCTCCGGCACCGCGTAACCCTTCTGCATCGAGTACGCGTCCATCATCCACGCCATCGTCTGCTCGTTCGTCGCCATGTCGGGGGCGGGGATATCGGTCTGCGGGCCGATGGACGCGACGAGCTCCGAGGTGAAGCGCCGCGTCATCCGCTCGAGCTCATGCGGGGACAGCGCGTGTGGGTCGCAGCGGATGCCGCCCTTCGCGCCGCCGTAGGGAAGGCGGAGCAGCGCGCACTTCCACGTCATCCACGAGGCGAGCGCGGCGCACTCGCCGAGCGACACCTCCGGGTCGTAGCGGACGCCGCCCTTCGTCGGGCCGAGCACGGTCGAATGCTGGACGCGGTAGCCGGCGAACACCTGCCAATGGCCGTCGTCCCGGCGCAGCGGAACGCTCATGATCAGCGCGCGCTCGGGGAAGCTGAGCCGTTCGGCGACCATCTGCGAGATGTCCGCGTGCGGGAGCGCCTGCTCGAACTGCGCGCGGGCCATGAGGAAGAGCGGCGTGTCCCACTCGAGCGGACGCTCGAGCGGAGATGCCTCCAGGCGAGCCACGCGCCGCAGTCTAGTGCGGTGCTGGAGGCGAGCCTCGGAGGCGCGGGTCGAGCATCACCTGCGCCGCGTCGACGAGCACGTTGACGACCACGACCGACAGCGCGGACGATCGCGAGCGGCAGCAACGGGATTGCGAGGCACGCGCCCGTGATCCCGCTCACGAGGGCTTCGACGCGGCCGCCGAACGCTCCGGCGGCGATGCCGAACGCGACGGCGATGAGCAACGCGATCGCGGTCGCCCCGGCGACGAGCTCGATCGTCAGCGGCGCCGCCTTCAGCACCTGCGTCAGCACGTCCAGCCCCTGGATCGTCGTGCCGAAGGGGTGCGACCACGACGGCGGCGAATCGCGCGCGCCGAGCATCGACTGGATCGAGCCGTTGCCCGGCGCGACGAGCGGGCCGGCGACCCCGGCGGCGAGCACCAGGGCGAGCAGGCCGACTCCGACGCGCGCCGTCCGGTTCCGCAGGAATGCCAAATGCCGGGGGCGGGGCTCGAACCCGCATGACCGAAGTCACCCGATTTTAAGTCGGGCGCGTCTGACCAATTCCGCCACCCCGGCCGCGGGAGCGTACCGCTGTGGCAAGGTCTCGCCATGACCCATGACGTGATCGTCGCGTTCGCCGCCCTCGGCGTCGCCGGCCAGGCGATCGTCGCCGCGCTCGCGCTCATCGGCTTGCTGGCGCTCGCCGGCGTTCGGGCGCCGCTCGGAGCGATCCGCGCGGAGCTCTGGGGTTACGAGCTCTGGGGCGCGTTCGTCGTCGCCGCGCTCGCCACCGGCGGCAGCCTCTTCTTCTCGCAGATCGCCGGCTTCGTCCCGTGCGAGCTCTGCTGGTTTCAGCGGATCTGCATGTATCCGCTCTCGCTCCTGCTGCTCTTCGCCGCGTATCACGGCGACTACAAGTTCGCGCGCTACCTGCTCCCGTTCCCGCTCATCGGCGGCTGCGTCTCGGTCTACCACCTGCTCGTCGAGAACCAGGTTGTCTCGGAACCGACGGCGTGCAAGATCGGGGGCGCCGGCTGCGCTGTGAAGTGGATCAACGAGTTCGGGTACGTCACCATCCCGACGCTCGCACTCACCGGCTTCCTGCTCCTCATCGGATTCTTAAGCCTCGCCGCGGCCGGAGGCGCCGAAGAGCCAGCTACCCTTCCCGCCGGTGCCTAGCGGCAAGAAGAGCAAGCAGATGCGGCGCGAGGCCGCGGTCAAGGCACCGCCGCCCGTCCGGTCGAAGGGCGGAGGCGCCGCGCGGGCGCGTCAGGCGTCCCCACGTGCGCTCGCGATCGGCGGCGGCATCGTCGCCGTCATCGTCGTCGCGATCGTCCTCGCAGTCGTCCTCAGCGGCGGCAAGGGCGGCGGGCTCCCGAAGAACCACGTCGCAGTCGGCAGCCTCACGAACGGGCTCCCCGGCTCGAGCGACGTCGCCACCGAGTTCAAGGGCATCCCGCAGAGGGGCACGACGCTCGGCTGGCCGTTCGCACCGGTGACGATGACCGAGTACATCGACCTCCAATGCCCGATCTGCCAGGAGTTCGAGACGCAGGTCTTCCCCGACATCCTCCAGAAATACATCCGGACGAAAGAGGTCAAGGTCGTGATGAAGCCGTGGGCGTTCCTCGGCCCCGACTCCATCCGCGGACAGGCGGTCGCGCTCGCGGCGGCGAAGCAGAACAAGGCGTTCAACTTCGCGGCCGTGCTGTACGACAACCAGCAAACGGAGAACACCGGCTGGCTGACCGACCAGATGCTCTACAACATCGCCGCCAGCGTCCCCGGCCTGAAGATCGACCCGCTCTTCACCGAGCGGAACTCGGGAACGGTGAAGACCGAGGCGAGCCAGGTCGGCGCCGACGCGCAGGCCCAGAAGGTCACCGGCACGCCGACGATCTTCCTGACGAAGGGCGCCAACAACCCCGTCCAGGTGCCGTTGGCGAACGGCCTCGACGAGGCCACCCTCGTGAAGTACCTGAACGCCGCCCTCGCCTAGCGCCCGCAAATTGCGGACTTTTTGCCCTTGACGGAGCGCCAGGGCGCCCATAGTCTCTGCGAGCCGGTTCCGATGAACCTTCGGGTTGGTCGGGGCCGGCATCTTTGTGTCTTCCGTCCGACCGGGTCTCTACCGTTCTTCGGCCCAATGGTCATCGGACTCCTCATCCTCGTCGTCCTCGCCGTCGCAGCTGCCGTCGTCGCGCTTCCGCGGCTGCTCGGCGGCCAGCTCGCCGCGCTCCGCGACGAGACCGCCCGCCAGCTGAACGAGCGCAACGCCGACGTCGACCGCCGCCTGGCCGAGCAGACCGAGACCCTTGACCGGCGTCTCGCGAGCAGCACTCAGACCGCGACCCAGATCCACGAGCGCCTCGGAGAGGTTACGAAGGCGACCGCGGAGATGACCGCCCGCGCGAAGGAGCTCGGCCGCCTCGAGCAGGCCCTCCGGCCGCCGAAGGCGCGCGGAGGCTTCGGAGAACTGCTGCTCGAGAACCTCCTGCGCGACCGCCTCCCGAGCGACGCGTACGAGGTCCAGTACACGTTCCCGACCGGCGAGCGCGTCGACGCCGTCATCCGTGCGGCCGGCCTCCTGCTCCCCGTCGACGCGAAGTTCCCGCTCGACAACTTCGAGCGGATGACCTCCGCCGAGAACGAGGCCGAGCAGCAGCTGCACGAGAAGGCATTCGCCCGCGACGTGAAGGGCCACATCGACGCGATCGCGTCGAAGTACATCCGCCCCGACCTCGGCACGTTCGATCTCGCCTTCATGTACCTCCCGGCCGAGACGATCCATTACGAGCTCATCTCGGGGAAGACCGGCGCGCTCCTCCAGTACGCACACGGGAAGCGTGTGTTCCCGGTCTCGGCGACGACGTTCACCGCCTACCTCCAGATGATCGTGCTCGGTCTCAAGGGCATGCAGATCGAGCAGCGAGCCGAAGAGGTCATGAAGTACTGCTTCGCGCTCCAGAAGGATTTCGGCAAGTTCCGCGAGGACTTCGACCTCGTCGGCACGCACCTCTCGCGGGCGCAGTCGAAGTACGCCGAGTCCGAGAAGCGCCTCGACCGGTTCGAGGCGAAGCTCGACCAGGCAGCCGACGAGCAGGTCGAGCTCGAGGCCGAGCCGACCGTTCGCGCCCTCGACGCCGCTTGATCAGCCCGTCCCGGGCCGGAAATCCGAGCCTCGAGGCCTCCGGGAACGTCCAGCCGCCCGAATTCGTTTAATACAAGTGACATGACTGACACACGTGAGCTGATCATCATCGGCGGCGGCCCTGCCGGGTACACCGCCGCCCTGTACGCGGCGCGGGCGAACCTGCAGCCGCTCGTCATCGAGGGCTTCAACTGGGGCGGCCAGCTGATGGTCACGAGTGACGTCGAGAACTACCCCGGCTACCCCGACGGGATCATGGGGCCGGAGATGATGTCCGAGTTCCGCCGCCAGGCCGAGCGCTTCGGCGCGGAATTCGTCACCGACGACGTCACGCGCGTCGACTTCTCCGAGCAGCCGCTCCGCGTCTGGGTCGAGAACGACGAGTACACCGCGCACGCGGTGATCGTCGCGACGGGCGCGACCGCGCGCTGGCTCGGCCTCCCCTGCGAAAAGCACTTCCAGGGCCGCGGCCTCTCCGCCTGCGCCACCTGCGACGGAGCCTTCTTCAAGGAGCGGGAGCTCGTCGTGGTCGGCGGCGGCGACTCCGCCATGGAAGAGGCCAGCTTCCTGACGCGCTACGCGACCAAGGTCACCGTCGTCCACCGGCGGGACGAGTTCCGCGCGTCGCAGATCATGCTCGACCGCGCGCGCGCGAACCCGAAGATCGAGTTCGTCACGAACGCGGTCGTCGACGACATCTTCGGCGAGGGCAAGGTCGAGGGCGTCAAGCTGCGCGACACGCGGACCGGGGAGACCTGGGACTACAAGACCGACGGCGTCTTCGTCGCGATCGGACACGACCCGAACACGAAGCTCTTCGTCGACCAGCTCGACCACGACGCGAACGGCTACCTCGTCACGAAGCCCGGCTCGACCGAGACGAACGTCGAGGGTGTCTTCGCCGCCGGCGACGTCCAGGATCACGTCTACCGGCAAGCGGTGACCGCGGCGGGCTCCGGCTGTATGGCCGCGCTCGACGCGGAGCGATTTCTCGCAGCGTTGGAGGGCCATCCCGGCACGGCCCTCACGGCAGAGGTCTAGACCGCTCCGTGTCGAAACGCGGCCATGTGGCCGCGACGTGGATCGACCTCCTCGACCCGAACGCCGAAGAGCTCCACGGCAAGGCGCCGCGCGAGCTCGAGGAGTCGGCGATCGAGCTCCTGCTCGCGCCCCCGCAGCACGACGACGAGCCGCGGCCGACGCTCCAGGGGCACGGCGACTACGTCTTCGGCGTCCTGCTCGTCGCGGTCGCCGTCCCGCACGAGGACGACGTCTTCTATCAGGAGATCGACCTCGTCATCACAAACGAGATGCTGCTGACGGTGCGCAAGACGCCGCACGGCAACCGCCCGGCGTGCGACGTCGACATCGTCAAGAAGACGATCAAGCGCGACGACTCGGCCGGGATGATGACGTACCGCCTCGTCGACGAGATCGCCGAGCGCTACCTCGACCTCGTGGACGCACTCGACGAGGAGATCGACGAGCTCGAGGACAAGGTCGAAGACCAGTCGGCGGAGGCAACACGGACGCGCATCTCCGCCTTGCGCCACGACCTGCTGCACATCCGCCGGACGCTCGCGCCGATGCGCGACGCCGTGCGGCGCGTCATCGACGGCATCGTCGAAGTCGAAGAGGGGCCGGAAGTCTTCCCGAAGGACGTCGAGATCGCGTTCAACTCCGCCTACGACAAGCTCATGCGCGCGTTCGACGGGCTCGAGCTGTCGCGCGACCTGCTCGCAAGCGTGCGCGACTACCACCAGGCGAAGATCGCGAACGACCAGAACGAGGTGATGAAGGTCCTCACCGTCATCGCCTCGGTTCTTCTCCTCCCGACCTTCATCGTCGGCCTTTACGGCCAGAACTTCCGCAACATCCCAGAGCTTCACTGGCACTACGGCTACGCGTACGTCTGGGGCGTGATCGTCGTCACGTCGCTCATCCAGCTCTGGTTCTTCCGGCGCAAGAAGTGGATCTGATCCGGGTCTACCGGATCCCGTTCTCGACGAACGTCGAGCGGGTCGCCCTCGCCGCCGGCCACAAGGGAATCCCGATCGAGTGGGTCGACGTCGACCCGGACGACCGCTCCCCGGTCGAGGCGGCGAGCGGGCAGCGGCTCGTCCCCGTCCTCGTCGCCGATGACGGAGCGGTCGTCGCCGACTCGCCCGTCATCCTCGAATGGCTCGAGCGGCGCTTCCCCGAGCCGCCGCTGCTGCCGAGCGAGCCGGCGCGCCGGGCGGAGGTGCGCGTCTTCGCCGACTGGTTCAACCGGGTGTGGAAGCGCGCGCCGAACGCGATCGCAGACGACGGGCCGACCGACTCGCTCGCGGTCGAGATGCGCGCGCACGTGGAACTCTTCGAGGGGCTCCTCGCAGGGCGCGACTACCTGTTCGGCGAGTTCGGGCTCGCCGACGTGATCGCCTTCCCGTTCCTCAAGTACGCGAGCATCGGCTGCGAGGCCGACGACGACGAGCTCTTCCACCACGTCCTCGTCGACTGTCAGCCGCTTCGGTACGACTCGCCGCTGCACGGCTGGGTGGCGCGCGTCGACGCGCACCCTCGTAGCTAGCCTGAAACGGTGCCGTTCTTCATCTGCCCGAACTGCAAGGAACGGTCGATCGACACCGACCGCATCGAAGGTCTCTATGACGAGCCGGTCGCGTGCCACCACTGCGGCTTCGGCTTCCTCTTCGAGCTGCAGGAGGATTACTACCCCGCTCCCGGCACGGGCTTCCTGGCCTGCGACGAGCAAGGGCGGATCCTCGCTCTCGGACGCGGGGTGTTCGAATTGACCGGCTGGTCGGAGGCGGATCTGATCGGCGCGGACATCGTCGCGACGCTCGGTCTGGATGGCGACCGCAATCCGGCTCGGGTCTCGCTCGACTACGGCGTGCGCCGCCTCGGTGAGCCCATCGAGATCCGTGCTCGTTCCGGCCACGTGAAGCCGGTGACCGCCGACTTCTTCCCCGCCCTCGACGAAGACGGCGGCCTGCTCGTCGCGTTGACGCCGCGCGCAGCTTAGGTACCCTCTCCGCGGGCGATGGAGCTCGCCTTCAACCGCCGGGTCGGCTGATGGCTCCTACCGAATTCAAGGAGCTCGCATGCGCACAGCCGTAGCCATCGCCGTCGCCGGCGCCGTCGGAGCCCTCGCCCGCTATGGGCTCGAGGGATTCGTCAGCCGCCGCGCTCCCGGCGCCTTTCCGTGGAGCACGTTCGCCGTCAACGTCAGCGGCGCGTTCGTCCTCGGCTTCGTGTTCACGCTCATGACGGAGCAGTTCTCCGTCGCGCCGTGGATCCGCGGCGCCGTCACCATCGGTTTCCTCGGCGCCTACACGACGTTCTCGACGCTCTCGTTCGAGACCTACCGGCTCGCCGAGGACGGCGCGATCGGCATCGCCGCGGCGAACGCGTTCGGCAGCCTCGCCGCCGGTCTCGGCGCCGTCTACATCGGGGTCGTCGCGGGGAGGGCGCTGTGAAGCTCGAAGGCGAGGGGAAGCTTCTCCGGCTCTTCATCGGCGAATCTGACACGTGGCACGGCAAGCCGCTCTACCAGGCGATCGTCGAGCGCGTCCGCAAGGAGGGCCTCGCGGGCGCCACCGTCGTGCGCGGCATCGAGGGATTCGGCGCCGACTCGCGGCTACACACCTCGCGAATCCTCCGGCTGTCCGAGGATTTGCCGGTGGTGATCGAGATCGTCGACACGGCCGAGAACATCGACCGCGTCGTTCCCCTGCTCGACGAGATGGTGCAGGAGGGCATGCTGACCGTCGAGCGCGTTCACGTCGTGTCGTATCGGGGCAGCAAACAGGAATGAGCGACGTGGAGTCCCTCCAGGGCCAGCTGCTGGTCGCGTCCCCGGGCCTGCTCGACCCGAACTTCCGGCGCACGGTCATCCTCGTCACCGAGCACAACGACGAGGGCGCGGCCGGGCTCGTGCTCAACCGTCCCTCCCCCGCGCCGGTCGTCGAGCTCGTGCCGCAGCTCGAACCGCTCGTCGACGACGACGAGCAGGTCTGGGTCGGCGGGCCGGTGCAGCCGAACGCCGTCCTCGTGCTCGGCGAGTTCGTCGATCCCGACGACGCCGCCGTGCCGCTCTTCGGCACGCTCGGATTCCCGTCGCTCGACGAGCCGGAGGACGTCGCGGCGATGACGACGCGCCGCCGCGTCTTCGCCGGCTACGCAGGCTGGGGCGCGGGCCAGCTCGAGGACGAGCTCGGCCGCGACGACTGGATCGTCGAGGACTCGCGGCCCGACGACGCGTTCACCGAGGCGCCCGGCGAGCTGTGGGCCGACGTCCTCCGCCGCAAGGGCGGCATCTACGAGCTCGTCGCCCGGATCCCCGAGGATCCGTCCGTCAACTAGCGGACGCGACGTACAGCTCGGTCACGTAGGGCAGGCGGAGAGGAGCGCCCGCTTCGCGGGCGAGCGCGCGGAGTTTCGCCTCGACCTCGGCGCGGACGTCGGGCGGCGCGGCGGCGACGAAGCTGACGGACGTGAACCGCTCGACGAAGGCGTCCTCGTCGACGAGCTGCTCGTGGTCGAACGTCACGAGCTCGGCCGGCGTGAAAAGTCCACCGTTGTCGTCGAGCACCTCGCGCCAGTCGCGCTTGTGGCGCCGCGGCACGTCCTTCTCGAGCGGCCGCATGATCTCGCTCGCCGCCGCCTGCACGGGATTGCGCTCGTCGCGCACGTTCCACACGAGCGCGAGCCCGCCGCCCGGCCGCAGCACGCGATGGATCTCGCGCAACGCGTCGTCGGGACGGAACCAGTGGAAAGCCTGCGCGACCGTCACCGCGTCGACCGAGTCGTCCGCGAGCGGGATCGCCTCCGCCGTCCCCTCGAGCACGCGTGCGTCCGCGATCTTCGCACGCATCTCGGAGATCGGCTCGACGGCGATCACCTCCGCGCCGCTCGGCACGAGGAGCCGCGTCAGCTTGCCGGTGCCGGCCGCGAGATCGAGGACGGTGCGCCCCGCCCCGAGGTCGAGCCGCTCGACGAGGAAGTCGATCGCGGCGGCGGGATAGTCCGGGCGGCCGCGCTCGTACGCGTCGGCGGCGAGCTCGAAGCCGTGCGTCGCGGGGTGCAGCTCAGACGCGGCTCGACGGGCAGAGGTCATTCAGCACACAGTCTTCACATCGCGGCCGCCTTGCGTCGCACACCCGCCGCCCGTGCCAGATGAGCAGGTGCGAGAAGCGCCCCCAGTCCTCGCGCGGGACGATCCGCAGGAGGTCCCGCTCGATCTTCACCGGGTCTTCCTGCTTCGTCAGCCCGAGCCGCTGCGACAGCCGGCGCACGTGCGTGTCGACCGCGATCCCCTGCGCGTTGCCGAGCTCGCCGGTGACGACGTTCGCCGTCTTGCGCGCGACGCCGGGGAGCCGCATCAGCTCTTCGAGCGTCGTCGGAACCTCGCCGTCGAACTCGTCGAGCAGCACGCGCATCGTTCCCCGCAGCGACTTCGCCTTCTGCCGGAAGAAGCCGGTCGCGTAGATGTCGCGCTCGAGCTCCTCCTGCGGCACCGACAGGTAGTCCTCCGGCGTGTGGTACTTCTCGAACAACGTCGCGGTGACGCGGTTGACGTTCACATCGGTCGTCTGCGCCGACAGCATCACCGAGACGAGGAGCTCGAGCGGACTGCGAAACGTGAGCGCGATCGCCGCGTCCTCGTGCTCCAGCGCGAGGCGCTCGACGATCGGCCGAATCCGCTCCTTCTTCGGTGCGACGCGCTTGCGCGCCTCGGCGACGAAGTTACGCGGCACTGGCGGCGAGAGCCGGCGACGGCTGGCGCAGGCGCGGGCCTGCGCAGACGAGGTCGAGCGCCGGGCAGCCCGCGCATGCGAACTCGCTCGGCGTCGGCCTGAACTCCCCCGCCTGGATGTGCGCGATCGCGGCCGACAGCTCCTGCTCGAGCTCCGGCAGCTGGTCGCGCGCGAAGATCGTCGAGACGACGGCGTCGGGCCGCTCGAGGAAGTGGTAGAGCACCTCCACCTCGTCCGCGCCGGCACGGAAGCACGCGAGCGCGTAGACGAGGCGCTGGAGCCGGTAGTCCTCTTCGACGATCGCAGCGGGCGACGACTCCCCGATGAGGTTCGTCTTGTAGTCGACGACGACCGCACGGCCGTCGGCGATGTGCAGGACGTCGAGGAAGCCGTGGAGCAGCACGCCGTCGTGCTCGAACGTGAACGGCCGCTCCTTCGTCACCCCCGTCAGCGCGGCAATGCGGCGCGCGAGCCCGGAGTCGCAGTAGGCGGCGACGAACCCGCGAATCCGTTCGTCCTCGATGTCGGGAACGACGGGGGCGGCGAGATCGAGCTCCTCCAGCAGCGCGTGGACGGCGCTTCCGACCTCCGTCGCCGACATCTCGCCCGTGCCCATCCCGCCGGCGATGGGGAGCTCCTTCATGCCGATCGCATAGCGCGCGTAGTACTTGTACGAGCACTGCTCGAACGTCGAGAGCGCGGTGAAGGACAGGCGGCGGACGCGATGGAGCGGCGGCTCCGGCAGCGCCACGAGCGGTGGCAGCTCCGGCGCGACGGCAGCGACCGCCTCACCGAGCACGGCGAAGAGCTCGAGCTGCCCCGGCTCTGCCGGCTCTTGCACCGGCGCGTCCGCCCAGTCGGCCTCGCGATAACGGTCGACGCGCACGAGCAGCCGCGCATCGCCGCGCGCAAGCTCGGCCGGCTGGTCGCCGGCCGCGTCGAGCTCGTCGTCCGCGGCGAGCCGCGTCAGCACCCAGCCGATGGGCGTCGACGCGTCGGCCGCTTTCGTCCGGTCGATCGCGCCCGAGACGATGAGCCGCTCGCGCGCACGCGTCATGGCGACGTAATAGAGGCGAAGGCGCTCTGCGTCGTCCTCGGCGGCGCGCACGGCCTTCACCTCTTCGTAGTCGAACGCACCGCGCCGCTTCGTTGTCACCGGATCGGCGACGCGGAAGCCGAAGCGCCCGTCGGAGAGCGCGAGGATCTCCTCCGCCGACGGCGGCGCCTTGTCGCGTCCCGCGTCGGCGACGATGACGACGTCGAACTCGAGGCCCTTTGCCGCGTGGATCGTGAGCAGGCGCACCGCGTCGGCTCCCTCCTCCTCCGCGACCGCCTCGAGCTCGCGCGCGCCGAGCGCCTCCTGCTCGCTGACGAAGCGGACGAACCCCTCGACGTCTGGGCCGCGCAGCTCCTCGTACGAGCGCGCGAGCCGCGCGAGCTTGCGCATGTTCGCGTAGCGCCGCTTGCCGTCCCACTGTGCGAGCACCGCGAGGTCATAGTCGTGCTCGGCGACGATGCGCTCGCACAGCCGCTCGAGCGAGAGTCGCGACATCGCCGCGCACAGCCGGTCGTAGCGCTGCCGGAACGCGCGCATGAGCCGCTCGTCGTCGTCCGAGAGGCCTGCAGGCATTCCCTTCTCCAGCCCGGCGAAGAGCGGCCGCCTCGACGCGGACCGCCGCAGGAGCACGAGCGCGTCGTTCGAGACGCCGACGAACGGCGATGCGAGAACGCTGACGAGCGCGCGGTCGTCGTAGCGGTTCTGAAGCAGCCGCAGGTACGCGAGCAGGTCGACGACCTGTTGCTGGCCGAAGTACCCCTTGCCGGTAGCACGGTACGTCGGCAGGCCGGCGCGGCGGAGCTCCTGCTCGTACAGCTCCGCGTCTGTTCCGGCGGCGAAGAGGACGACGATCTCCCCCGCCGTCGCCGCGCCCGTGTCGACGAGCTCGCGCACGCGCCGCGCAATCGCGCGCGCCTCGGCGCGCCGCCAGTGCACGCCGGTGTCCTTGTACGCGGCCTTGTCGGTGACGAGCAGCTCGACGGGATGGCCGAACACCGGGTCCGGGAACTCGGCCGCCGCGGCGAGCGGCTGGAACTCGTCGCCGAAATGCGACCCGAAGAGCTCGTTGACCGCGGCGAGCACCTCCGGCCGCGAGCGGTAGTTGAGCGTCAGCGGCAGGAGCTGAGCCGATCGCGCACGACGCTCGCGGAAGACGCGCACGTCGGCATGGCGGAACCCGTAGATGGACTGGAACTCGTCGCCGACGAAGAAGAGCTCCGCGCCGCTGCCGGCGAGCAGATCGACGAGCTCGCACTGGAGACGGTTCGTGTCCTGGAACTCGTCCACCATGATCGACCGGAAGCGGAGCGACTCGCGCTCGCGGATCGACGCGTCGTCGCGCAAGAGGTCGCGCGCGTGCAGCTGCAGGTCTTCGAAATCGAGGGCCGACTCGCGCGCCTTCTCCTCCGCGTACGCGACGGCGAACCGCTCGAGCAGCTCCTGGAGCAGGTCCCGGTCGCGGGCGGCCGCCTCGTCGAGCGCCGCCTGCTCGACGGCCCGACGCGCCTCTTCGTACAAGAGCGCACGGTCGGTCTTCACGCGGAAGCCGGACAGGTCGAGGAGGCGATCGGGGCGCGAGTCGCGCTCGAGCAGCGCGAGCAGTTGCGCAGCCGTCTCGCCGCCGAGCGCCGTCGCTGCGTCGCGCAGCTCGGCGATGCGCTCCCCAAGCTCCGGCCGATCGCGAAGGGGGGCGAGCAGAAGCTCGCGGCCGGCGGAGCGGAGCGTCTCGTAGACGCCCGTGAGCATGCGGCGCAACCCGGATGCGCCGTACGTCGCGAGGAGCTGGAGCCGCGCCGGCTCGCCGCTCGCACAGAACTCGGCGAGCGCGCACTCGAACGCCTCGCTGCGAAGCACTGCGCCCTGCGCGTCGTCGAGCTCCCGGAAGCGCGGGTCGAGCCCCGCCGCGAACGGGTACGCCTTCAGCAGCCGTAGGCAGAAGCCGTGGATGGTGGAGATCCAGGCGCCGTCGAGCTCGCGGGCGAGATCGTGGCGGCCGCGCGCGGTCAGCTCCGCGCGGATGCGCGTGCGCAGCTCGCCGGCCGCGCGCCGCGTGTACGTGATGACGAGGATCGAGTCGACGTCGAGGCCGTCGTCGCACACGGCGCGCGCGAACCGCTCGACGAGCACCGCCGTCTTTCCCGTCCCGGCGCCTGCGGAGACGAAGACCTCACCGGTCGCCTCGACCGCCGCGAGCTGCTGCTCGTTCATGCCCGATCCACCCTGCACATCGGCCAGAGGTCGCACCACGGCGGGCACTCGCCGCCGCGCGGATCGTGCTCGACGTCGCCCGCGCGGATGCGCCCCGCGAGGCGCCGCGCCGTCTCCTCCGCATTCTTGACCAGCGACCAGAACGCGTCCTCGTCGAGGTAGTCGTTCTTGTAGGCGCCCGGCAAAAGCTCGCCCTCTTCCCTGCGCAGCAGCCCGCGCGCGCGGCGCTCGCCCGCCAGCGGCCGGTAGACGCCGCCGAGCGGCTCGATGCCGACGAGGTCGCGGAGCACGAGCATGTAGAGCGGAATCTGGAGCCGAAGCTCCTTCTCGATCTCGACCGCCGAGTGCGCGTGCTTTCCCGACTTGTAGTCCTGCACGATCCCGCGCGCACTGAACGGGTCGATGTCGATGCGGTCGATCTTCCCGGAAAGGACGAGACCGTCTCCGAGGTCGAGCCCGCGCTGCAGCTCCGGCGCGGCGCGCTCGCTTCCGAAGGCGACCTCGAACCGGCGCGGGACGAGCTGGCCCTCGCTCGCGCACTCCTCGCGCACGACCGCCTCGAGATCGCGCCACAACGTCTGGTCGAGCTCGCGCGCCTGCATCTCAGTCATCTCCATGCGCAGGCCACCGAGCGCCTCGTCGAGGCACGCGCGCATGAGGCGAACCGCATCCTCCTCGACACGCGGGTCGAGCTTCTCGATGCCGAGCTCCTTCGGCAGGCGCGTGAAGAACTTGAAGAGCGCGCTGTGGGCGACCGACCCGCGCAGCTTCGGATCGACCTCTGCGTCGATCGTGCGCGGGTCGATGAGCCGGTCGACGAACCACGCCGACGAGCAGTCGGCGAAGCGCTCGAGCTCGGTGACGTTGAACGTCGTTCGCGAGCCGAGCTGCTCGAGCACGACCGGATGCACGAGCTTCGTCGGCCGCTCACGGGCGGACAGCGCGCGGCGGAGCCGCCGCTCCCATCCGTTCGCGCGCGCGAGCGCCTCCGCGTCGCCACGGTCGCGGGCGGCGAGCTCTGCGAGCGTGCGCAGCCGCTCGCGCTCTGTCGGTGCCTCCTCGAGCTTCCACGTCAGCTCCGACAGCTTCCGTCTGCGCGTCCAGCGCCGGACGTCGTCGGCGTCGAAAAGCGCCTGCACCTCGTCCCAGAACGGGCTCGCCTCGCGTGGCGAGCCGTCGTCGGTCGCGGCCTCGCGAACGAGATAGAGCCGCTCCGACGCGCGCGTGCACGCGGTGTAGAAGAGATAGCGGTCGCGGCTCACCTGGTCCGGTCGCTCGAGCCTGGCTCCCCGCTCGTCGAGCGCGCGGCGCGCGTCGTCGTCGAGGAACGGCGAAGCGAGGCCGCGGCGCGGCAGGCTCCCCTCCTCGAGGCCGAGGACGAACGCGACGTCGAATTGCCGCGTGCGCGCGCGCATGAGATCGACGACGGCGACGCGCCCCGCCTCGTCGCCGCGCATCGGACGCAGGGCCTGCCGGTCGAGCGCGGAGACGACGTCCTCGCGCGACAGCGGGCCGGCGAGCGACTGCCAGCCGTCGAGCTCGCGCAGCAGACGGGTCACCGCCTCGTACGCGCGCAGGTCGAGCGCCGAGGGATCGCCGACCGGCGGGCCTTCGAGCCCGTAGGCGCTGCGCAGCATCCGCGCGGCCAGGTCGCGGACGGCCGCGACCGGGTCGTCCGCGGACCGCAGGTCGTCGAGCGCGGGAAGGGGCGAGCCGCGCAGCTTCTCGGCCTCCTCGACGACCCGTTCGGGCGTCTGCACGGCGCGGCCGCGCAGGCGGCCCTCGACGAAGTCGACCGCGTGCCGCGGGACGCCGGAGAACGGCGAGCGGAGATACGCGAACAGCTCGCTCCGCGTGCCGCCGAGCCAGGCAAAGCGCAGGAACGAGACGAGTGCGTGACCGAGCGGCGTCTGCGCGACGCCAACCTCGCCGTCGATCGAGTACGGAACGCCGAGGGTGGCGAGCGCAGTCTCGAGCGGCGCGCGCCAGCGCTCGATGCTCGGGCAGACGATGCCGATTCGCTCCGCCGGCGTGCCCGCGCGCACGACCGCGAGCAGCTCCTCGCCGACGAGCTCGAGCGATCCGCGCGCACCCGCCCCCTCGAAGAAGCGCACCGCGCCGTCGATCGAAACCGGATCGTGTGCGACGTCGTCGAAGAGTGCGCGCTCGACGTGCGCGAGCGCCTGCTGTGCGGTCTGCTCCCAGCGCGGCGGCAGCTCCTCGATGCTCGCGCCGGCGAGGCGTGCGAGATCCTCGGCCGTTCGCCGCAGCGACGCGAACGCCGGCCGGCCCGGCTCGTACGGCAGCGAGACGGTCACCTCGGTTCGGCCGGCAAGCGCCTCGAGCAAGGCCCACTCGGCGCCGGTGAGGTCCTCGAAGCCGTACGCGAACACCGGCTCGCCGTGCCATGCATCGAGCTCCGACTGCAGCCGTTCCGCCGCGCTGCGCCGCAGGAGGTCGCGATCCCAGCGTCCGAGGCGGTCGAGCTCGTCGCGGTAAGCGGCGTAGAGCGTTGCGAGGTCGCCGGCGAGCTCGGCGGGATCGAGCAGGCCGGATTCGAGCTCGCTCAGCGCCTGCTGGAGCGCGTCGGCGAACCCGCCGAACCGCGCGGAGGCGGCGAGCCGGTCGAGCTGCGCGTTCGCAAGGACGCGGCGGACGAGCAGCGCGCGCTGCGCCCCCGGCACGACCGGACGCGCCTCGTCGCCCGCGTTCGCAACACGCTCGAAAACGTCGTCGAACGTGCCGATCGAGCCGGCGAAGAGTGCGGGACGTCGCGCGAGCAGCTCTCGCTCGACGCGCCCGACGTCCGAGCGGTTCGGCACGATGAGCACAGGCTCCCGCTCGAGCGCCGCGAGATACCGGTCGAGGAGCATCTCGACCTTGCCCGCGTTCGCAGGCCCAGCAATCAGGCTGAGCGGCACCGCCTCATCCTAGAGGCGGTTTCCGACGGCCCTTCTACGCGGTTGCGGCGGACTTCGGCTTGCGTCCGCGCCGCGCGACGGCACGGCCGGGCATCGAGCCGGCGCAGTCGTCGCAGAGGTCGGCCTGCTTCGAGCCGCGGCGCGCGTCCGTGTACGTCACCCGGAGCATCGCGCCCTTTCCCTCGTCGACTTCCTTGCCGCAGCTGTCGCAAACGAGAACGGTTTTTCGTGCCATGGAGGTAATTCTACTTGAAATTCAGAAGCGCCAAGAGAGCTCTCTCTTCCGGCTCCAGAGCGGTTTGGCGGGCGCCGACGACCCGTAAATGTCGAGGCCTGAAATCCGCGATGGTTCTCCCTTCGAGATAGGCGTCGACGACCGCCGGCGCGACGTACGACTCCCGGCAGACCGCCGGAGTGTTCCCGAGCCGCTCGGCGACCTGGCGCATCACCGCCGTCACCGCCGCCTTCCCATCCGGACGACGCTCGGCGAACGCGATCGCGGCCAGGAGGGTCCCGCCCCACGTGCGGAAGTCCTTCGCGCTGAACTCCGGGCCGAGATACGCCTTCACGTACTCGTTCAACGCGCGGCTCGTAAGGTCGCAGAGCCCGTTCCCGTTCCGCTCGTACCGGAATAGCCGGCCGCGGCCGCGCACCGCGAGCAATTCGCGGATCGCGGTCGCGAGTTCGTCGTCGACGAGCGACGTCCGCACCTGCGAGCGCCCCTTTCCGACGAACTCGAGCCGGACACGGTTGCCGCGCACGCCCACGTGGCGCTTTCGCAGCGTCGTTATGCCGAACGTCCCCGACGTGCGCGTGTGCCGCTCGCTCCCGACGCGGAACCAACCCATGTCGATCAGTCGCAACGCGATCGCGCAGACGCGATCGCGATCGAGCTCGTCGTTGTCGAGATCCCGCGCCATCGCCGTACGCAGCTTCGGCAATTGCTCGCCGAATCGGATCAGGCGGTCGAATTTCGCGCGGTCCTGCTCTGCACGGAAATCGGGGTGATAGATGTACTGCTTCCGCCCGGCGGCGTCGTGGCCGGTCGCCTGGAGCTTGGCGCGCGGCCGAGCGGCGATCCAGACGTCTTTCCAGGCAGGCGGAATCGCGAGCTTCTCGAAGCGCTCGATCGTCGCGGGATCGCGAATCTCGTCCCCGCGCGAATCGAGGTAGCGGAACCGGCCTTTGCGTCCGACGCGTGTAGGCATACCGCAGGGACAACGGCACTACACTGGCCGCCGGATGCGCGACGAGAACGTCATCGTCGTCCTCGAGGGCGACCAGACCGGGCAGGAGCTGCTCGAGGAGTCGCTTCGCGTGCTTGCGCCCGAGGTCATCGGGGTCGAGCTCGAGTTCGTCCGCTACGACCTCTCGATCGAGTCGCGCCGCGAGACGAAGAACGGAGTCGTTCACGAGGCGGCGGCCGCGATCCTCGAGCACGGGCTCGGCCTGAAGGCGGCGACGGTCACGCCGGAGGGCCGCGGCGACATCGGCTCGCCGAACCGGATCCTCCGCGAGGAGATCGGCGGCAAGGTGATCGTGCGCACGGGGCGGCGGATCCCGGGCGTCGTCCCGCTCGGCGGCGTGTTCGCGCCGATCTCGATCGTGCGCATGGCGGTCGGTGACGCGTACGGCGCAAAGGAATGGCGCGAGGGCGAGGGCGACGACGAGGTCGCGTACCGCACCGAGCGCATCGAGCGCCGCATCTGCCACGGCGTCGCCGAGTTCGCATTCCGGCAGGCGGACCGCACCGGCGCGAAGGTGTTCGGCGGCCCGAAGTACACGGTCAGCCCGACGTACGAGGGGATGCTGAAGGAGGAGATGGACGCGGCCGCCGAGCGGCACCCGGGGGTGCCGTACGAGCCGCAGCTCATCGACGCGACGTTCGCGCTGCTGCTGTCGACGACCGGCGAGCCGCTCGTCATCCCCGCGCTCAACCGCGACGGCGACATCCTCTCCGACCTCGTCCTGCCGCTCTTCGGCTCGATCGCGGGATCGGAGTCGCTCGTCGTCGCGTTCGAGGACGACTTCGAGCCCGCGGCGATCATGGCCGAGGCCGCGCACGGGACCGCGCCGTCGCTCGAAGGCAAGAATGTCGCGAATCCGATGGCGATGATCCTCGGCGGAGCGGCGCTGCTCTCGCACGCCGGCGAAGCGGGTCAGCGCGCGGGCCGCGCCGTGCGCGAAGCGTGCCTCGAGGCGGTGGCGGCGGGCGCACGGACTGCCGACCTCCGGGGCGACCTCGGCACGAGCGAGTTCACCGACGAAGTGATCTCGCGTGTGCGCCAAAAACTGGACGTCTGGGCAGCTCTCTAAGCAAAACGACCGGTACCAGGTACGGTCACAGAAGCGTCACGAAGGCCTTACCGGCCGCGGCGCCATGCGGCGCTTCGCGTGACACGCTCGTGCGCGTACCTGGTACCGGCCTCTTAGACGGCGACGGGCAAGGCCTCGCCTTGCCAAACCGCCAAAAACGCATCGACGATCCCCGGGTCGAACTGCTTGCCCGCCTCGCGGCCGAGCTCGACGAACGCCTCCCCGTGCGTGCGCGCCGCGCGGTACGGCCGCAGCGACGTCATCGCGTCGAAGGCGTCCGCAACCGCGAGCAATCTCGCCTCGATCGGGATCGACCGGCCGCGCAGGCCGCACGGATAGCCGTGGCCGTCCCAGCGCTCGTGATGGAGCAGGACGTACGGCAGGACGTGCTTCGCATTCGGCAGCGGCAGGACGAGCGACGCCCCCGCCCGCGGGTGCGCCCGCATCTCGTCGCGTTCCTGCTCGGACAGCGCCCCCGGCTTGAGCAGCACCTCGGCACGGACGACGAGCTTGCCGACGTCATGGATCGGCGCCGCGTGGCGCAGCATCGCGATGCGGTCGGGAGCCCATCCGAGCCGCCGGGCGACCGGCTCGGCCAGGGCGGCGACGCGCGCCCCGTGACCCCCCGTCTGGTCGCGCTCTTCGAGACAACGCACGAGTGCAGCGAGCATGCCCGACCAAGTTTCAGCGGGCGGCCGGAATCTCCTCTACGCCTTCTTCTTCTCTATCCGTCGGCGCAGCAGGTGAATGCCGATGAAGGCGAGCGCCAGCGCGACGATGACGCCGATGCCGATGCCGGCATCGCGCTGCACCGTGTCCACGATCGCCGCACCCGCGTAGTAGGACGCGAGCCCGATCCCGCACGCCCACACGATCGCGCCGATGACGTTCCATGCGAGGAACCGCGGCCACGGCATCCGCCCGAACCCGGCCATCCAGCCCAGCGTCGCGCGCAGCACGGGCACGAAGCGGCCTAGGAAGACGGCCTTCGAGCCGTGATGGTCGAGGAACTCGTCCGAGCGGTCGACGGCGGGCTTGCTGACGCGCTCGAGCCACGGCCATGCAGCGAGGATGTCGCGCCCCCAGACCCGGCCGAGCACGTACCCCGTGCTCGCGCCGACGACCGCTGCGGTCGCAGCGAGGACGATCGTCCAGACGACGGATCCCTGCCCCTGCGACGCCAGCGCGGACGCGGCGATGAGCGCCGTCTCGCCGGGGATGAACGGCAGCCCGGCGACTTCGAGGAAGACGACCCCGAATACGACCCACAGCCCGTAGTGCGAGACGAAGTGCGTCACGAGGTCGGCATCAGTCTAGAGTTGGCCCCGATGCGGGTCGGAGTAGCGCGGGAGGGAGCGCCGGGAGAGCGCAGGGTGGCACTCGTGCCCGAGACGGCGGGCAAGCTCGCCGGCGCGGGCTTCGAGGTCGTCGTCGAAGCCGGCGCGGGAGACGCCGCATCGTTCCCCGACGCCGCGTACATCGAGGCCGGCGCGTCGATCGGCTCGCCCTGGGAAGCCGACGTCGTGGTCGCCGTGCAGGCACCCGACCCCGCACGTCTCCGCGACGGCCAGCTCCTGATCGGGTTCCTCGACCCGCTCGCCGACAAGGCCGGCATCGAGGCGCTCGCGAGCCGCGGCGTCATCGCGTTCGCGATGGAGTCGATTCCCCGCATCACCCGCGCGCAGTCGATGGACGCGCTGTCGTCGCAGGCGACGGTCGGCGGCTACAAGGCCGCGCTCCTCGCCGCGGAGCATCTCCCCCGCTTCTTCCCGATGCTGATGACAGCGGCGGGCACGGTCCCGCCGGCGAAGGTGCTCGTCATCGGCGCCGGCGTAGCCGGCCTCCAGGCGATCGCCACGGCGCGCCGGCTCGGCGCCGTCGTCACCGGCTTCGACGTGCGGCCGGTCGTGCGCGAGCAGATCGAGAGCCTCGGCGCGAACTGGCTCGACCTCGGCGTCACCGGCGCCGAGGCGGAGGGCGGCTACGCGCGCGAGCTGACGCCCGAGGAGATGCAGGCGCAGCAGGCCGCCCTCGAGGCGCGCATCGCCGAGTTCGACGCCGTCATCACGACGGCGGCAGTACCCGGCCGTGCAGCGCCGAAGATCATTCCTGCGTCCGCAGTCGCGGCGATGCGGCCCGGCTCGGTGATCGTCGACCTCGCCGCGGAGACGGGCGGCAACTGCGAGCTCACCGTCCCCGGGGAGGTCGCGGTGCGCGAGGGCGTCACGCTCGTCGGTCTGACGAACATCCCGTCGACCATGCCCTACCACGCGTCGATGCTCTATTCGCGCAACGTGCAGGCGCTGCTGCTCCATCTCGCGCCGGAGGGACAGGTGAACCTCGACTGGTCGGACGAGGTCACCGCCGGCGCCTGCGTCGCCGGCAAGAAGGAGGCCGCGCCCGCATGAGTCACAACATGCTGCTCGTCTTCGAGGTGACGATCCTCGTGCTCGCAATCTTTCTCGGGTTCGAGGTGATCTCGAAGGTTCCGACGCTGCTGCACACGCCGCTAATGTCGGGGACGAACGCGATCCACGGCATCGTCGTCGTCGGCGCGATGCTCGTCCTCGGGCTCGGGCACAAGGGGCCGTTCCTCTGGATCATCGGCTTCCTCGCGGTCGTCCTCGGCTCCGCGAACGTCGTCGGCGGCTTCGTCGTCACCGACCGGATGCTCGAGATGTTCAAGAAGCGCGAGCCGCCGAAGAAGGACGATTCGTGAGCACGAACGTCTCGAACCTGCTGTACCTGATCACGATCGTGACATTCATCCTCGCGCTGCGCTATCTCTCCAATCCGGCGCACGCGCGGCGCGGCAACCAGATCGGCGCCGTCGGGATGCTCCTCGCGATCGTCGTCACGTGGATCAAGACGGGCGGCACGAGCTGGTGGGCGCTCGCGCTCGGCATGGCGATCGGCGGCGGCTTCGGAGCGTTCGCGGCGCGCAGGGTGAAAATGACCGCGATGCCGCAGATGGTGGCGCTGTTCAACGGCGTCGGCGGCGGCGCGGCCGCGTTGATCTCGCTCGCGGAGCTCCATCGCCTCCTCCCGGAGCCGGGGAAGCCGACGGTCGACATCCTCATCGCGATCGCCCTCTCCGGCCTCATCGGCGCGATCTCGTTCTCGGGCTCGATGATCGCGTTCGCGAAGCTCCAGGAGCTGATCGGCGGGCGGCCGATCACGTATCCCGGCCAGAACGTCTGGAACCTCGTTCTCCTCACCGCGCTTATCGGCTTCGCGGTTGCGCTATCGGCGAACGTCCAGGATCAGTGGATCCTCTGG